>NZ_OX216966.1:1170000-1545000 GCF_945605565.1 Paenibacillus dendritiformis | reverse complement strand
ATTAGTAAGTTGCTTTCTTTTCTTCACCGCGTTCAGCGGCGACTTTTATAATATATCATGTCTTCGATTCAGCGTCAAGCATTTTTTTAAAATCTTTTTTCGCTTCATGCGGCTGATGATGCTGCTCTGTCGAAGACAGGAATATAAATATATCACGCTCCTGCTAGAAAAGCAACCCCTAAATTAACTTTTCCTTGCTCCCTGTTCCTTATCAACTTACCGGCGAGATTTTCCTTAACGGAAATCAAGTATGCGCCGGTGTACACGCCGCCGAACCTGGCCATGGTCCGGCGGCATAATCCCTAACCATCGCGGCTGGATGCCTGACCGCCCTCCAGGCGCTCCACTTCCCTCCGTATCCGTTCCGCTTCGTCCTCCATCTTTAAGCGGGAATAGCACAGCTCCATCATTTTCAGATCGGAGAGGTCCGGCTGATCGATTTGCTTCAAATAATAAAGTGCCTTCTTCTCATCTCCCCAGGAATCCTTCGTCGTCCCGATCATTTCCATGCGGGCAAGGACCCGCAATGCATGCCGATTATTGCCTTCCTTCAAGTAAGCGCGCTTGGCCGACTCATAATCCGCCTGCAGAACGTATCGATCTCCGTCCGACAGCGGGCCATCCGGGATGCGAATGAGCGGCAGCTCCCTTTGGTCGACGATCGCGTATGGCCGGGAGCTGCTAATTTTCCTGTCCTGATCGTCATAGGCATCGACGCTCCACACATACTGGGCGCCAGGGTATCCGATACCGAGCAAATAGGAAGGATAAATCCAGATGCCCTCATCAGGCGACCAATTCATTCCGCCGCCGGCGGCACCATTCTCTCTCAGCTCCGATAGACGGTACGTAGCTTTCGTCCCTGCATGCTTTCCCGGAAGCACATGAGTGGCCGCCCCCCGGGATTTGCCGGAGCGAGACTGATGCGGCTCCATCCATTGCACCACATAATAGGCAGCGCCCGGATAGGCTTCCCATCGCATCGTAACCGCATCGCCCTCCACGGTGACAGGACCTTGCGGCTCAAGGACGGTGAGATTCGGATTCAACTGCATAACAATCCCTTCCACCGATTGCCCTTTCTTCAACACGATGCTATCCGGCGAAGTCTCTGCGTACGTATAGGAATCCAGTTCCCGCAGCGGAGCTCCGATTTCGATATCATAGGTCTGTTCCGGCACCTGATAAAAACGGAATTCCCCGTTCTCATCCGTCATTGCCATTGGATAAATATCCGGGCGGGGTGGAGAGTGCCACGAGTTCGCGTCCGTCTTACGCAGCACGACGACAGCTCCTTCGAGCGGTTGTTGCCCTCGCATAACGGTGCCGCTCAGCATCGGCTTCTCTCCTGGCTTGGGCGCTCTTGATTCCAGCAGCTTCACTTGATCGCGGTATTCAAAATTATGCAACGAATCGCTTCGCATCAATTCCTTGTACAGCCGCTCTGCTTTCTCCCATCTTTTGTCCAGCATATAGATATTGGCGAGCCGGCTCCGAGCGAGAGAGGCATTCGGATGATCGGGGTAGTCGCGAAGGAATTGCTCGGCCTGCTGTTCCATCGCCTCCACGGATAGCTCCGTGTTTTCCGATCCTTGCGTCGAGAAGGAGGAACTATTCTTACCGATATACAGCATGTTCTCACGTGCGGGAAGATGGCTGTTCATTAGCGCAAAGTACCTTTCATTGGCCGTATCCTCCCCCCGCCCAAGAAATGACAACCAAAATTCATGTGGCTGTGCCGCTATCTTCGGCAGGATCCAGGACAATCCCGACAAAGCGGCCAGCACGGCCAATAGGATGGCGAGATGCCGAACTTTTAACCGTATCAATCTCTTCCCTCCTTCTCCAGCAGCGAAGCCCGAATATAGATGCCGCCCACGTAGACGAAGCTGTCTTCCGATGCGGCCGTCTCATCCTTAGCCATCCGATCCGACTCGCCTGTCCCCCCAGGCAGGAGCAGCGGGGAGAGTGCGAGGAGCAGCGACAGGAATAAGCCCGGAATCGCCAAGCGCAGCGGAATCCGGATTTCACGCTCCCACAGGGAAGGCTTCGCATGCGCGATCACCTCTTGCTTCATTTTCTCGGTAAATGCCACCTGCGTCATCTCTTCCTGCAGCGCCTCGCGCCAACGCTCACTCATGCTCCCACCCGCTTTCCTTCAAGATTCGTTCAAGCTTGCTCCGCGCACGCGACAGTCTGCTCTTCACCGTACCTTCGGGCTGTCCTAGTACGGCGCTTATGTCGGCAATGGCCCAATCTTGAAAATAATGAAGCACGATGATCTCCCGATCTGGATAAGACAGCTTCTGAATGCATTCCCCCAACGTGAGGCGCAGCGCCACCGCTTCCGTGGTTCCGATGGAGGAGATCTCATTCCGCCACGGCTGCTCCGTGAAGAAGAGCCGCTTCCATGACGCCTTCCGCATCTGGGCCCGGCACAGATTCACCGTAATCTTCATGATCCATGCCCGTAAGCTGCCGTTTTCCGACTTCTGATGAATTCGGCGGAACACGGTCCAGAACACTTCCTGGCTGATGTCCTCAGCGCCATGCCGATCGCCAAGCAGCAAGGCAGCCATCCGCATGACGTCATGACCGTATGCATCCATGAGCGAACGCAGCGCTTCGCGGTCGCCGCCGCGCAGCCTTGTCACCCATTCCTGTTCGGCGTTCATCTTCTCCCCCCATTGGCTCTCTATATACATAGATGCGATCAAGCGGCTGCAAGGTTGCATTTCCAACATACCAAAAAAGGTTGTTGCCGGACCTTATGCACACTCTCCCCCTCGCTCAGGATCCCCTCCCCGTTACTAGCACCCACTCAAGCCATCAATCACACCATTAACTGAGCAGAGGGCCGCTCATTCTGAGTCAATGGGATAGTGGTTGAAAGAAGCGCAGCCCCCATCCCCCCTTCTAATGAAGAAAGACCGTTTCCCGCTAATGGCGAGAACGGCCTTTCCCTGCATGTTATTTTTATGAAAAAATGCCCCGTACTAACGCTTAGGCTTCATCCCAGAAACGCTTCAAATTTTTCAATCCGATCGATGAGCCGACCCGGCAATCTTCCATACCCTCGAACTCAAGCGTAATATATCCGTCATAACCGGATTGCTTGATAAGCTTGATGATCTCCCGCATCGGCAAGTCGCCCTGGCCCAGAATCGCTCCACGCAAATAATTATCGTTCGCCGTCAGGAACCAGTCTCCCTCGCCCGGATGCTCATAGAATGGACGCACATAAAAATCCTTCACATGGACCAGCGAAGCATACGGCAAGTTTTTCTTCACGCCGACAAGCGGATTCTCATCGACGCACAGGAAGTTCCCGACATCGAGCGTCGTTTTGAAATTCGGACGGTTTACCGATAACAATATACGCTGCACGCGGTCGCTTGCTTGAGCAGAGAAGCCGTGGTTTTCCAAGGTCGTCGTAATGCCGAACTGTGCCGCATAATCCGCAATCCGGCGGCTTCCTTCCACCATCAGATGCAGATTCGCCTCGAACCATTCGATCGTCATTTGCTCCTTCGGCAGGGTGAACGCCGTGACATCATGGCGCATATGCTTGATCCTCATCCGATGCAGGAGATCGACATGCTGCTTGACGCGTTCGACTTCCGCCTCGAAGGCTTCCTCTGTCTCCTGAACGAAGTTGGCCGGCATCGAGTAGTTCGAGAGTTCAATGCCGCGCTCCTTCGCCTTATCGCGAACGGCATCCGCCAATTCCGGATTGTCGACCAAAGTAAAGCCGTAAGGAACAATCTCCATATGCTCCCCGCCGTTGTCGGCAATCCAGTCAATAACGTCCAATACCGTCATCTCGCCCGCTCTGATCGCTTGCAGCAGACTGTACGTGCTGAGACCTGCTTTCATCGCATCCACCTCTTCATTAAAATGATATAGTCTCTGGAGACAACCCCTTGGGGATACCGATAACACAAACCTCCAGATGTAATCGCTTACCTCTGAGTTACACTATATCATACTTCGAAGGAAGAATCATGTGACAGCCCAAGAAAAAAGCTGCCGACGCGTTCGGCAGCTTTTGTGCTGAAGAAGATGAACCGCTCTGGAAGTAAGAATCTGTCCGTAATTATGCGGCGATGCCCCAAGGAGAGAATAAAACATATACGGCCACCATCAACAGCACCATGACGATCGTAAAGACTTTTGCATGTTTCCATGGCGTCAAATCGACTTTCCCCGATTCGAACAGCTCGAAATCCTGCTCGCGCGGCTTCCATTTTCCGATAAGAAGCATGACGAGTACACATACCGGGAATAATACGCTTAAAATGTACAAGAAATTGATCGTGCCCATGAAAAACTTCGATAAGGTGTACAGCACGACGTGTACGCACAATGCAATCTTGGGTGCGATGGCCGGCACTTTTTTGCTGAAAAAACCGACGACGACCGCAGCAATGATCGGGATATTATAAAACCCGAACATCTCCTGCAAGTAGTAATACAATCCGGAAGGCGCATACAAAATGAATGGCGCTACGATAACGGCAACGAGGCCCAGCGCAATCGCAAACCTTCTGCCGGCCTTCACCAATTGTTGCTCCGTCGCATCCGGCTTGAATATCGGCTTATAAATATCGAGTGTAAACAAGGTCAACGAGCTGTTCAAAGCCCCGTTAAAGGAGCTTAAGATCGCGCCGAACAGAACGGCTGCGAAAAATCCGGACAGCAGCGTCGGCAGCACTTCAATAACAAGCGACGGATAAGCCAGATCGGCATTGCTTAACGAATTGTTGAACAGATGATACGCGATGATGCCCGGCAGCACCAGATAGAAGGCGCCGAAAATTTTGAACATCCCGGCATACAGCACGCCCTTCTGTCCTTCCTTCAAGTTCTTCGCACCGAGTGTACGCTGGACGATGGCTTGATTCGTACACCAGTAGAACAGGTTGTTGAACAGCAGCCCTGCGAAGATGGTAACCCATGGCACGGGAGAGGAACTGTCTCCTATCGAGTTTAATTTTGCGGGCTCTTTGTGCAGCAAGGTGTTCACGCCTTCGACCAGGCTGCCCCCGCCAAGCGCGAACAGGCCAAGAAATGTAATCAGCAGCCCGCCGACAATAAGCCCGACGCCGTTCAGCGTATCCGAGAGCGCGCATGCGCGCAATCCGCCAAGTACGACATAAGCAATCCCCGTAATTCCAATCGCAAGCGACACGATCAAAATGATGTTGAAGTCACTCAAGCCGAACAGGTCGGAAATATTGAATATCGTATCCAGCACAAGTGCTCCGGAATACAGGACCGTCGGCAAGTAAGCCACCGCGTACCCCAGCAAAAAGAGAACGGAAATAATCTGGCGCGTCCGCAGATCGTAGCGCTGCTCCAGAAAATCCGGGATGGTCGTAATGCCCGTCTTCAAATAACGGGGCAAAAACACAAACGCCATGAAAATCAGCGCAATCGGGGATGTCACTTCCCAGGCCATGACGACCATGGACGTCGCATAGCTTTGTCCGTTCAAGCCGACCATTTGCTCCGTCGACAGATTGGTCAACAGAAGAGAGAAAGCGATTACAACACCAGTCAAGCTGCGTCCGCCGAGAAAATATCCATCCGAGCTGTTGAGGTTAATGCTGCGCGTTTTGTACCAGGAGTACCAGGCGACAATTCCGGTGTACAATAAAAAGGTAATGACAGTAATGTAGGTCATGAGTGCCCTCCTTCTCCACGCGTAGAGAGATCTGTAAGTCTACCTCGTATCGTGCGAGCCGCTTAAGGCTGCAGGCGCACACACCTCAACCAATCGGCCGGTGTCATACGATTCCTTGCATGCATACCCAAGCGCGGTCGACAGCACCCCGTCTTCCACCCTGACTCCCGGTTGTCTTCCCTCAAGAATGGCCTCCACAAATTCAATCGCCTCATCCAAATAAGCCTGCTCGAACCGCTCCAGGAAGCCTTGCGCACATTCGCGCACCACGCCGCGGTCGTCCATGATCGCCACCTGATTTTTCTCGGGGACGGTTCCAATGCGCAGCGTTCCGAGCGTCCCGATAATCTCCGTCTCGATATGATAGCCATGCGCGCAATTGCGTCCCGCTACGAATACCCCCATTTTATTCCCGGCAAATTGGACCAGGGCCGCGCCCGTCTCAGCGTCTTGCAGCTGCGCCAGCTCCGTATAGCGGTGAGAGCCGCCGATGGCCCATACCCGCTCCGCTTCCACGCCCAAATACCACCGCGCCAAATCCAGGTCGTGTATCGCCATATCGAGGAACAAGCCTCCGCTGTAGTTGCTCTTGGCGAACTGCAAAAAACCGGGCATCGCTTGGGCCGGATCGAGCCCATAACAGCGAATCAGCACGGGCTCGCCGATCGCTCCCGCTTCGATTTTCCGCTTGGCATAGACGTAGGAGCGATCATATCTCCGCATAAAGCCGAGCATGAATACCTGATTCGGATGGCTGCGCACCGCCTCCTGCACGCGAAGCGCTTCTTCCATATAAAGTCCGAGCGGCTTTTCGCTGAAGACGTGAAAGCCTGCCGCCAATGCCTTTTCAATCTGATCGCAATGATAGGAGGACGGCGAAGCGATGAAAATCGCGTCCAGCTCCTTATTCCGCAGCATGTCCTCATAGTCGGTATAACCGTAAGGAACACCTAACTGCGCCTGCGCTTCTTCAACCTCCTCCGCCTTGATGCTGCATACCGCCGTCAGTCTGCAGTTCGGAATGCGATACGCCAAGTTCTCGGCATGCTGCCGTCCGAGCCGCCCCAAGCCGACGAGTCCTACCGATACGACTCTGTTGTCTCCCATAGATCCATCTCTCCCCTTCGTCTGACTGAACTCGCAACTTATACGCCAGCTTGGCGCTGAATATAGTCTCGCGCTAACAACGCGTACTCGAACGGATTCGCTTTGGCGGGGTCCTGCTCCGCTTCCACGAGCATCCAGCCGCGGTATCCGGCCGCGGACAAGGCCCGGAATAGCGGCGCGAAGTCGATGCAGCCGTCTCCGGGAACGGTAAATACGCCTTCCTTCACCGCCTGCAGGAAGCTGAGCCCCTCCTCGCGCACGCGGCGCGCCACGTCGGCTCGGACGTCCTTCAAATGGACATGCTTAATCCGGTCCATATAGCGGTTCAATATGCTCAGCGGCTCTTCGCCCGAGAACACAAGATGGCCGGTATCGTAGAGCAAAGACACCAGTTCCGGATTCGTCCCCTCCATGAGACGGGCGATCTCCTCTTCCGTCTGCACGCCTGTGCCCATATGATGATGGTACACGATGTCCATATCCTTGTCCTTAGCCAACTCGCCAAGCACATGCAGACCCTCGGTTAAGCGCTTCCAATCTTGCTCTCCGAACACCGGCTTGCGCTCGAACAGCGGGGTATCCATCATGCCTTGAACGCTGTGCCCCTGCTCGGATACGACAATCACCTTCGCCCCCATGGCGTGCAGGAAGTCGCGGTGTTGAACAAATGCCGCTGTCGTCTCTTCCAGCGGCTTAACGGTAAGGTAGGCGCTGAACCAGGCGCTGGCCACCTCCAGCTTGCGCAGACGGAGCGCCTTTTGCAGCGCGCCGGTATCCCGCGGGTACTTGTTGCCGACCTCCGTGCCCGCATATCCTGCGAGCGCCATCTCGCTTACACATTGCTCGAACGTATTCTCTCCGCCCAGCTCCGGCATATCGTCATTCGTCCAGCCGATGGGTGCAATCCCTATTTTTACGCTGCCTGCTGCAAACATATCCATTCCTCCCTGATGTCATCGCGCCCTCGGCAGAATGCCGGGCGGGTGCCGCGTCTGCACGCCCGCTCCGCCGAGGCGCGATCTTCGTTGTCGTCTTCGTATTAATAAGGTCTTGCTTGCTGCAAAAACCGCCGCCGCTCCTCGCTCGCGCGCGCAATGTCCGGCTTCCCGGACACTTCTGCGACGCCGACGTTCCACCAAGCGCCGTAACCGTTCGTCATCGTCTTCGGCAGCACTTTGATATCAATGAGCGTGGAGACCGTCTGCCGCTTCGCGTCCGCGACGGCCTGCTCCAGCTCCTCCAGCGTGCGAGCCGTATAGGTTATCACGCCGTAGCCTGCGGCGCTGCGGGCGAAATCAATGCCGACAAGCGGGCCGTCCAGCTTGCCGGTGGATGTATTGCGGGCGCGGAATTCCGTTCCGAAGCTGCCCATGCCGTGTCCCATTTGCAGGTTGTTAATGCAGCCGAAGCCATTGTTGTCGAACAGCAGCACATTAATCTTTTGTCCTTCCTGAATGCTCGTGACGAGCTCGGAGTGAAGCATCAGGTAGCTTCCATCCCCCGCGAACGCATACACTTCGCGATCCGGCTCCGCCATCTTCACGCCAAGCGCCCCCGAAATTTCATAGCCCATGCAGGAATATCCGTATTCCATATGGTACGAATGGGGCGCTTCGGCCACCCACATCCGCTGCAGGTCGCCAGGCAAGCTCCCCGAGGCGCCTACGACGACGGCGTCGTCTCCGAGCAGCCGGTTCAATGCCGCCAGCACCCGGGTCTGCGTCAGGCAGCTGCCGAGCGCCTCGGCATATTCCGGCAGCGCCTCATCCAAATGCCCCGAGACTTCGGGCGTGAACGCGCCGGCCGCGTACTGGATGCCGGCCAGGCGCTTCCACTCCTCGCTCCAGGCGGCGCGCGCCGCTTCAATCTCGGTCGTATAGCCCGAGCGGTACCCGGCCGCCTCCAGCCGCTGCCGCAGCGCAATCAGCGCGGCCTTCGCATCGGCCACGACCGGTGTCGCCTCCAGCTTGAGCGCATGGAACTCGGACACGTTCACCGTCAGGATGTCCGTGCCGGGGCCGCTGAACAGCTCCTTCGAGCCGGTCGTGAAGTCGGTGAAACGCGTGCCGACGCCGATAATGAGATCGGCCTCCTTGGCGATCGCGTTCGCCGCTCCGTTGCCAGTTACCCCGACGCCGCCGAGATTGAGCGGGTGCGAACCCGGCACCGCGCTCTTGCCCGCCTGCGTCTCTGCCAGCGGAATGTGCAAAGCTTCCGCAAAGGCTTGCAGCTCCGCTCCGGCCTCGGAGTAACGAACGCCGCCCCCGCAGATGATCAGCGGCTTGCGCTTGCTCATCATGAGCCGGACCGCATCTTCGAGCGCCGCTTCCGACGCCGGGCGGCGGTCTATCCGATGCATGCGCTTCGCGAAAAACGATGCAGGGTAATCATACGCTTCCCCCTGCACATCCTGCGGCAGCGCGATCGTGACCGCTCCCGTATCGGCCGGATTCGTCAGTACGCGCATCGCATGAAGAAGCGCGGTCATCAACTGCTCCGGCCGCATGATGCGGTCCCAATATTTGCTGACCGGACGGAACGCGTCATTCGTCGATACCGTCAGGTCATGCGGCTGTTCGATCTGCTGCAGCACCGGATCGGGCTGGCGCGAGGCGAACGTGTCCCCCGGCAGCAGCAATACCGGAATCTGATTGGCCGTCGCCGTGGCTGCGGCCGTCACCATATTGGCGGCGCCAGGCCCGACCGACGACGTGCAGGCACAGATCTGCCTGCGCCGCATCTGCTTCGCGAACGCCACCGCGGCATGGGCCATTCCTTGCTCGTTGCGCCCTTGGTATACTTCCAGGCCGCCGCAGTCTTCCTCCAGCGCCTGGCCTAAGCCGAGCACATTGCCATGGCCGAATATCGTAAAAATCCCTTTGACAAAGCGCTGCTCCTCTCCGTCAAACTCGATATACTGCTGATCGAGAAATTTGACGAGCGCTTGGGCCGTCGTCAAGCGAATCGTTTCCATTCCGAACACCGTCCTTACCAGCGCGTAGTAATCATCTTTTTGCGCGTATAAAATTCCACCCCATCCGTTCCGTTCGCATGCAGGTCGCCATAAAAGGAATCCTTCCAGCCCGAGAACGGGAAGAACGCCATTGGCGCCGGAACGCCCACGTTCACGCCGAGCATGCCCGCATCGATATGCTCGCGGAACTGGCGCATATAAGCGCCGCTTCCGGTAAAGAGGCAGGCGCCATTCGCGAACCGGGATGCATTCGCCCACGCGATGGCTTCATCCAGATCTTTCACGCGCACAACCGACAGCACCGGCGCGAAAATCTCATCCTGCCAAATTTTCATTTCCTGCGTCACATTATCAAAAATCGTCGGCCCCATAAAGTAGCCCTCGCCGCTCGCTTCCGCATCTCGGCGGCCGTCGCGGACAAGCCGTGCCCCTTCCTGGACGCCGGAGTCGATATAACCAAGCGCGCGTTCCTTATGCGCTTCGCGGATAACCGGCCCGAGGAAGACGTCCTCCCGTGCTCCATTGCCGATAATAAGCTCGTCGGAAGCTTTGGCCAGACGCGATACAAGCTCATCCGCGACCGATTCCTGCACAAGAACAACCGCGCAAGCCATGCAGCGCTCTCCGGCGGAGCCGAAGGCGGCATTGATGATCTGCGTCGCGGCAAGCTCCAAATCGGCGTCCTCCATGACAATCGAATGGTTTTTGGCTCCGGTCAACGCTTGCACACGCTTCAGGTTCGCCGTTCCGCGCTTATAGACGTACTCGCCGACAGGCTGGGAGCCAACGAAGGAAATCGCCTTGACCAACGGATGATCGAGCAGGCCGTTCACGACGTCATGCGCGCCATGCACGATGTTGAGCACGCCGCGAGGCAGGCCCGCTTCCTCCATCAGCTCCGCCAAGCGGCAAGCCAGCAGCGGCGTGCGCTCGGACGGCTTCAGCACGAACGTGTTGCCGCAGGCGATCGCAAGCGGGAACATCCAGCACGGCACCATCATCGGGAAATTGAATGGCGTAATGCCTCCGACGACGCCGAGCGGATAACGATACATGCCGGATTCGATGTTCGTCGCGATGTCGGGCAGCTGCTTGCCCATCATGAGCGTCGGGGCGCCGGCGGCAAATTCGACGCATTCGATGCCGCGCTGCACCTCGCCGTATGCTTCCTTGTAGTTTTTTCCATTCTCCATCGTAATGAGCTTCGCCAGCTCATCCCAATGCTCGATCAAGAGCTGCTGGTATTTGAACATAATGCGCGCCCGGCGCGGCACGGCGGTGCGGGACCACGTTTTGAACGACTCTGCGGCCGCCTCGGCCGCCTCATTCAGCTCTTCCCGGCTTGAAAGCGGCACGTGCGCGATAATTTCTCCTGTCGCCGGATTGTAGACCGGCTCCGTCTTGCCTGATGTCGACGCCTTCCATTCCCCTCCGACATAGTTGCGAATGGTTGTTGCTTCAGCCATGCTCGATTCTCCTCCCATCATGTTCGCTCCGCGCTGTCGATGAACGCGTTCAGCTCTTCCACCGTCGGCATCGCCTCGGAGCAGCTGTGGCGGGATATGACGATGGCCGCCGACGCGCTGCCGTATTCCATCGCTCGCGGCAGTTCCCATCCCTGCATCAAGCCGTAAATCATGGCGGACGCGTAGGAATCGCCGGCACCGAACGTTTTCAGCACCTTCGTCTTGAAAATGCCGCCTTTATAGGATCCGCCCTCCTTCGTGTAAGCGATTGAGCCGTCTCCCCCATGCTTGATGAGCACCACTTGCGCATGATGCCCGAACCATTTCTCCGCCGTCAGCCGATCATCCGCCTGATGGCCAGCGAACTTCTCCATCATGTCGAACTCTTCACGAGTGCCGATAATAAAATCGCACTTCTCGGCCGCGAGCTGGTAGTAGATCGACGTCTCGGCCGTGTTTTTCCACGTGTACGGACGGTAATCCAAATCAAAGAACACGAATACCCCATGCTTGCGCGCAAAGTCCAAAGCGACAAACACCGCCTCGCGCGACGGGCTGGCGGCCAGCGCAGTTCCCGACACAAGCAGCGCCTTCGTCTGCTTAATATACGACTCCGACACTTCCTCCGGCTTCAGCAGCAGATCGGCCGCATTGTCCCGGTACATAAGAATGCTGCAGTCGGTTGGACTTTTGATTTCCGTAAAAGTCAGGCCAGTCACGGCGCCCGTCTTGTCTACAGACAGCTGTGACGTATCTATCGATTTCTCTTTTAAATACTGCTCGATGTAACGGCCCATTTGGTCATCGGCCAGCTTGCCGATGAAGCCGCTCTTCATCCCGAGACGGGCCGCGCCAATCGCAATATTGGCCGGAGATCCCCCGACGTATTTCGTGAATGTCCTCGTCTCCTCCATTGGCCGATGAATCTCGTTCGCATTCAGATCAATGCACAATCTCCCGATCGCAATCAGATCAAACGGGCGATTCGCTGGAAATACCAATGCATTCATGCCCAGTCAGCACCTCCGTGCGGTCTGCTTCAAGCCATGGCAGGCAGGCTGAAGCAACGCGATGATGTAATTACTGCATCCATGCATTTGAGTTAAGCGCTTACCTTACGGCTAATTATAGTCACACCTTTTCGGCGATGTAAACGCTTTTTTCTGCAAATTTTAAGTTCTTTTTTTCACAATGTCTCCTTTTATCATATTGAAAATATAGCGCGTTAGATTGAGTATTGACGCGGCTTTATCGCACTCCTAAAGATTTTCACCTTGATAACGCTTTATTTATCGCGTATAGTTGATTGTGAGTTAAGCGCTTTCCCTTGCTTTACCTAGATTTTATGCTACCGAGAAAGCGGGGATATTCATGCTTCAAGTGGGAATCATCGGTGCCGGGCGCATCGGCAAGCTGCACGCCGGCCATATTCAACAGATGCGCGATGCGCAAGTTCGCGCCATATCGGACGTATGCATTGAAGGACTGGACGCTTGGGCTTCCGGGCTTGGAATTCCGGTGGTGACAAGCGATTACCGCGATTTGCTGAATGATCCGGACATTCAGGCCGTGTTCATTTGCTCGCCTACGAGCACGCACGCCGCGATCATTGAGGAGGCAGCCCAAGCGGGCAAGCATATTTTCTGCGAGAAGCCGGTCAGCTTCTCCGTGAACACTACGGAGCAGGCTGTGGCTGCGGTGAAAGCAGCAGGCGTGAAGATGCAGGTTGGGTTCAACCGCCGTTTTGACCATAATTTCCAAAAAGCGCGTGATATCGTGCAAACGGGCAAGATCGGGACCCCACATCTGCTGCGCATCACGTCCCGCGATCCGGAGCCGCCATCGGCCGAATATATTGCCACATCAGGCGGCTTGTTCATGGACATGACGATTCACGATTTCGACATGGCGCGCTATGTCATGCAGAGCGAAGTGATCGAGGTGTATGCCCAAGGGGCCAATCTGATCGATCCGCGCATCGGCGAATTGGGCGATATCGATACCGCCATCGTCAGTCTCCGCTTCGCGAACGGCGCCCTCGGCATCATTGAGAACAGCCGCAAGGCCGTTTACGGTTACGATCAGCGTCTGGAAGCGTTCGGTTCAGCGGGCAGCGTCACGACGGACAATGACCGCGCATCCACCGCGCTAGTCTCTACGGCGGACGGGGTGCATATGGACAAGCCGTTATATTTCTTTTTGGAGCGGTATACACAAGCCTATATTCGCGAGGTCGAAGAATTCGTTCGCGCCGTTCTTGACGATCGGCCTATCGCGTGCGACGCGAACGACGGACTGCAGGCGGAGCGAATCGCCCGCGCGGCGAAAGAGTCGCTGCACAGCGGACGCCCCGTCAAGCTGGAACATGAATCCGTATCTGTGCACGGGCGGTAACAGCAAGCCAGGATAGGACCTTCCGGCTGAGTTCCGCTGAGCAGCCAGGGTTTTCTGTCCCATCAATCCGCCTTATGCATTTCTACTATTGGCTCGGGAGGAGATTCTTTCATGTCAAAATTAATTGTGGCACCTGTACCGAGAGACGAGCACGGCCAAATTTTATCCGTCACGCCGGATTCCGCCGGCTGGGAGTATGTCGGCTTCGAAGTATATTCCTTGCGCCCGGGCGAGGTCTTGGAACGGGCAACGAACGACCGTGAGGTCTGCCTCGTTCTGTTGAGCGGTAAGGCGAAGATCGAGACCGCCAAGCAATCGTTCGGCACGCTTGGCCATCGCATGAGCGTCTTCGATCGCATCCCTCCCTTCTCTGTCTATGTGCCGAATGATGACCGCTACTCCGTTCAGGCAGAGACGGCGCTGGAATTGGCCGTCTGCTCAGCGCCTGGCAAGGGAACGTACCCAGCCCGCGTCATCGCGCCTGAAGATGTCGGCGTAGAGACGCGCGGTTCAGGCAGCATGGAGCGGCATATCCATAATATTTTGCCGGAGCAGAAGGAGGCGGACAGCCTGCTCGTCGTGGAGGTCTTTACGCCCGCAGGACATTGGTCGAGCTATCCGCCGCACAAGCATGACCAGGACGATTTGCCGCGGGAGTCGTATTTGGAGGAGACCTACTACCACGAGGTGAATCCCGCACAGGGCTTCGTCATGCAGCGGGTCTACAACGACGATCGCACACTCGACGAGAACATGGCGGTCCCACACCGGCATGTCGTACTGGTTCCGGAAGGGTATCATCCCGTCTCGGCGCCTCCGGGCTACGACTCCTATTATTTGAACGTCATGGCAGGCCCGAAGCGGACCTGGAAATTCCATAACGATCCGGCTCACGAATGGCTGTTCGCCAAGTAGTCTTCTTTCGTTGTTCCACATCAAAACGATTCGGCAAGGTCGAGGAGAATGGATGTCGTCCATTCTCCTTTTGTTGTCTATAGATGTAGTCCATTCTCCTTTTGTTGTCTATAGATGTAGTCCATTCACCATTTGTTGTCTATAATTGAGATAGCTAGGAGCATGCATGATAGGTTTACGTGGTAAGCCAGTTAGAGAGGTTTGTTTATGAAAGCAACCATTTATGATGTCGCAAAAGCTGCCGGCGTCTCCATCGCTACGGTGTCCAAGGTGGTCAATCAGACCGGCAACATCAGCGGGAAGACGCGGGAGAGAGTCATCCATATTATGAAGGAGCTGCAGTACCAGCCGAGCGTCGTCGCATCGGCGCTCACGGGCAAAAAGACGTCTACCTTCGGCCTGCTCATCTCCGATCTGGCCAACCCCTTCTTCGCCGAGGTCGCCCGCAATTTGGAGGATCAGGCTCAGGCGGAAGGCTACAGCATCGTTATGTGCAGCACCGATAACAAGGACGACAAAGGCCTTAACTATATTTCCCTGCTGCAGCGCAAGCAGATCGACGGCCTAATCGTCGCCTGCGAATTTTCGCGTTGGCCGCTGCTGCAGGAGAGCATTCCCGAGGGCTTCCCTGTTGTGCTCTTCTCCAAAGATATTCCTTCCTTATCCATGCATACCATTACCGTGGATGACTATAAAGGAGGCTACGTGGCGATCCAGCACCTGATTGCCTTGGGGCACCGGCGCATCGGCATCGTCACGGAGGACAGCCCCAGCGGCGAGTACCGGGTGCGCGGCGCGAAGCAGGCGATGAGCGACGCCGGTATTGCCGTCAATGAGGATTGGATTGTGAAAGTGAACTCATCGTTAGAGGACGGCTTGGCGGGCGCCACCCGCGTGCTCGGAACGGAGACCCGTCCCACGGCATTGTTCACCTGCAACGACCTGCTCGCCGTCGGTTCCATGCAATCAGCCCAGCAGCTCGGGCTGCGCATTCCGGACGACCTGTCGATCATCGGCTTCGACGACACGATTCTGTCCCGAATCGTCGTCCCTCGCCTTACGACAATACTGCAGCCGATTCCGGAGATGGCCAAGGAGACGATTCAACTGCTGCTGCGCCAATCCTACACCCCAGATATGCCGAAGCAAAAAATCATGTTCCAGCCCCAACTCGTGGAGGGCCACTCCACTACCGCGGTGCAGGAGCAATAAAAATACAGGCAGGGCCGGGCCACCGTCCGGCTCTCCCCGTATCCTGCTTCCCCGTATAACCCGGGACATCTCGTAATTCTCGTATTTCTCGTATTTTTGGTCTACCCGAATTTGCTGTATATCTTGTCTTTCTTGTGAATTCCCCGTATTTCTCCGTATCCTGGCCCTATAATTCCCCAGCCCCGTGTTCTACCACCGTGTCCTACCTCCGTCCGCATTCCGTATTCCGCATTCCGGATTCTCGGTATCCCTGTCTTCTCCAATCCCCCGTATTCCATATCCATTGTGAATAGGGGGGGTATGCCTCTTATGGCCAATATCCCAAAGACTCAGGATGCATCGCCCGATCCACCAGGAGAAAAGAATGACGTCCCCCTGGATAAATGTAAGTAGCAAGGAAAGCTATTACTTAGCTATTACTTCGCTACTACTTTGCTACTACTTTGCTACTACTTTGCTACTACTTTGTTATTACTTTGCTGCCTCTGTGCTATTATTTTGCTTTAACTTTGTGATTGCCTTACTTCTATTGCGCCATTACGTTGCAGTTACTTTCCATTACCTTGCCGTTACCTCTGCATTCCCATCCCCTTCGACCTCTTATAGCCGATATCCCCGTAGCTCAGGAACGGCAAGTCGATATGCTCTACAAGAATTGCCATCCCGCATTCCAGGTAAAAATCAGAAAAATTAAAATAATAAATCGGTCGTACGAAATAACCTGTACATACCCGGTAGCCACTGGAGTACCTATATGGACCGCTGCACTCCCCCATATTTATTCAGGCCGCCGCAAGGAAGCGGTCACAGCTCCGTGAGGTAGATGCCCGCCATAAGTACCGCCGTCTTGCCCCGTTGTCTGCACAGCATATCGAGGCCAAGGGTTCCCATCCTGCCGTTTCGCGGGCCCTGCTATTTTCCCGGTAGCAAAATTCATCCAAATAATACTGCAGATACTTCCCACTTATCCCGCGGAACGTATCGCATAACCAACGCTGTGCTCGCCGAAATACAGCATACAATGGACTGTTATGCTTGACCCGAAAGCGCTGGCGGATAATAGAAACATTCGACTCCGGCGCAGAGATATGGTCTTCGATAAAACGATCGCAGCCGCAAGGAAGCAGCAGCTTCCCGGACATGTACTGCCGGTTCACCTGCTTCATTTTATAGTGCCGTTCCTCCCCATTCGGAGCCAGTGAAGCCGCCACAATTATCGGTTGCTCCCGCGGCGCAAGATCGACACTGGGATATAGTTTAGGGCCATTGAAGGCAATAAAGCCATGCACATAATCTTCAAGCCGCTCCTCTTCATCAGCACAGCTAATCGCGGTACGAATTTTATGCAGCATCGACCATGCGGTCTTGTAAGTGACATTAATAATCGAGCGTAGTCTGACCGCACTAATGCCTTCCTTTGGATTAGAGACGAGCCAAATTGCGACAATCCACTTCCGCAAAGAGGTTCGGCTGCCCTCGAAGATCGTCCCTGCAGTCAAGGAAGTCTGATGGCGGCAAGAGCCGCATTCATACAGAGGAAGCCGCCTTGTTCGGATAACGTAGGCATGGTGATGCCGGCAGTTCGGGCAGCGGAAGCCATGAGGCCATTTGAACGAGAACAGGACAGGAACACAAGATGCTTCCGTCGGAAAACGATTTACCACATCCTCCAAAGTGCCGACGCCCAACCAGCCTTTCATCCCAGCAACCCCCTTGATATCGAACAATGACAAACGTATGTTCTCATATTTAAGATACCAAACATATGTTTCCATGTCAAGTGTATTAATGGAATAAGACTTATCTTTTTGGGGTAATGTCACCAGGAAACAGAAGATTTGCAGCCTTTGCCCGCTGAACAAATGAAATGTCTTGTCTTGAGTCTAAAAGTCCCTGAGGGGTTGGGATATTCATCATAAGGCCGTAGGGAGTACCTGAACCGTTGGGGGATTCATCGTAAGGACGTAAGGAGTTCCTTAATCGTTGGGGGATTCATCGTAAGGACGCAAGGAGTTCCTTAATCGTTGGGGGATTCATCATAAGGACGCAAGGAGTTCCTTAATCGTTGGGGGATTCATCATAAGGACGCAAGGAGTTCCTTAATCGTTGGGGGATTCATCATAAGGACGCAAGGAGTTCCTTAATCGTTGGGGGATTCATCGCAAAGTCATTGGAAGACTTTGGATGTTCTGTGATTCATCGTAGGGTCGTAGGGAGTACCTGGACTGGACATTTGAGTCATTCATTTGCAAGGTCGTACGGATCACTGAACGGTAGGAGATATCCCGGGATGATCTTCTGAGCTGCCTGAGTGGCTGGGATAATCAGCATAAGAAGTCGAGAGAAGCATTGTGAACGGATACGAAGGTACCCTGAGCGAGTGGGATTCTGGCCATAAGGCTGGAACAGGTAGTGGGACTTTGAAGGAGGGCGGAATCATCACAAGGTAATAGCGTTACTTGGACAAAGCAATACAACATATAGCGCTGGCGGCAAGAAACACCACTCGACGTACACCATCAAACGACTTAAAGCGTCAGCTTGCTCAAAGCGCCAACCCGAACAAAAATGCCGGCCGACATAAAATGTCAGCCGGCGTGTGCTTCCTTCCTATCCAGCAGTCTGAGTAAAACGGGCCCGCATAGGGGGCCGTCGGCCTATTTCTCGACCAGCAGCGGAACGACGGCGCCCGCTTCGACGTCGATCAGTCCGAGATCGGTAATTTTGAGCGAAGGGCTGACCGGAAGTGAATGCGTGCTGAGAGACATAATCGGGTTATAGTGCTCGTAGCCGAGGGACTCCATCGCTTCGCGCAGCCGCTTCACCGCCGGCCCGAATTCGTCGAGCGGCTGCTCCGACAGAATGCCGCCGACCGGAAGGGGCACATGGGCGATAACCTTGCCGCCGTCCACGACGCAGAAGCCGCCTTGATCGGCAATGACCGTGTTGGCGGCCAGCGCCATATCCTCGGCGGAGTGGCCGACGACGAGCAGGTTGTGGTTGTCATGCGAATATGTCGTCGCGATGGCGCCGCGCTTGATCGTATTACCGGTAATCAGGCCGTACGCGCGGTTGCCGTTTTTGCCATAGCGTTCGAATGTCGCGATGAGCCCGTACGGTCCAGCCTCCCAATGGAGACGGCCGTCCTTCACCTCGACGGGCTTGTGCAGTTCGTTCGTATTCGTCGTGCCGTTCACGACTTCCATCACGCGGCATGGATGGGTTCCGTCCTCGGCCTCGATCCGGACCTCGAAGTCGGCCGCGGTCATCTCGGCAAGCTGCACGCTGCGGTAGAAATGGGCCGGGAAGCGACGAACGGCTTCCGCTTGCTCGTAAGGCGCTCCGGCTTCATATGCCAGCCGCCCGTTCTTATATACGGCGTCGATCGTGAACTGCTCCAGGTCGCTGAGCAGGACGAAGTCCGCCGCCTTGTTCGGAGCGATAGCGCCGCGGTCATGCAGCTGCATGCGCCGGGCCGGCGTGTAGGTCGCTGCGTAGATTGCCCGCTCCGGCGTCATCCCCATCGCGATCGCCTTGCGCACGATATGGTTCAGGTGGCCGTCCTGAACGAAGGAATCGGCCATGACGTCGTCCGTGACGAAGCAGAACAGTTCCGCCACGTCTTCCTCGATCAACATCTTCATGATATCCGGCGTCATCGATTTCTCCTGAATCTCCAGGAACATGCCGTTCGCCAACCGGTCGCGCATGCTGGCCGGCGCCTGTTCCGTATGGTCGGAATCGACGCCCGCGAACATGAAGCGGGCCAGTTCCAGATCGACCAGCTTCTTCGGCGTATGCCCCTCGATGACCAGCTTCGGATAGTGCGAGCGGACATGATTGAGGATGCGGTTCGTCTTGCAGTCCGGATCACGCAGCACGTCGACCGAGTTCATGATTTCCCCGAGGCAGACGACGCTCTCTTCCTGCAGCAGCGCATCGATATGCTTGATATCGATCTCGCCGCCTGCCGTCTCCAGCGGCGTGGACGGGACCGAGCTCGGAATGGCGTACAAAATATCGGCGGCGCAGCCTTCACTGGCCCGGATCATTTCCTGCACGCCCTCCAGGCCGAACACATTGGCCATCTCATGCGGCTCGGATACGATGGTCGTCACGCCGTTGCGAATAATGCCGTGGGAGAACGTATGCGGCGTCACCATCGTGCTCTCGATATGCAGATGGATATCGACCAGGCCCGGAATCAGATAACGGCCGCGGCCTTCCACCGTCTGCGCCGCCTCGAATGTCTCTTCTCCGCGCTGGCCAACATACAGACAGCGCCCGTCGAGCACCGCGACATTGCCCGGCACGAACCGCTTCAAATATACGTTGAACACTTGCACTTCTTTTATCAGCAAATCGATCTTCATGGCTGCACTCTCCTTGTTGTCCTCGTTCTGTCATCACTCGCCAAGGCTTAGGTCCAAATGCGATGTTCGCATATGTTCTGTCGCGCACTTACGCTTCGGCGCGAACCAGAACCACCTTTTCTTTTGGCATCACCAGCTTGACCGCCGTGCCGCGTTCGAATGGCTGTTCCATTTCCCGGTTGACGGTGAAGTCGCCCAAAGCCGTCTCCACGACATATTGATAGCTTCGACCCAGGAAGGTGCTGATTTTGATACGGCCCGGAATCGTGTTCCAGCCTGCGGCCAGCTCCTCGGAGGTCAGTCCCCCTATAACTCCGGCTTCCTTGTCGCCAGTGCCATTCAGTCCGCCAGTTCTGCTGTCAGCGAAGCCGTTCAGCTCGCCCTCGGCCAGTACGATCAGATCATCCGGCCGGATGGCGCCTTTCATCGCATCGGTAATCGGATGTCCGGAGCGGTGAATCACCTTCAGCCGCACATCCCCTTTCCCTTCGAGGGTGATGACGTTGCCGTCCTGCTTCATGCTTCCGAATTCGATGAAGTTGTTGAACCCGATGAAGCGGGCAACGAATTCGGTGGCCGGGTATTTGTAGATGTTTGCCGGCGCGTCCAATTGCTCGATGATGCCTTTATTCATAATCGCTACCTTGTCCGAGATCGAGAAGCATTCCTCCTGATCATGCGATACATAGACGGTCGTAATGCCAAGCTGCTTCTGAATACGGCGGATCTCGACGCGCATGTTGACACGCAGATTGGCGTCCAGGTTGCTGAGCGGCTCATCGAACAGCAGCAGATCCGGCTCGATGACGAGGGCGCGGGCAATCGCGACGCGCTGGCGCTGGCCGCCGGACAGCTCGCCCGGGAAGCGCTTCTCGAAGCCATTCAGATTGACGATCTCCAGCATGGCGAGCACGCGCTTCCCGATCTCCGCCTTGTCGACCTTCCGCAGGCGCAGGCCGTAAGCGACATTGTCGAACACGGTCATATGCGGGAACAGCGCATAGCTCTGGAAGACGAAGCCGAAGTTCCGCTTGTTCACCGGCATCTTCGTGTAATCCTTGCCCTTGAACATGAACTTGCCGTCCTTCGCCTCCAGGAAGCCCGCGATAAGGCGGAGCGTCGTCGTCTTGCCGCAGCCCGAAGGGCCAAGCAGGGAGATAAGCTCCCCTTCCTGAATATTTAGCGAGAAATCTTTCAAGATCGTATTTTTTTCATAAGCTACTGATATATTTTGCAACGATAGGTATTCCATGGTCGTCAGGCCTCCGTTTATGCTAGTTATTTTTCGTGAAGTAGGAGAGTCCCATCAGGCGCTCGATCAAGAACATCAGCAGGGCCGTCACGACCATCAGCAGCACCGAGATAGCTGCAATGGTCGGGTCGAAATAGTTCTCGACATAGGTCAGCATCTGAATCGGCAGCGTGCTGACCCCCGGTCCGGTCATGAACACCGAGATGTCGACGTTGTTGAACGATTCGAGGAACGCGAGCAGCACGCCCGCAATCAGTCCCGATCGGATATTCGGCAGCACGACCGTGAAGAAGGTCTTCAGGCGGCTGGCGCCCAGACTCATGGACGCTTCCTCGACCGCATAGTCGAAGTTCGACAAGCTCGATGCGATGACGCGAATGATGAACGGCAGCATCAGAACGATATGCCCGATTAACAGGCTGGTGTAGATCGGCAATTGGAACTGAACGACCAAATATTTCAGCATCGTGAAGCCGAGCACGACGCCCGGTATCAGGATGGGCGAGATGAAAATCGAATTGAGCAGCCCTTTGCCCCGGAAATGGAAGCGGCTGAGGGCATAAGCGGCGGGAACGCCGATAAGAAGCGCGATCAGGTTCCCCGCCAGCGCGACGACAATCGTCACCTTGAACGTCGTCATGAACATCTCGACGTCGAAAATATTGCTGTACCAGCGGAAGGAGAAGCCTTCCGGCGGAAATTTGAGCACGGAGCTGTCTCCGAATGACGTAGCCATAATGATAAGCAGCGGCCCAAGCAAAAAGAGAAAGACGAGAGCCGTAAACAGGGCGAGTCCGCGATGTGTGTCCTTCATGTTCGTTACCCCTTCGGATTCAATTTGCGCGCCAGCTGGTTCATCAATCCGATGATGATGAACGTGACGACAATCATCACTGTGGCGATAATGGATGCCATCGTCCAATCATTGAGCGTCATCGCGTTCTGATAGAGGAACGTGGCGATGACGCGCTGCTTCCCGCCGAGCAGCTGCGGCGTCGTATAGGCCGTCAGGCTGCCGACGAAGACGAGGATGCTGCCGACGATGAGCCCGGGCACGCACAGCGGCACGATGATGCTCATGAAGCCTTTGAGGCGCGAGGCGCCCAGACTCTCGGAGGCGCGAAGCAGATCGCCGTCGATGTTCTCCATCACCCCGACGAGCGAGATGATCATGAGCGGCAGGAACAGATGGATCAGGCCAATCATCATGGCCGTCGGGGTGTACAATATTTTCAAGGGCTCGTCAACAAGGCCGATGCCGGTAAGCAGGTTGTTGACAATCCCGTTTTTGCCGAGAATGACCATCCAGCTGAACGAACGGACAATCGCGCTCGTCAGCATCGGGAACAGCGCCAGGGCCAGCAGGATGCCTTTGACCCGGGCCTTCTTTTTGGAAATGTAATAGGCCGTCGGGAAGCCGATAAGGATGCAGACGGCGGTCGTCACAAGGCTGACTTCCAGGGTCGTCAGCAAAATTTTTAAAATATACGGATCACCGAGCAGCTTGACATAGCCTTGAATCGTGAACTGCCCTTCATTAAAAAAGGTGGACCCGATCGTCAAAAAGATCGGAATAATCATAAAAACGGTAAGGAACAGAAGTCCCGGCAGCAGCAGCAGCCACAAAAATCGTTTTTTCATAGGTTGTGTTCTCCTGTTGTCTTGGCTTGTAATCCGCTAGGGTGGAATAAAAAAGAGGGTGCGTATTCCAGCAGCCCTCCCTACCTTCTATACATCCCGGCCTACTCGATCTCCCGGTTCCAGCGGTCGATCCAGTCTGCCATCTCTTGATTCACCTTGCGCAAATCCAATGTCTTCAGGTTCTCGACGACGTCTGCACCGTAGGTCATGCCTGTGGCTTGCTCTTCCGTCAAGGTGACGAGCTTGTTGGTCGGGGAATCGACCCGATCGAGCGCATTGGCTTGCTGCACCTCCTGGCTCAGATGCCAGTTGATGAATTTCTCAGCCAATTCCTTGTTCTTCGATCCTTTGACGACGTTGACCGTGTTCAGCAGCGCATACGCGCCTTCCTTCGGCGTAACGAACTGGGCCGACGGCACCGCCTCAGACACACTGCCATAGAACGTGTCCTGCATCGGCGCGATGACGACCTCGCCCTGTGCGAACATGTTCACGAGATCGGCGGACTTGGAGTAATATTTGACGACGCCCGGATTGATCTCTTGCAGCGCCTTGAAGGCCGCGTCGGTGGCCATATCCATGCTGCCCCCATGCTTGGCCGCCATGTCGATCAGCATCGGGCCGGTCGTAATCGTAATATTCGGCAGCGCGAGCTTGTTCTGGAAGGCCGGCTTCCACAGATCCTCCCAGGATTCCACCGGCTCCTTCACCTCATCCGCGTTGTAGACAAGGCCGAGCTGCGCGACCGTATGCGCCGGACCGTAGTCTTGGCCAAGCGGGGCCTTGGCGATATCGTACAGGTTGTCGATATTCGGGATGTTCTTGCGATCGATCTTCTCGAACAGTCCTTCCTCGATGCCCTGCAGCGCGTAATAGTCGGACAAGTAGATCAGGTCGACCTTCGAGCTGCCCTGGCGGATTTTGTTGAGGCGGTCGGTGTTGTTGCCAATCTCGGTGACGATCTTGACATTGTATTGCTTCTCGAACGGCTCATACAGGTTCTTCTTCATTGCATCTTCGGCAAATCCCCATGTCGAGATAACCAATTCCGTCGGCTTGTCCTTGCCTCCTTCGGCATTGTTGCCGCCGGAGCAGGCTGCGAGCAGCGTGCCCAGGGCAAGTATCATAGCGAGAGTCGTTGCGAGTTTTTTCATGAAGTGAGTTCCTCCTGGAAGCGAGTCTTGGATGAAGCCGATGAACGGCTGATATAACTTCTGCTGCACGGACGATGCCATATGCATGCCGACGGTGCGCTAAATCTATTAATGTCCGCCCATGAACACGTAGCGGAGAATGACGAGGACGAACAAAATCCACATCAGCCAATGAATTTTATATTTCTGCTCGCCTTTGCCGAATACGTTCGCGACGAAGGCCAGCAGCACATAGCCGAGAATACCGAAGGAGATTCCGTTCGCAATGCTGTACGTGAATGGCATGAACGTAATCGTCATGAACGCCGGAATGCCGATGACCAGGTCATTGAAGTTGATCTCGCGCACGGCTTGCATCATCAGAACGCCGACGACAATCAGCGCCGCCGCCGTAGCCGGTCCCGGAATCAGGGCAATCACTGGCGCCAGGAACAAGGCAAGCAGGAAGCAGATACCCGTCGTGACCGAGGTTAACCCGGTGCGTCCGCCGGCGGCTACCCCGGCCGAGCTCTCGACGAAGGCCGTCACGGTGCTTGTGCCGAGCACGGCGCCGCCGCCGACCGCGATAGAATCGACGAACATGGCCTTGCCGACGCGCTTGTTGCCTTCTTCGCGGTTCTTCATGAAGCCGGCGCGGTTGGCCGTGCCGACCAGCGTTCCGAAGGTGTCGAACAATTCGACGAAGGTGAAGGTCAAAATAATCGACACGATGCCGACGCCCATAATACCGGCGAAGTCGAATTCGAACACCGTCATTTGCGTCAAGTCAGGCACCCATTGAGCGCCCTGCAGCGAGCTGAAATCAATCAATCCCATTGGAATGGCAATCAGAGCCGTTCCGAGGATGCCGAACAAAATCGCGCCCGGCACGTTCAAAATCATCAATACCGAAATGAGCGCCAATCCGATAATCGTGAGCAGCACGTTCGGGTCGGTGAAGCTTCCGAGTCCGAAGACGGTCTCGAAGCCTTGCAGCGGCGTAAATACGCCCTTCGGCACGTCGTTCACCGCTTCGACGGATACCGACAGCAGGCCGCTGTTCTTCAAGCCGACAATCGTAATGAACAATCCGATACCAACGGTAATTGCATGCTTCAACGCGTCAGGCACGGCTTCCAGCAGCTTCTGCCGAATATGCGTGACGGTCAGCAGGAAGAACACAATCCCGGAAATGAATACGGCCGTCAAGGCCATCTGCCAAGTAATCGGGTGATCCGAGCCGGCCGTCGATACGATGACCGTAGCGAAATATGCGTTAAGTCCCATCCCCGGCGCCAACGCGACCGGGAAGTTGACGAAAATCCCCATCGCAATCGTAAAAATCCCAGCGGCAATCGCAGTCGCGAGAAAGACTGGATACCATTCCATGCCCGTCTTGCCGAAAGCGGTCAAAATGTTCGGATTGACGGCCAAAATATATGCCATCGTCATGAAGGTCGTAATCCCTGCCATTATTTCCGTTCTTACAGTCGACCCTTGCTCCTTAATTTTGAAGAAGCGATCCATGCGTTTACATCCTCCCCATGAACTGATAATCTCTCTGTTCCGAGCAACCTAATCCCGCACTTCCCGCTTCCGCAGCACCTTCCCCTTACAAGGGACAAAAAAAGAACTCAGGAGATTCTCCCGAGTTCCGGCTAATAAGGTCGGCAAGCTGCACCCGCCATTCGCCTCAGCACTGCGCCCCATCACTTGTCAATGGGAAAGCGCGCTGCAGCAGGCAGGGCAAAGCGTTCGGACAGACGTATGCGCAGTCCGGTGCCAAAATCCTTCGTAGCCAGATCATTTACGGTGATCTCGTAGAAACTCCCGGGCCAATTCCCGGGATTATACGAAAAAGAGCACGTATGAGGTTACGTACTCATTGTATAGCGTACACTCGAATTTTGTCAACGATAAATCCGAACATTAATATACCAAAGTTATAATTCGTTCGTGTTTTCTGTTAGCGACTGTAAATAAAAAAACGCCCTTGCCGCCGCTGCGACAAGAACGTCTGCTTCCGCTAGAGTACCGCCCCTGGGCAATGAGCCGCAAGGCACCGTCTGTTGATAAGCTTACCGATAATTTCCGGTTACAAAAATTTTGCCTTTGTCGAATACAGGGGTCTTGCCCTCGATCCGGATGCTCTTGCTTCCGCCAATATCCACGGAGATATCCTGGATTTTGTCCTGTGCCGACAGCTTGACATGCTTGAGCACGATGTCGCTGTCGTCGTATACTTTGACGTCGATTTCGCCTTCGACATCAAGCACGAACACTTTCAAGTCCAGCTTCTGATATTTATTCTCCGGCTGGAGCTCGAAAGACTTCGCCGCCGAGTTCAGATCATCAAGCACGATGCCCGAGCCGTAATCGACGCCCCCCTGAACCGTATATTGCTTGTCTTTTGTCGACATTGAGGAGTAGCTGAGCTTTATTTTTTCAGAAGTAATCGGTGTCGTACTTGATTTTTCCCCCAAATAAATCGTCTGGTTCCTGGAGTCATACTCGACGGCCGTGCCCAGCGCATCGGCTACCGCCCGCACCGGCAGGTAGGTGGTTCCGCCGTATGTAATCGGCGCCAGCTTGTTGCCAGCGCTGTCCTGCGCCTTCCATTCCTTCCCGTCCACCTGGAACTTGATGGACCAGTTCAGCTGCGCGCTAATCTTCTCTAATACCGGAGCGGCGCTGACGCCCGCGACAATGCCGAATGCCATCGCTGCCGCTGTAATCGTTACGACTGCCTTCTTTTTCATAACATGAGGCCTCCCTTACCTATTCGCTATCCGAAATACCCAATTCACTCCATATTCTACACAGTATATCGTTGGGCGCAATTTCCTTCAATTCTTCGCTAATAATCTGGTTCCATGGTCTTAGAAAAATGCGCCAATGGCGGTAAACGCCTTCCCCGCTTCAGACCTCTGAATCATTCGCCTCGAACCGGGACGCATCCCTATTCGGTCCAGATATGGAAAAAAAGCCTTCGTTCCACATGGAACGAAGGCGTTCAGCAGTGACTTGCCGGGCTCTTACTCCCACTCAATCGTCGCCGGCGGATTCGACGTAATGTCGTAGACGATCCGGTTGACGTTGTCGACCTCGTTCACGATCCGGACCGAGATCTTCTCGAGAATATCCCACGGAATGCGCGCCCAATCGGCGGTCATGCCGTCAATGGACGTTACCGCACGGATGCCGACCGTGTATGAATACGTGCAATTACTGTTCAATTATCCACTTGTTTTTACATCAATTGTAGTGGGTAAATGTAGAATTTTCAACTTAAATAAAATAAAAATGTGGCGTAGCTCAGAACAGCCCACAACCATTCACTTGCGCCACTTATTTACGTTTCTGATTCTCGATAAGCTCAGAAATAAAATCATTATAAATTCGTTCTAAATATTGCAATTCATCCAAATCGACAGTGATAGTATTAATTTTATTGAGTAATTGTAAGATAGTATAAGTGTTTCTAACCAAGTTTTTATTGTACAAATCCGTCATTTTGCTCTTTGTTCCCGAAGTAAAATCCCTTGAATCAGTGATCTTTCCATACAATCTCCTTAATTCGTCAGGAGTTATTTCCTTTACGCTTTTAAGCGCCTCAATATATTCTATCATGCTCTCTTGTATCTCTTTAATTCGATTAATATTACTGAACCGCTCTTTAATTTTTTCCAAGCCATAGTTTTTCCTTATTTCAAAAACTGAATCTCTAAGCTGTGGCATAGCGGAAAAATATACATTTGGATCTTCTGGGTCAACAATCCTGTAACGAATTTCAAAAGAAAATTGTGTTTCTCTTATTTCGTTATTAGTAGCATATGCACCAAAGTACACATCACCCAATCCATCAATTGATATAGGTTGTTCCTGTTCAAAATAAATTTTAAATGCTGAATCCGATAAATATGCTCTGTCTATACTGAAATTGATGTTATGCTTTTTAGATTGCTCATGGAGAGCTAAGAAAATAAGATAAATACACAGGTTATTGTCATAATTCTTATAGGAAGTCGAAGTAAATCCTCTTAGAAATTCATTCTTCCCTTCCCTAATAAAACGGAATTGCTTTTTGGTATCCTTTTGTTTCTCCAATAACTTAGTTAAATTTTCTGAGAGCAAATCCTCATAATTACGACTTACTAGCCAGTTTGCATATTTGCCCATTTTAAACAAATCGTAAAACTGACTTGTGAATTCATATATTCCCGAAGCATTCACATTATCTTCTTTAAAATTGAAAATGATATCTTTATCCTCAGACAATCCCAAAAACTCAATATTCCCGTACTCATAAACCAGATCATACTTAACATTGTCAATTTTATAAAACGCTTGAAGTAAAGCTTTAGCCCCTAATACTTTTAAGTCATCATCATCCTTACCAAAAGCATTTATAGGGAAGTTTTCTGAGACCGTCTTGTCTACATCCATTTCAACTCTTATTAACTCAGACAAATCTTTCAATTTAACGGTCTCTGGATTCACTTTCTGAAGTGGAATATAGTGCAGGTGATTTTTCATATATTTCTCCTATAGGTTTGGTATTTTGATAGTACCTATAGCAGCAACTCTATCCTCTACTCCTTCTTGTTGCCTGACATTTTCATATAACTTCTGCACCAAAAATGAAGGTCTTTTTGCCTATCTAGCAAAAAAATCTTGATTTTAGTACCCTTATTTGATAATATTCAAGACGTGGTTGAAAAAGGTTGCTTAAATCAAAATCAAATTATGAGTTCATAATTGATGCTGGAACATCAGTTATGGCAGATATGAATGGTCATCATTTGCTATGTGCACCATATTTTGCCCTGCTACTAAGTTAGCATGGCTTATTGGTTTTTGTCAAGGTTTTGTTTTTGTGTTCCCTCTCAAATCAACAGAAATGGCCTAATTTGCGTTTCTAAGAGAAACTTTGAGTTTGTGGTTGCCTATATTACCACAATGGCTTAGAAACGATTTTAGAGCGTCTCAGCTACAAAACAAACGTTCCCTCTTCTATATTATATCATAACCCTTTTTATTGTTTTATAACTAAGCATCGTTTTTTGCTCTGCATTTTGCATCTGCTCATGCTCCCTATACACGTCTCTATGAATATTGTTTCAGCCAGCAATCCAGAATCAGACCATTTGAAAAAGATTCTTTGCCCTTAACTCGTATCGGCACCCCATTCTATTCAAGAAGTTTCACATTGTTCCTCATAGTTTTTACTATTCATCAAAAGTAGTATACTTATCTGAACCTCTAGTGACTTATACTCATCAAGTTCAAATTTTTCATTATGCTCTAAGAAAAAGCTTTCTGATTCAACAACAAGGTAAGTTAAGAATGCTTCATCATATGGAACATTCAAATGATTGTTGGAGTCTCTGATATTTTTCAGTGTCCCACTATGAAAGCTTAGGTCGCTCCGAACCGAACGGGTACTAGTTGTATAGAAAGGCCATCCATTAAAACAATAAATTTTAGCTACCTTCTCTGACAAGCCAGCGATTGCAACAGCTATAAAATCGGTTTTGGTTAACAAATGTGCTTGATTAAGAATCTCATCAATTTTTTCTTTATCTATATGCTTATTTTTAGTCACATCGAGGACTGAAAGTTGTCGTTTTTCTTCATTCATTAAATACTCGTAATATCCTTGGTATATATCTGTACGTTTGTAAGCTTCAAACGCTTCTTCTCCGATATATTCTTCCACAAACTCATGCGTATAGGGTTCTGTCACCAGATCAATGGTTCTGGAATATATCTCGTAATCCATCAAAAGAACAGGAAAAGGGTCAATAGCAAGCCGAAACACAGCAATAGCTCCAATGCAACTAACAAGGCAACCTTCAAAATCTTTAGTAACGCGAGAACTTTCATCTTTTCTTGAAGAAATACAATTTCTTGCAATATAAAATGTATTAAATCCTTGCTTATGAACATATTTGTTCATATATTTCTTTACCTTTTGAAGCTTCTCGAAATACTTATCCATTTTAAGCTTTATATCAGAAAATGCATTTCCGTTATTTTTTAGGAACCTCAGCATTTGACTGTACATTGGAAAGTTACTTTGACTCTTCCACTTATTTAATTCTTCTTTCTTCTTGTCAGGGTCAAGTTCCGTCAAATAAACCATTGTAGTAGAAATTTCCAAAGATTGTCTCAATGAATAATATGCACAATCAATATACCCTTTCTCAAACAAAACAATTGCGTTTATAACCAAACGAACTGACTCATGAATAAATGTATTTGCAAGTTTAGCATCCATTCTGCCTGTCCAGCTATCCTCAAGGTTAGAAAGGTCTGTATAATACTTCTTTTTGTTATGTAGTTCCATAGGTTGAATATGTTCTTGCTCTTTAAAATTGATATAAGTTTCTTCAAAGTTCATCTTTAAATCCCCGCCTTTATTAACCGGAATTACAGACAAAGTGATAGTAATATAATTATCGCTAAGTTAAATTAAGCTGAAAAGGGCAAAAGTATTACTAATCCAATTTAACATAAAAAAAAACCACCTTTAGCATGGTGGCACATCATAAATATGTATTTTTCTTCAAGGCTTGATTTTCTGCCTTCAATTGCTCAAGTACAGCCCTACCTGAGCGAGGTTACCTTTGAAGTTTGCTTCTGAGCCGTCATTAATGACACCTAAAATCTCCTTCGCGTTTGGAGAGAACGTTCCGTTTGTGTGGGTGCTATTTCCATCTGTTTGGATTGCCTTGGTTACTGTCCCACCGATTTTGGTGAACCCTGTCTCACCCATACTGTCAACACGTACTTCAATCCACGTGTTCAGTACCAGTTCGCCCGTGTCGTCACCTGCCGTCCTTTGTGGTGATGGTACAGTTGGTCATGGTAGACAAGTCTCCTGTCCCCCCCGGTTGTTCCAAATCATGACACCTAGAGATGGCGAAGCTAGAACCTGCGTCAATCGTACCGATTTCCCACTTTGGAAGTGGGGTTACGTTGTCAGTTTTGAACCAAGATACCTGTGGTGTTGGCATTTGATTACCTCTTTTTGAAGTGTCTTACACTTTTAAACATCAAGGTTAAAGCCTAATTAGTTGCACCAGAAAGCTCAACTGCAAACTTCACGAAGCTTTTTATATGCTCTCGAAGCATGGGATTTATTTATGTTGAGTTCAGAACAAATATCTGCCATGTTCTCTCCAATACCATCTTCATTGAATAGTAAATGCTCTAGAACTTCTCTTTCTTGGGGAGTAAAAGATGTTTATGTTTCATGAAATCATGGCGAATAAGTGCAATATCATAAGAATAATTTTCGGAAGCAAGCCTTAATGCCCCCTTGAAATTTTGCCTTCTCTATTGCAAGTATTCCACCACGGATGTACTGTTTTGTTCAATCATACGGCTTGATCTGCGGTAGTAATCAACCACAGTTGGCTTGACAATTACCTGACAGAACGAGAACAGCTTATTTTCAGGCAATTCTTTGCTCATGTAATTCTTCAACGACTCCAAGATACGAAGGAGAGCAGTTTACTTTACATCCTCTTTATCCTGTGGGCGGACTTTGAACAACTCGAAGTCAAAATGGGTTTAAGGAAATCAAAATTAGAAATTGAAATCTGCATGTTAAGTTACACCCTCCATTTGTTCACAAAGTATAAGAAGCGAGTATTTGTGATCTTTCCTCTATGAGAGCCACAATTTCCGCTTTTATGGCTTCGCGGCGCTCAGGAGAGGTATGCCCAAGAGCAAGCTTACAATGCCTTGTAGCGATATCCAGAAGCTTTTGGGTAGTCACGTCATCCAGTTCAATGTTAAGTAGTCTTTTCATTTCCTCCCCTCCTTCGAACCTTGATTGATTTTCAAACCATTCAACGGACTATGCAATCGACCAATGTGCAGGATGTCATCCGGCTCCGGACCTCTCAAATATTTGAAGTGATCTGAGTGTCGAAATGCCCCATTAGTCGGCTCAAGCTGTAAACATCTATGCCATTTCTAAACTGCTTCTGAGCAAAGTAGTGGTGGAAATCATGGGAGAGGATCTGACCTCCTTCCTGACCCCAGCATTTCTGCAAATCTCTTTCAAAATTTTGTTTATGCGGGAGCGGGAAAGCCTGACAGCCGACTGATCTAGGAAGTAATAGTCCTCAATTTCGTCCTGCTCTCTTTTCCTCAAACGCTCCTGCCTTAATGCTTCATACTTTCTCATGTACTTTCGCATGATATTGCTAATGTAAACTAACCTCTGCTTTGAGCCTTTACAATGAATAAGGATATGTCTTCTTGCCACATCATCGTTTTTGATATTGCACAACTCAGATACCCGTACCCCTGTGTCGAAAAGCATAATGAGTATCAACTTATCTCTGACGTTAGAGAACGTTTCATCTTTGATGTCATTGATAATCCGCGACACTTCCTCGTCATTGAATGTGACAATAATCGTCTTCGCCTCCTTGAGATTTTTAATACGCCGCATTGGGTTTCTTTGCTCGTCAATAAATTCTTCGTCAACAAGGTAATGGAAGAAAACTTTCAGGGTGGCAATATTGTTATTCAGTGTCCTGTTGACCTACGAACTATGCGTTGTCGCTCCTGAATATATTTTTTAATGTGAAGCTGATTTACTTCCTCTATTTCTTTAATACCTAATTCCTTCTCAGTGAAGCTCTCCCATCTGTACAGGCAAAACGTGCATAAATCTACGTACCTTTTCTCGCACCCCCAAAATTTCCTGATTAAGCTTGAAGTCCTGAATCAGTTCCTTGATTTTGGTCATAAAAAATACTCCCTTCTATTTGCTAAACAATGCAGATAAAAGAGAGTAATTTTTTGCACTCTATAGTTGTTGGGTCAATTGGAAATCCCCATACCAGCGATGCTAGAAACCCTTATGTAGCAAGGATTCCGAGCATCAATAGCATGAATGGAGTCAAATTCACTCCCACTCAATCGTCGCCGGCGGCTTCGACGTAATGTCGTAGACGATCCGGTTGACGTTGTCGACCTCGTTCACGATCCGGACCGAGATCTTCTCGAGAATATCCCACGGAATGCGCGCCCAATCGGCGGTCATGCCGTCAATGGACGTAACCGCACGGATGCCGACCGTGTATGAATACGTGCGGGCATCACCCATGACGCCGACGCTCTTCATATCCGGCAGCGCGGTGAAATATTGCCAAATCTCGTTATCGAGTCCTGCCTTGGCAATCTCCTCACGCAGAATCGCATCCGATTCGCGAACGATCTTCAGCTTATCCTCCGTCACTTCGCCAAGCACGCGAATCGCGAGCCCCGGTCCCGGGAACGGCTGGCGCCATACGATGGCGCGCGGCAGACCCAGCTCTTCGCCGACCTTCCGCACTTCGTCCTTGAACAGCGCGTTCAACGGCTCGATCAGCTTGAACTTCATATCTTCCGGCAAACCTCCCACATTGTGGTGAGACTTGATCGTCTGCGCGGTTGCCGTTCCGCTCTCTACAATATCCGTATACAGCGTGCCTTGCGCCAGGAAATCGAACTCGCCCAACTTCGCCGACTCTTCATCGAAGCAATAGATGAACTCATTGCCGATAATCTTCCGCTTCCGCTCCGGATCGGACACGCCGGCCAGCTTGCCCAAGAAGCGCTCGCGCGCGTCGATCTTGACCACATGCATGTCGAACTTGCCGACGAACGTCTCCATGACGCCTTCGGCTTCATCCTTGCGCAGCAGGCCGTGATCGATGAACATGCATGTCAGCTGATCGCCGATGGCGCGGTGAATCAGAGCTGCGACGACAGAGGAATCGACCCCGCCGCTCAAGGCGCACAGCACCTTCTTGTCGCCGACCGTCTCGCGAATCTCGCGAACCTTATCCTCGATGAACGATTCCATCGTCCAGTCGCCGTGACAGCCGCATACCTCATACAGGAAGTTTTTGATCATCTCGTTGCCGTGTACGGAATGGCGCACTTCCGGATGGAACTGCACCGCATAGAAGCGCTTCTCCGGGTGGCTCATGGCCGCAATCGGCGCATGCTCCGTGCCGGCATCGATGCGGAAGCCTTCCGGCAGCTCGACGACCAGGTCCGTATGGCTCATCCATACCGTCTGGTTCGGCTCCAGATTGGCCGCAAGACCGCATTCCGGCTGGAAGACGACTTCGGCCTTGCCGTATTCCCGCTTGCCTGCCCGTTCTACCTTGCCTTTCAATTGATGGGACATCATCTGCATGCCGTAGCAAATGCCGAGAATCGGAATGCCCAATTCATAGATGCCCTCATCCACCAGCGGCGAGTTCTCCTCGTACACGCTGGCAGGCCCGCCGGAGAACACGATCCCTTTCGGGTTCAGTTCCTTGATCTTGTCCACGGGGGTGTTATACGGAATCAGCTCGCTATATACCCCCAAGTCCCGAATTCGGCGCGCGATTAGCTGGTTGTATTGTCCTCCGAAATCAAGGACGACGATCATTTCATGTGGCTGTGTCATTACCGAGCCTCCCAAACCATATTGCTCATAATTATAACGAACCGACAAAAGCCGAGTCAATCCGCAAAGCTTCCGCGAAAGCGCTCACTTTTTTGTTTCCTGCGATATTCGTGCGGAGTAATTCCTTCCAACTCCTTAAAAACACGGTTAAATTGCTTGACATGCTCGTATCCTACCGTGCGGCTGATGTCCGCAATTTTGTCATTCGTCTCCGCCAGCATCCGCTTCGCTTCCTCCAGCCGCACCTTTTTGACATAGTTCACGAAGCTGTCTCCGGTGTACTGCTTGAACGCCTCGCTGAAATACGTGTAGCTGAGCGAGACATGATTCGACACCATCGCCATCGTCAGCGGCTTGCCGTAGTGTTCCCGAATATAGCGAATCGCTTCCTTCATCTCTTCCCGCTCCGAATGGGCCTGGCGCACTTCGGACACATAGCGGCTCAGATTGAGCAGGAACTGCTCCAGCGCCTTCACGTAAGTCTGCGCGTCGCTGAACCGGAACATGTCGCATACATCGCGCGAGCTGGCCAGCAATTCCGCCGGGGCAGCCCCGTGCACGCGGAACACGCCGTCGACGACCCGCTCGTTAATCAGGCTTCGCAGCTCCTCCAGATAGGCGATGCCGTACCCGATCAGCTTATCCTGATCGAACAAATCATATAGCAAAGCGCGCAATTCCTTATCGCGATCGGTGCCCAGCATGTTCGCCAGCTTATGCACTTCTTCCAGCGGGGGCGTGTACTCCCGGTGCAGGCCGGCAGGTTCCTCGTGAAACATTACCGCATGCTTCGGCTCAATGAAGATTCCTGTCCATGCCTCTACCGCTTGGGCATGCGCCAGCCGCAGGCTCTCCAGCCCCACTGCCGGACGGCTGATCCCTGCCGCCAGCGGCATCCTCCGCTCGCGCCGCAGCGCCTCCGCGATCGCCTGCACCCGCTCCTCGTGCGCGGTAATCAACACATAGTGCCCTTCCTTGCCGATGAAGCCGACCTCATCTCCGGCCGGCGTCCCGCCGCTCCACAGATGCTTCACCGCGGAAGCCAGCTCTTCGCCGCTCCAGCTCCGGCCGGCGGACCCTGCCGGCTTGAAGACGAGCACCCGGTAGGGAGAGCCGACGTCGGCGAAGCGGATCGCCGCCTCCACCCGCTTCAGCTCCGGGAGCGGCATATCGGGATGCAGCAGCACATAGTGCAGCTGACTGACGCGATACTCGGCGAACAGCCGCTCCGCCGAGTCGAGCATCGAGCGGTTCTCGGCCTGCCGCTCGAGCGCCTCTCCGGCCTTGTCCAAGGCACGGAACAGCTCCTCCCGCTGAATCGGCTTCAGCAGGTAGTCGGCCGCCCCGTTCCGCAGCGCCTCCTTGCAGTAATGGAAATCGTCATGCCCGCTCAGCATGATGACCTGCGGCGGATTCGGCTCCCGGGACAGATGCTCCAACAGCTGGAGGCCGTCCATCATCGGCATCCGGATATCGGTAATGATCAGATCGTACGGGAAGCGTTCCAGCTCCTGGAGCGCCTCGCGGCCATGCCGGGCCAGCCCGATACGATACGCATCGGGATATTGGCGTTCAATCATCGCCTTCAGCCCGATGCGGATATTTTTCTCGTCATCGACGATCAGCAGTCTGCGCATCGCTCACGATTCCTTTCTCCTCCCGCAAGACGGCAAGGCGAGGCTGACGCTCGTCCCCCTGCCGGGCATGCCCGAGATATGGATTCCATACTCCTTGCCATAATACAGCTCCAGCCGCTGATGGACATTGCGGAGGCCGATTCCTCCCTGATTGCCGGCCGCCGGCTCCGCGTGCGCCTCCTCCGGCACTTCGCGGCGGATCATCCGGTTCAGATCGTCCGCCTCCGCCTCCGTCAGGCCGCATCCGTTGTCCGTCACTTCCAGATGCAGAATGTCCAGCTCGCTCCACGCCGCCAGGCGGATCCGCTTCTCCCGCTCGTCATCCAGGCTCAGCCAGGCATATTTGAGCGAATTCTCCACGATGGGCTGCAGCATCATTTTCAGCACCTCCCGCCCTTCCAGCCCGGGAGGCACATCGACATGCAGATGCACCGGCTCATCGAAGCGGAGATTCATCAAAGCGACATAGTTGCGGACATGTTCGATCTCTTCGCCGAGCGTCACATATTCGCTCGGCCAGCGCAGATTATAGCGGATAAGGGCGCCCAGCGAGGTGAGCGAATCGGAGATGGCGAGCTGGTTCTCGATCTCGGCCAGCATTTTGATATTTTCGAGCGTGTTGTACAGGAAATGGGAGTCGATCTGGTTGCGCAGCGACTTCAGCTCCGCCTCCTTCGTCATTGCCTGCTTGTTCACCGCGTCAGCGACGAGCTCATTAATCTTCTGCGCCATTTTGCGGACATGATGGGCCAGCTCCCCGACCTCTCCGCCGCCGCGAATATCGAGATTGACGTCGAAGCGGCCTTGGCGCATCTTTTTCAACGAATCGGTCAATTGATGCAGCTTCTTCAAAATAAAAGAATGGATGAAGGCCGTCGTGACGGACAAGGCCAGCAGCGTGACGACATTGACGATAATCATCATATTGCGCATTCCGCGAATGTCCGAGAATACCTTCTCCAACGAGATGACGTTCACCAGTCTGGCATCCAGCCGCGGGATGTCCTTATACACCATCAGGAACGGGGTATCCTTATACGTGAACTGCAGGTGCTGCTCCTGGCCCGCCGCAGCCAGCCGCTTGTACTGCGCGGCGATGACGTCTTCCTGCATGCCGTAATGCAGCAGGAACGGATGTCCCTGCTTCGTGTACAGCTCCGCCGTCCGATCGAACAGGAACAACTGGGAATGCTCGTCCTGGAACGAGCCGTACATCTTCGGCAGGAACTTGCTCAACAGCATATCTACCTGCACGATGCCGACATGATGGCCCTTCGGAATCTCGATCTCGCGCAGCAGCGATACCTTCGGCTGCCTTGAATCCGGCTCCTCCTTGTAGCGCTGGATGACGTCGGGATCGGTCCGCTCGAAGTTCCACCATTCCATCCCTTGCCTGGCCATCACCGTCGGATACCAGGGCTGGGCCTGGATCCGGCGCTCATGCAGGATAATCGGCCAGATTTCATGAGTCTTCGGGTTGGTGGCGAACAGCCGCAGATGCTCAATGTTCGGATTGTTGAACTGGATGCGCATCAGATTGGCAAACGCGTTCGTGTTGAATTCAATCAATTCCTCCGTAGGCGGCTCGTCCGTCTCCTGCAGATAGTAGATCACTTCTTTGTCCGAAATCGACAGCTGCGCGGCGCGCCCCATCGTCTCGATCTGGTTCTCGATATGGACATGCTCCATCTCAAGCAGGAATTCCGCATTACGGAGCGCTTCCTCCAGGTAACGGTCATACCAGCCGTTCAAAATAAAGGTCGATACGAATATGCTCGGTATCAATATAATGACGACATAGGCGGCCACCAGACGCTGCTGTAGCGTCCGCCGCTCCAGCCAGACGATAAGCCAGGGAAGCCTGGCCCGGATGCGCCGGAACATAACCTCACTCCCGCCATGACAAAATTCCCCCTCCGCCCGCCAGGCGAGCATTGGGGGAATGTTTGCTGTTATTTCAAGAACTCTTCCAGCCGCTTCACATTTTCTTCAAAACGGGCCTGCCTGTAAGCTTCTACCTTATCATAACCGCTGGCAGCCCGCTTTTCGATATATTCCTGAAAGATTTGATCGAATTCCTCATCGGACTGGGCCAGCAGCATTTTCGGGAGAGCCTTGCCCCACAGCAGCTTCAGCTTGTTGTTCGCGATGCCTTCCTCCGAATTGCCCGTCGGGTCGAGCAGATCGTATTGCGAGAATCCGACCGTCTTGCCTCGGGTCCAATCCTCCATCTGCTTGAAAGGCTCGACGGCTGGCGGATTCCACTGTATCTGCATATTTGTATCCATCAGCATCCAGAACGTATGCGACGCGCCGTACTGCTTGTCGAAGGCCGTGCGGTCCTTGTTCAGCAGCTCCAGCACCTCCGGCTTGAACTGATCCTTGCCGTCGATCGTATCGTAAGTGACGCCCTTCTCGCCCAGGAACATATCCTTCTGCCCTTCCTCGCTGATGAGATAACTGAGGAAGCGGATGGCGCGAGCCTTATCCTTCACATCCTTCGAGATGAGCGTCACCGTCCAGCCGGAGATGGCCGGGCCGGACAATGTCGGCGGATCCAGCTTGGAATTGGCCGGGCCGTCGATCGCGATATAGACCGAGTCCGGATCCTTCTCGTACAAGGCGGCTTCCTGGGCCGCGAAGTCGGAACGCTGATACATCATCGCGAAGTACCGGCCCTGCGCGATCTTCTCTTCCATCTGCGGCCGCTTGTCGATGAAGATATCCTTCGCGAGCAGTCCCATCTCGTTCGCCTGGCGGAACGTCTTCAGCCAGGCCGTATATTCCGGATCGGAGGTGCGGTCGTACAGCTTGCCGTCCTTCTCCATCGGAATGGCCAGGAAGTTCTGCAGATACCCTTCGAACGTGTAATTGCCGAATTCCGTAAACTCATGAACCCCGATCGGAATCAGCTGCTGTCCGTTCACTTCCGGGAACTTCTCCTTCGCCGCCTTCAGGGCGTTCAGGAAGCCCTCCGGCGTCCGCATGTCCGGCTTGCCGAGCGCTTCATACATATCTTTGCGTACGACGAAGGTCTGGTTCGATACATATTGATCCCCGAACTTCTGGAAGTCCTTCGGCGAGGAGGACGCGTTCGGGTAGACGTACGTCTTGCCGTCCGGCTGGCGGTACCAGGACAGCTTCGCCGGGTCGGCCGCCTTCACGAAGTACGGATCATACTGCTCCGCCAATTCGTCCAGCGGCAGGACGAGGCCGCCATCCACCATCAGCTTGACGGCATCCTCCCACCAGCCGAGCGTGATGAAGTCGGGAAGCTTGCCGGAGGCGATCATCGTGTTCAGCTTCTCGTTCTCATTGCCCGCCGGCACGATGAAGTTGATATCGACCCCGGTTTTTGTCGTAATATATTGGGATGTCGGATCAACTCCCCATTTGTTCGGGAACCAGGAGAAGTTCAAATACCAATCGAACGTAATCGGCGAAGTGTCCGCCTTCCAGCCCGGTTCATCCGGAGACAGCTTCTGCTGAGCTGCCTCCCCGTCCTTCGGCGCGTCACTGCCCGGATTGACCGTGTCCGCCCCCTTGGAGGCGCAACCGCCCAGAACCGTCAGCGCCATCGCCAGGATGCTCACCCATAACAGAAGTCGACTGCCGCGCTTGCGCATTGTATCTACCCCTTTTTTTCAAAATATCGTACATGTTCAAAGTCTGGTGCTGCACGATCTCTATCTATTGGTTGGTTCAGCCCTTGATCGAGCCGATCATGAAGCCCTTGACGAAATACTTCTGCAGGAACGGATACACGATGACAATCGGCAGCGTCGTCACGACCATCGTCGCCAGCTTCAGCGATTGCGAGGTGACCGTCTTCGTAATGCCGCTCGGGGCCGCCGCCAGCATCTGGTTCGAGGAGGCTTGGGCGACGACGCGGTACAGGAAGGTCTGAATCGGCTGCAGGTCGGTATTGTTCATGTAGATCATGCCGGTGAAGTAATCATTCCATTGATAGACGCCCTGGAAGAGCGCGATCGTCGCGATGACCGGCATCGATACCGGGATGACGACGCGAACGAAGATCGAGAAATCGCCGGCGCCGTCAATCTTGGCCGCCTCCTGTAGCCCGGCGGGAATCTCCCGGAAGAACGTCATGAAGATAATCAGATGAAAAAAATTGAACATCGCCGGAATGATATAGACCAGGAAGTTATCCAGCAGCCCGATGTCGCGAATCCATAAGTAGTAAGGAATCAGCCCGCTGCTGAAAAACATGGTGAACGTGCCGATCAAAATATAGAGCTTGCCGCCGATCAGATCTTTACGGGAAAACGCATAAGCCACCATCGCCGTGAAAAACACATGCGTGGCCGTGCCGATGACGGTCTTGGCTACCGTAATGAGCATCGCCTGCATAATGCCGGGATTCGAGAAGACGGCGGCATAGTTCGAGATGCTGAATTGGCGCGGCCACCAATAGATGCCGCCCCGCATCGCATCGGTGCCGTCATTGAACGAATTGACGAGCACATACCATATCGGGTACAGCGTCAGGAAGCAGATGAACAGCATCATGACGGTATTGACCGCGTCGAACGCCTTCTCGCCGGCCAGCCGCGGCGCGCGTGAGGATGACATGGATTTCCACCGCCTTCTGTCATTGGAATGTGTCGCTAGAATAAGGAAGTGTCATTGATCTTGCGCGAAGCATAGTTCGCCAGCAGCAGCAGGAAGAAGGCAATGACCGACTTCATCAGATTGACTGCCGTCGCATAGGAATACCTGCCGGACACGATGCCGGTCTGGTAGACGAAAATGTCGATGACATTGCTGGCGCTCTCGTTCAGCGAGTTGCGCAGCACCAGGATCTGCTCGAAGTTGGAATTGAGCACGCCGCTGACGGCGAGAATGAGCAGGATCGCAATCGTGGCTTTGATGCTCGGCAGAGTGACGTACCACATCTTCTGGAAGCGTCCCGCGCCGTCGATGGTCGCGGCTTCATACAATTCCGGCGAGACGCCGGAGATGGCCGCCAAGTAAATAATCGCGGACCAGCCGAGCTCCTTCCAGATGTCGGACGCGATAATAATCGACCAGAAATAATCTGGCTCCGCCAGGAAGTTCGTCGGCTCCCGGATCAACTTCAACCCGAGCAGGATATTGTTGATAACCCCGACATCGGACAGCCAGGTCGCCAGGATGCCCCCCAGAATGACCCACGACAGGAAATGGGGCAAATAAGAGATCGTCTGCACGGCCCGCTTGAAGCGGAACGAACGAAGCTCGTTCAGGAACAAGGCGAATAGAATCGGCACCGGAAAACCGATCAGCAGCTTCAACAAGCTGATGCCCAGCGTGTTGGTCAGGACGTTCCACAGATCGTCGTTCTCCAGGAACTCCCGGAAATGATCCAGTCCGACCCAAGGCGCTTCGGCAATCGGGCGGACGATGTTGAAATTTTGGAAGGCAATGATAATGCCGTACATCGGAATATAGTTGAACACAATCATCCAGGCCACGCCCAGGAGCGCCATCAGCTGCAGCGTCTTCTGGGCCCCGATCTTCTTCAGCCATTGGCGCCAACGGGAAGGAGGAACTTCGGGCACGAGATGCCGTTCCGTCCGCGAAGGGGCGGGTTCAATGGAAGCGCGCGTCTCCATGTTGTCAACCTCCTCTCTTTGGCCTCCAGCCCATTTTTGTAAGCACTTTCATCACTCTCTTGCTATTGTAAATCGGATCACTTTCGTCCATAAGGGCTCATATTTCGTATTGGGGGGCTGGTTTTTCGGATCTGGGGTGGGGAAAAGAAAAAAGCAGGCCGCGAACGAATCGCAACCTGCCGCTGGGGCATAATCAAAGCCCTTGTAAGAGGTCGAGCAAAATAAGCCATGCAACAACAAATGCAAATGTGCCAGCAATGTAACATGAGATTTCCCTTGCTTTGTTTTCTTTCTTGAGCCGCAGAATCATTCCCTCATTGATAACGCCGAAAGAGATGCAGAGCAGCATCATGCCCATATACATCGATTTGTTCTCTTTACTAACAATCGCTGCCCCTCCTAAGAGAATAACCCCGACAATAATCAGATATTTGACAATGACATATCTATTTCGCGCAGCAGGCAAGATCCTGCCTCCTCCCTGATTCAAACTCTTCAACGGACAGTTGGAACAGTCATTTACAATGATACCAAATTTGATCCTCCCCATGCCTAAAGGCAGGGAATTCTAAAGTTGGCTTGAAGGGAATTGCTTCCCGACGATGGAGATGTCGAATCAAGGCAGGAATCAGGAGGACTACTATAAATTTGCCAAGTCATAACCCTAGCGTTTGCCCCATATTGTGAGAAGAGAGCATTCTAAAACAGAGGAGGATAGATATGCAATTTTATTATGGTCAGCAAATGCCACTGCGGGTTTTGGATGAAGCGGAATTCTGGAAAATGCAAGAGAGCGAGCACACAGTTGTCATTCGAGAGGCTCTAACAAATTTGGAGAACCATTATGTGGAGGCTCTAAAACAATGGGAGCAAGCCCTGACGAGAACTCATCAAAAAGTCGTGAGTTACGTAGAATCGGTGATTCGCAGTCAATATGTCCCTGCTCAACTTCATCAACAGGTGATCCAGCTTGTGACATACTGCCTAGATGAAAGCATGAAATTTATTGAACTGTGCCGTCAGATTAAAACTCATAGTTCAGCTGCTAAGAATAAGCCGATAGCCCAAACTATACTCGATCATATCATTAGGGAATCAGAATACTTTATCGGCATTGCGCGAGTCATTCTATACGGCAACGCTCAGGGCTAAAGACTACTGACTCAAAAGGTTGGATCCCTCGCTTTTACATACTCTTCATATGTAATACGCTTATGATATCTTACCCACCTTCTCACCAGTAGAGAGAATATTTTTTATCTGATCAAAAGTGACTACTTCCGCTGGGCTATGACTTTGTCCGAAATCCGTCTACGAAAGATACTCTTGCATGAGTCGATCGCGCTCTGTACGCTCCTCTTTGTTTTGCGGGGGGATTGCGAGAACTCCATTTCCCGCCTCAGACAGTTTTTCAAAAGCATCCACCATTTCTTTGCTATCACTGGTCATTATGAATCCCCCTGCCCGAAGTATTGGTTTACCAATTTTGGGCCGCACTTGCCAGTTTCCCTGTGAAAAAAACATGGGGTCAGTTCGTCAATGAGCGCTTCAATTTTCTCACGATTCATTTTCGCGGTTCCTCCCTTTGGTACAACATAAAAAAGAAGCACCTCATGATAAGCCAAAAGCTTATCGCGAGGCGCTTCCTCGTTTCTCCCTACTTGAATTGGTTCAAACTTAACACTCAGAGAACCCTATCATCCCCAGCCGACGGACTCCCCCTCCACGAGCGTAACGTAAATCCGTTCATGCTCCACCTTTTCCCCGGAAATAATTTTGATGAGCTGCTCCGAGGCCAGCGCGCCCCATTTCTGCTTGGAATAATCGATCGTGGCGAGACGCGGCTGCATGTAACGGGTAAGCTCAATGTTGTCGAAGCCGATAACATGGATATGCTCGCCAATCCGGTATTCGGTATCGGCCAGCCGGTCGCACAGTCCGATCGCCATATCGTCATTGAGGCAGAAGACAGCTGCCGGCTCTGTATACTCCTGTATAATCTGCTCTGCGGCACGCTCCCCGCCGCTCTTTTTGAAATTGCCCGGAATCTCGATCCATTCCACATCCTCGGCCCGGTTCGCGACCAGCTTCACAGCCTTCATCCGCTGATTGGAATCATACGAGCCGTCAGGACCCGTCACGACGTAAATTTTCTTATGACCCCGCTCGACCAAATATTCCGTCGCCAGTGTCGCTCCCGCCTTGTTGTCCAGCAGCACCTGATTAATATTCGGATGATCCAGCTCCCGGTCCAGCACGACGATGCGATGATTGCGGTCCGCGTATTGAATCAGTTCTTCGCTTGAAAATGTCTGGTCCAAAATAATGGCGCCATCGATCATCCGCTCGGGGAGCATGCGATGGGACTGCTTGCCGCTGCACACGATCAGATCATAGCCCTGTGCATTGCAGACTTCCTTCATTCCGTCGAGAAGCTCTCCGTATACATCTCCCTTGAAGTCTGTTAAGAACACGCCTACGATCTTGGACTCCCTCTTCTTCAATGTTCTTGCCGCAGCATTGGGCACATAGTTCAGTTCTCTGGCAATCGCCAAAATTTTAGCGCTTGTCTCGTCCGTCACTTTGCTGCTGCCGTTAAGAGCATAAGATACCGTTGAAATCGAAACTCCGGCTTTTTTAGCGATATCCTTGATACTAACCACTAGTCCTCGCTCCTCCGTTGGTTCACCAGTCCTTCAATGCATTAATCATGAATGATAATGTTAACCCTATTGTAACATCCGGCAGCGCCACTACATAAAGATCTCAACTGCGTTCCGCTCCGGCTTCATCTCGCGTTCAAAGACATCCTTCGCTACGCGCAGACCGCCCTGGCGATACGGATTAGACACGCGATCCGCATGCAGCGGCTTCCCGTTCATCACGACGCGGCTGACCGTTCCATCCGTAATATGATAGATAAAGGTCACCTTCGCCCCGGCGAATTGGAAGTCGAACTGCATCCCGTCCAGGCCGGCCGGAAGGACCGGATCGATCACCAGATCGCCGTTGTCCTGCCGGATTCCAAGCGCATTGGAGATGAGCTGGTTCATATAGATTCCCGGTCCGCTGGAGTAGATTCTCCAGCCTCCCTTCACTGGAACCTCCCCGCCACGAAGCGCGTCGATATGGGCCTGTGCCTCGTATCTTGTATTGAATTTGCCGTCGGAGCTGCTGAAGTAGGCGTTGCTCTGGCGGAGCTCCGCGTTCGGCACGACGTCATGAATGCCGACCGGATTGATGATCTCCAATCCGTTCCATACATCGTCCGCATGCCCCAGCTTCGCCATCGCTTCCACATAGCGGATATGCGCATGCACATATTGAAGCCCGACCTCGCGTCCGAAGTTGGCCGCCTGTTCCGCCCGCTTGAAATGCGTGCTGACGCCGCCGGCGTATTGGGCCGGACGGTTCATCAGGCGGACGCCGTCCGGGAAGAACAGCTTGTCCTTAATGAGGCGGTAGTTGGCCTCGGCCTGCTCCGGAGCGACGAGCTCCGCGATAATGCTGCGCGTCATCGGCAGCAGCCGGAATTGAATGCCGGTATCCGTATCCGTCGGATGCAGCATCCGCTTCACATGTTCCGGATCCTCCATATAGAGGAAGCCCGGAATAATCTTCGTGTCCAGCATATAGCGCTGGTAGTCCCGCGCGATGCCGGACGCCATCTCCCCCAGCTCGGCCGCAAGCGCTGCATCCGCCGGAAGCAGCGCTCGGGAGAGCTGATTCAGCGCCTGGTACGTCAGCGCGACGGTCCAGCTGCTGACCATATACTTCTTCAGCTGCGCATTTGCCGGCTGGAGCGTGTCGTCCCAGTCCCCGTCTCCATACGAGGACAGGAACGTATCATGCAAGAAATGAGTGCGGATATAATCGATTTCCTTCGCCGCATGATCCAGTATCGTCGCCGTCCGCTCGGTGAAATCAAAGCGGTGCTTGATGGTATAGGGAACCTTTTCCTCCAAAATACTGTAATCCCGGGTAGCCGTCAAATAATCTCCCAAAACTTTCAGCGGCCAGACAATAATATCGCCGTGGCTCTCTTCCTGCTGGATGGCGAAATACTTGTCGAACATGAACCATTGCGGCCAGTTGCCGTCGTCTTCATATTGGTGGGAGTAGACCATCTTCAAAATATCCCGCACCTGCTCGTATTTTTGCGTCGCCATGAAGTATTCGACCGGTCCCTGGCATACGTCCCGGGTTCCCCAGGCTGCGCCGCCATACTGCTCCAACCCATGCGGAACCGCATAGTGGACAAGCATGTTATGCGTGTACCACCAAGCGAGGGCGTTCACCTTGAAAAGCTCCTCCGCGCTCTCGCCGCCGCGCGACAGCCGAAAGCCGTTCATCGTCTCTCTGAAAAATTCGCGGTAGTCCGCAATCTCTTCCTCCATGCTGCGCGAAGCCTGGGCAGGCTCCTCTCCGTCCAGCCGCCCTTGCATCGTCAGCGTCCACTCCGGGCTGGCATCCAGCTGCAGCGTCACGAGCGAAGCGTCGCCAGGACGGATGCCATCGGCCAGCGCCGTCTCGTCGCCGATAGCGGCGTCCGCGCCTTCCACCCGCATGCGGTACTGCAGCTTCGGGTAGATGCCCGCGCTAAGCGAAGCTGGATCCGCGGAGAAGATCAGCGTGCCCTGGTCATTGGTCATCTGCACCGGCAGTTCATATTCATTGACATGCATCGTGACTTGATTCGTCACCAGATAGCGGTACGCCTTGCCGCTCTCCGCACGGACATGCAGGCGCACCTCCGGCGAATCCGCCGCCGTGAAGTTCGTAATGATCAGCATGTCGTCTTCCGTCTTGTAATACCACCGTGCATAGTTGAAACCGAGCTCGAACAGCGATGGCATCGCCAGCAGCCGGTACTTGCCTTCCCGTTCCACGTAAATGCGCTGCCCGGCCGTCTTCGGCACATTGAGCGGATTGCGGGCGTTGCTCATCATTTTGTTGAAATTCGTGTTCCCGACCACCACATGGGAATTGAACAGCCCGTACATATAGGAAGTGGTCGTCAGGACGTCGGCGCCCAGCTTCACGCTGCGGCCGCTCATCAGAATATGCCCGTGCGGGCGCTCGACAAGCAGTTCCTTCTCCTTCAGCACGACATGCTCATACGTATCCGTGAAAAAGGCCAGCAGCTGCCCTTGCCCGTCGCGCTCCTCCTGGTGAATGCGGGAGAACCGCGCCTTCACTTCCTCCTCCTTCAGAGAGAAAGTACGAAGCGGCTCGCCGATTGCCGGCTTCAGGCATACCGGGGACAGCTCGCGCAGCGGCGCGCCCGCGTCTGTGGACAGATACGCCTCCCAGGCCGCTTGCACCTCATCGGCGTATTCCAGCTCCGTCACGGCAGCCGCATGATCCGGCTTGAAGAGGCCGTAGAATACGAAGCGGGCTTCGTCGCTGAGCGCCACCGGCTGCGATTGAAGCGCCGTATAAGCGAATTCGTACTGATAGATTTCATTGGCCAGGCTGGCTTCGCTTAAGGCTGCCGGGACATTCGTCTCCTTGTAGGAGCGGCCGAAAAATTGGAACCCGTCGGTCGAAAATCCAGCCGCGCCGGTCAGCGCGCCCTGCTGTACGTACGGGAACGCCCCGCCCTGCGGCTGGTTCTGACGCGAGCAGACGACATAGCCCTTCGCCTCGTCCTTGAATACGGCGTGGTCAATATACTGCGACAGATACGCTTCATTGTTGCGCACGGCACCGGGATCGGCGACGCCGATATCCTGGCCGTAGATGACGTCAATCTCCACGCCGTCTCCGCGCGCCTCGACGTCCCAGAACCAGACCCCCTGCTTCATTGGCGCGAATGTCACCCGGTACGCGACGCCTTCGGCCGCGCCCTCCCAGACGAGACGGCCTTCGCCAGCGCGAACCGCGCTCCCGGAATGAACGCCGAGCAGCGGGTAGGACCGGATCCCGGAATCGCCATGAATCCGGAGATACAGATTGTTCAAGGACCCGTCAAGCGGGCTTGTCATCAGTTGATTGATCATCGTCCGGCCGCTTACGGCCTGGTACAGATCCCCGCTCTCCCAAAAGGTAAAGCGCAGATCGCCGGCTTGAACGTCAAGCTTGGATGTCATGGATGTCGCTATCGTTGCCATATGTGTGTCATTCCTCCCAGCTCTTGCATCGTCAATTGCGTTTCTTCTATTGCGAAAAAATATCTAATTTCTTCATTAATAAGGAAAGCGGACGGCAGCTTCCGTCAGTTAGACCGGACCAGCTTGAACGTTTGCTCCGCCGTATCCCGGCTGTTCGGCCCGACATAGACGCGGAACGTTCCCGGATCGCTGGCGCAGCGAAGATCGGAATGATGGTACCGGAGCTGCTCCTCGGTCACGGTAAACGTCACGGTCTCGCTCTCTCCCGGCGCCAGCTCCACCTGCGCATAGCCCTTCAGCTCGCGAACCGGACGAACGACGTCGCCGGCGACATCGCGGATATAGAGCTGCACCGTCTCCACCCCGGCTCTTGTGCCCGTGTTCGTCACCCGGACGCTGAAGATCAGCGGCTGCTCCGGCGTCATCTCGCTGCCGGACAGCGTTAGCTCGCCGTATTCGAACGTCGTATAGGACAAGCCGAGGCCGAACGGAAGCAGCGGCTCGTTCGGGCTGTCGATATACTTCGACACATAGCGTTCTTCCGTCTTGGCCGGATCGAGAGGCCGTCCGGTATTGAAATGGTTGTAATAGACCGGCACCTGGCCTGCCGATTGCGGGAACGACATCGTCAGCCGCCCGGACGGATTGACGCGGCCGAGCAAAATATCGGCAATCGCCGCGCCGCCCTCGCTGCCCGGGAACCAGGCCTCCAGCACCGCATCGGCTTCATCGTATACGCCATGCAGATCGAGCGGCCGGCCGTTGAACAGAACCGAAGCCATCGGCTTGCCCAATGATTTCACCCGCTTCACCAGCTCAAGCTGCGCTTCCGGCAGGCGGATGTCCGTCCGGGAGCCGCCTTCCCCGCTCATCGCCGATTCCTCGCCGAGAGCCAGCACGATGATATCGGCGCCCCGGGCCGCGGCCAGCGCCGCCTCGCATTGCTCCGGCGTCATGCTGCCGATGCCGCAGCCGGGCACGATCTCCAGCAGCCCGTCCTGCATCCGCTCGGCCAGCGCGTCGCCCAGCTTGACGGCGTCTTCCTTCACGCCGATGCAGGACCACCAGCCCAGAATATCTTCGCTGTCCGCGAACGGCCCGATGAGCGCCACCTTGGCCCCCGGCTGGAGCGGAAGCACGCCGTCGTTTTTGAGCAGGACGCATGATTTGGCCGCCAGCTCATAGGAGACGTGGCGATGCTCCTCGCAGAAGAGCAGCTCGCGCTCACGATCTGGATCCGCCCCGCGCAGCGGATTGTCGAACAGCCCCAGCTTCTCCTTCAACCGCAGAATGCGCAGCACGGCTTCGTCAATGAGCGCTTCGTCAACCAGACCGCTCTGAACGAGCTCCGGCAGATGCCGGACATAGCACGGGGTCATCATTTCGATATCGACGCCCGCGCGAATCGCCCGGTACGCCGCTTCGCGATCATCCTCGGCCGCGCCGTGGGCGATCATTTCCCGAATCGACGCCCAGTCGGAGATGACGACGCCGTCGAAGCCCCATTCCTCGCGCAGGATGCCGCGCGTCAGCTTCTCATTGCCGGTGGCCGGAATGCCGTCGACCGTATTGAAGGAGGTCATCACCATTGCGCAGCCCTCGTCCAGCGCCGCCTTGTATGCCGGCAAATAGCTTTCGCGCAGCTGGCGCTCCGACATGTCGACCGTATTGTAGTCGCGTCCGCCTTCCGGCGCGCCGTAAGCGGCGAAATGCTTGACGCAGGCCGCGAGGCGATCGGTATCCTCCTTCAGATTGCCGCCCTGGTAGCCGCGAACGAATGCGCGCGCGAAGAGGCTGTTCAGATACGGGTCTTCCCCGGTCGTCTCCATCACTCTTCCCCAGCGCGGATCGCGCACGAGATCCACCATCGGCGCGAAGGTGACATGGATGCCCGCCACCGCCGATTCTTTGGCGGCCACCGCCGCGCTCTTCTCCGCCAGGTCCACGTCCCAGGAGCAGCCGATCGCGAGCGGAATCGGAAATATCGTCTTGAACCCGTGCACGACATCCGCCATGAACAGCAGCGGAATGCCGAGCCGGCTTTTGCTTAAATAGGATCTCTGCACGTCAATGACAGCCTGCGCGCCCGACAGTCCGAGCACGGAGCCGCTGGCGGTCACCATCGATTCGGTGATCCCCATTTCTTCCATTGGACCGGTCACTTGTCCTTCACTCGCTGCGCCTTCATGAAAATGAGCCGTAAGCTGCAGCAATTGCGCGACTTTCTCTTCCAACGTCATTTGCCGCAGCAGGGCGGTTAATTGCTGATTGTCCATATTCGTTCCTCCATTGCTTCATTTATAAGGGGGTTCATAGTTTCTTCTAGGGAGTAATCGGTTTTCAAAATTGAATCACTGCCAGATTCCTTCTCCTTTCTCAGGAACATGCATAACCGGAATGATAGAAGCACAATCATCGGCGCCCAGCATCCCCAGGTCATGCAGGGAGGGAAGTCCTCCGCTGCGGCAGTTATGCACATTCCTCATTCAGAAGAGCTGGACGGTGAAGCGAAGAACCCGGTTGCATGGGACTATCCTGCATACCGGGTTCCATCGACTCGGACCGCTGGCGAACGCCTCAGGCCAACTTCACTTGCAGCTGCATGCGTATTTCTTATTGTTTGTTCAGTTCATCCAGAACCGGTTGGACAAGCGGCATTTTGCTGTCCACCCATTTCTTCCAGTTCGCTTCCAGATCGCCGTTTTGCAGAATCAGGTTCGTATATTCCGACTCATAGTTGAAGGTCGCCTGATTTTTCGCTTTGGAATCATACAGTTGAACCGTCCAGTCATACTCGGCCAGCTTCCCGCCTTCTTTGCCGAGCTTGGCTTTGTTCTGGTAGTGGAGAATCGCTCTGTCGCGATATTCCTTCTTGATCGCCGGGTTGATCATGCTGAAGTCGTCGCCCAGGAGGTACAGCCCTTCGAAGCGGCTTGGGTACTTGTCTTCCAGAGACGTGCCTTCCGGCAGCAGGCTGACGAGTTCTTGGTTGTCGCCGTACTTCCAATCCTTGCCTTCGAAGCCCATGTTGAGCAGCATTTGTCCTTCTTTGGACGTCGAATAGTCGAGCAGGTCCATGATGCGCTCGAATTTCTCCTCGCTAATGTTCGGCGAGAAAATAAGCGCGGACCAGAAATTGACTTGCTCCAGGTTGCGGTACTTGCCGTCATCGCCAAGCACGATCGCGGTGTGAACGACTTCGTCGCTCTCTACGCCCAGATTTTTCTTCATCGCCTTATCCACGTCTTGTCTGTACGATGCCAGACCGCCAAGGCTTGTAATCGCGGCGGTGCCCTTCACCCGGAAATTGTCGCTGCCTTCGCTGTTCTTCCAGGTGTAGAATTCCGGATTAAGCAGTCCTTCTTTGTATGCCTTCTGCATCAGCTTCAGACCGGTCAGCGTTGCCGGATCGGCAGGCCCCCAATGGTATTTGCCGTCCTCGCCTTTGTAGAACGCGGACTCGACGCGGGAATGCTCGCTGTTCGGCATGATGATATTCGTCAGCGCGTCGCCGGCGTTATAAGAGATCGGCACCAGGTTCGATCCGACCTTGCCCGGATCCTTCTCCTTCACCAGCTTGGCGAATTCCATCAGCTCGCTGGTCGTGTATACGTCCTTCAATTCGAAGCCGACCGCTTCCGCCCAGTCTTTGCGCATCGCGATGACGCCGATTTGGTTGACGAGCGGATCGGCAGGCTTATTCTCGTAGTAGACCGGCCGCGGCAGGATATAGGTGCCGCCCGTCAGCTCTTCCAGCTTCTCGCCCAGGCCCGTCAGCTTGTAAGCCGCGGCCACGTTCGGCCAGCGTTCCTTCCAGTCATCCGGGAACTTGTAGAGAAGCCCTTGGTCGATATAGTTCATCGCATCGCCGTGAATGTAGTTCCAGGTCGCGACGTCAGGCAGGTCGCCGGAGTTGATCCAGAGCCGCAGCTTCTCGCCCCAGGAATCCCATTCGATGAAGTTGTAGTCCCAATCGATGTTGAACTTGTCCATCCAGAACTTGTGGAACTCATTGTCGATCTGGCCGTCTTTGAGCTGAATCGTGCTCGCCACGGAAATGGTCAGCTTGTCCTTGGAGCTTCCTTCGCCGTCCTTCTCATTGCCGCCTTGCGCTTCCTGCTTGGAGCAAGCAGTCACCATCAGCATGACCGCGCATAAGGCGATGGCCAGTACAGATTTTACCGACAGCTTTTTCTTCGTTTCCATTGGATGTCTCCCCCGTGATTTTAGATTTTTATTGCAAAAATCTAACTAATGAGTGTTCAAACCGTTCGGCTTCGTGATCAAAAGCGGACTTTTTGAACGACCTCTATGCGTATTAATCAGGTCTTGATAGCCCCTGTTAACACCCCTTTAGCGAAATGCTTTTGCAACATCGGGAAGAAGCACATAATCGGCACCATCGTCACGAAGACCGCAGCCATTTTCATCCCCGTTGAAAAAGCTTGCTTGCCGACCGCATCGACGCTGGAAGCGTTCGAGGCGTTGGTTTGCGACTCGACAATGATCGTTCGCAATACGTTCTGCAGCGGCAGTTGATCCGCCTTGCGCAGGAAAATCATCGCGTCGTACCAGCTGTTCCAGTAGGCGACGCCATAGAAGAGCGTAATGGTCGCCATAATCGGCGCCGCCAGCGGCAGTACGACGGAGAACATGATTCTCCATTCGCCCGCTCCGTCCAGCCTTGCGGATTCCATCAGCGATTCAGGCAGACTCTGGAAGTAGTTCATCATCAATATCATGTTGAAGGCGCTGAAGCTGCCGGCCAGGATGACGGACCACAGCGTGCCTGTCAGATGGAGCGATTTCATAATCAGGTAGAGAGGCACGATGCCGCCGTTGAAGATCATCGTGAACAGCACGAGGAAGAAGATGATCTTCTTGCCCGGGAACTTGCTTCTGCTGAGCGCGTAAGCCATGCTGCTCGTCAGGAACAGGCTGAGCGGCAAGCCTACGATAAGCAGCTTGAACGTATTCCAGTAGCCCGTCAAAATGCTTCCATCCTCGAACAAGGCCTTGTAGGAAGCCAAGGTCGGATTTCTCGGGAACATCATCAGCGGATTATCGGCATATTCCTTCGATGTCGAGAACGAAATCATGATGACATTCCAAAACGGAATCAGAATCAATAAGGCGAATATCAGCAGCAGGAAGAAAATAACGTAATCGAGTACCGTCATTTTTCCTATGCGGAACTTATGCTGCTTCTTGGCAGCTGTATTGCTCATCCCTTGCACCCCTCTCTTATCGGAACAGACCGTCTCCGCCCAGCATTTTGGCAACCCTGTCCGCCAGCAGCAGCAGAATCATATTAATGAGAGAACGGAACAGGCTGACCGCGGTGGAAAACGAGAAGTCCGTCGAAGACTGGAACGTAATGCGGTAAATATACACATCCAATACTTCCGACACGTTCTTCGTCGCCGCGTTCGCCAGGTTGAAAATCTGATCGAAGCCCGATGACATCAGGCCGCCCACCGACAAAATGAACATGATGGTAACGGTAGGCAAAATGTTCGGCAGCGTAATCCGGAACATCTGCTGCATGCGCGAGGCGCCGTCGATCTGGGCCGACTCGTATTGATCCTGGTCGATCCCGGATATCGCCGCCAAATAGATGATCGCGCCCCATCCGGTCGATTTCCAAATGTCCGTGAGCAGCAGCATCGGAACGAACATCTCCTCCGAGCCGAGGAAGTTGATCGTCGGCAAGCCGAGCAGCGCCAAGGCGCTGTTCACGAGCCCGTCATACGCCAGCACATTGATGACGACGCCGGATACGATAATCCAGGACAGGAAATGAGGGAACGTAAAGACCGTCTGGAAGAGTTTTTTCGTCCGCCGCATCCGGAGCTCGTTCAGCATCAGAGCAAGCAGAATCGGGAACGGGAACTGAATGACCAGCTTAATGATATTGATGTACAGCGTTCTCCATAAGGCATCGATGAACGCCGGATCGCGAAACACGTACTTGAAATTTTCGAATCCGACCCACGGGCTGCCCCAGATTCCGAGATTGGCCTTATAATCCTTGAAGGCGAGCGAGAGGCCGCCCATCGGCAAGTAGGCGAACAGCAGCAGCCATATCAATCCGGGAAGAAGGAGCGTATATACCATTCTGTTCTTCCATATTTGCGTAAGCAGGCTTCCGAACTTCGAATGTCCTTTCACAGGTCCGTCTGGATCTAAAGCGGTGGCTTTCAAATTGCATCTCCTCTCTCTCCCTTGTTCTTGTCCTCAAACAGGAAGTCAAATGCTGTCTTCAAATGCTCTTCCCAGAAGAGCCAATCATGCGTTCCCGGTCCTTCCACGTACCGGAAGTCCAATGGATTGCCCTGCATATAACCGGCAAAGTCGCGGTTCATCTCGATGAACGGGTCGCTGGAGCCGCAGCAGCACAGGATGGACGGAAGCGCTCCCTTCTCCTCCAATCTCCTGGCCGTCAAGGCGTACAGATCCTGTTCCGGCCGAATTTTCAGTTCGGGGCCGAACACCGCCTGCATCTCCTTGACCATGCCCGGGGGCATCTCCGGGTCTTGAAGACGCCTCTGCATATCGGTCACTCCGGACAAGGATACGGCCTTGGCATACCGCTCGGGATAGGTCAGCGCACACTTCAACGCGCCATATCCGCCCATGGACAATCCGGCTACGAATGTCCTCTCCGGATCGGTATTCATGCGAAGCATGCGCTTACATAGCTCCGGCAGTTCCTCGGTAATGTAATAAAAATAATCCAACCCGTACTCCATATCCGTGTAGTAGCTGCGGTTCGCCTCTGGCATGATGACCGTGCAGCCGTACTTGGCCGCATACAGCTCGATCGTCGTCAGCCGCTGCCACGTGCTCGCATTGTCTCCCGCGCCGTGCAGCAGATACAGCGTGCTGCCTGACGGATGCGGAGATTCCAGGGGAAAGACGACGTGGATGCTCGTTGTCATTCGCAATGTCGTTGAGCCGGTGTCTATCGTTACATGCGCCATATGTAATCCCTTTCATTTTCAAAAGTTTAAAATCATAGATTCGCCGATTCGCCACTTTCGTAACGGACTCGCACCTGGGAATCCAAACTGCCTTGGAGTCGCTTTTTTCCTGTGAAAGCGATTTATCGAATCGTTTCGAATAAATCATAGATCTCGGACCCCGAGCCTGTCAATGATTTTTCGAAAAATAAGCTCGAGAAATGTTGAAACAAAATCACTTTTGTCCCATTTTATCTATTTATATCCTTAAATTGATGTAACAGGACACGGGAAAGCGCTTGCTTATCGTGCGTTGACATGATATGAGAGCGATTGTAATATGATAAATAACAGCTTAGCGCTTTATCGCGGAAACGTTTCTATTACGATTTACATAGGGAGACACCGCTCTTCCTGCCAGCGTTCCTCTCAGCATCATTTCGAAATTCAATTGGAAAGAAGGACTGGATGATGTCTCATGTATTAACCGGTTTTGTCCAGCGGGTAACCGAGAAAAAATTAAAGGTCCTCTCCGCGCGGATACGGCAAGGCGGCCGTCTGGCGGCGCAATGGGATGCGGGCGAAGATATCCGCCGCGTGCAGCACTCGGTCAGCAAATCGTTCACCTGCATGGCGGTCGGACTGGCAATCGAGGAAGGAAAGCTAACATTGGATACGACGCTGGGGGATGTGTTTCCGCAGCACGTGCGGGAAGGAATGGCAGACGATCCCGCCCTTGAGCCCGGCCGCATCCGCTTGTACGATCTGCTGCGGATGTCCTCCGGCCATGACGCTCCGCCGCTGTGGGCCGACGAGAGGAAGTCGCTCCAGGAGAAGGACTGGGCCAAATACTATATGTCGCTGCCTCTGGACCGTCCTCCCGGCGAGCGGTTCACCTATAGCAGCGGCGACACCTTCATGATTTCGGCGATGGTACAAGCCGCCGTCGGCGAGACGGTCCATCAATATTTGACTCCGCGCTTGTTCGAGCCGCTCGGGATGGAACGCGTCGAATGGGACACATCCCCGCTCGGCGTCACGCTCGGATGCGCGGGGCTCCGAATCAGCAACGAGGAGCTGAGCCGATTCGGACAGCTGCTGCTGCAGCAGGGTGCTTGGGAAGGCGAACAGCTCATCCCCGCGGAGTGGATTGCGTTCGCCACACGCAAGCACATCGACAATGAGGGCAGCATCGACTGGAGCCAGGGCTATGGCTGCCAGTTCTGGATGTGCACGCATGAGGCCTATCGTGCCGACGGCGCGCACGGGCAGTTCTGCATCGTGATCCCCGGCCGGGACGCGGCGATCGCCATCAACAGCAACGAGGGAGATATGCAGAGCATCCTCGATGCGGTCTGGGACGAGATTCTGCCGTTGCTGTAATCGCGGCCAGACGCAGCAAGCCCCGCGGCCGACTACTCGGCGCGGGGCTGCTGGCGTTTATTTCGATTTCAGATAACGCTCATACGCCGCTTGGTAAATTTCCAGATAACGCTTCAGATTCATCTTCTCCAGCTGCTGCACATAATTGTCCCATTGATCGAATCCGACCGCGCCCGAAGCGAACTTGTCGCGCATCTCATCGACATACGTATGGATATCCGTCTGAATGGTCGTCAGCTCATCCTGCTCCTCCGGCGTGAAGTTGAAGGCCGGCCAGACCTCGCTCATCGGAATCGAATGCGGCTGCGCATCTTCGGCATTCTTGACCGAGGACGGCAAGCCTTCCGCCCCCTTGAAGTACTTCTGCATCACCATGCCCGGATAATATCCGCCCGGCCAGGTAAGATACTGGCTTACCGCCTGATCCAGGTTCAAGCCGTCCGGATGGTTCGTAATCGCGTCCAGATACTCATATTCGCCCTTGTCATTCACTTGGTACGTTACGCCTTCGAAGCCCATGAAGAACATTTTGACCCCTTCATCGCTGTAGAAATGGTCCATCCAGCGAATGGCGGCTTCCGGGTTTTTCGCCTTGTCCGTCAGCACGAACATGCCGATATTGCCGAGCGGCGATCCGATGTTGGTCGCGATCTTGTCGCCGTACGGGCCTTCCAGCACCGGCATGCCGACATAGCCCTCCTGATTGTAGACCGCCTCCGGATTGACGCCGTCCAGGAAGCCGTACACGCCGGCCGTCGCCTTGGACGTCAAGTCGGTGTCCTTCATCGTGAACGTCTCCGGGTCGAACAGCCCGTCCGCGTGCAGCTTCTCGACATATTGCAGCAGCTCCTTGTACTGCTTCGTCGCCGGCACGAACCGGAGCTTGCCGGTATCCGGATCGAGGTCGACGTTCGGATTCGCTGTCCCGTTCTTGTTCAGCCCGAATGAGCCCTTCAGGAAGTTGATCATAATCCAGACGCCCCTGGAACCCCACGGGATCTCATCCTTCTTCCCGTTGCCGTTCGGGTCGCCGTCCTTGATCGCCTTCAGCACCGTATGCAGCTCCTCCAGATTGGTCGGCGGCTTCAGCCCCAGCTTGTCGAGCCATTCCTTCTTCATCCACGGCGTCCCGTAGAACAGCGACTTGAAGTCCGGGTCGAACACGGTCGGCAGTCCGTAAATGCTGCCGTCCGGCATCGTAATGCCCTGCTTCACGATCGGGTATTTGTCCATCAACGCCTTGAAATTCGGAGCATGCTCGTCGATCAGCTCGTTCAGCCGCAGGAAGGTGCCCTGGCTTCCGTACTTGATCAGATCGCTCTTGGCGAAGGCGGAGGCGAAGAAAATCTCGGGATAATCGCCGCCGGCCAGCTTGATGTTGCGCTTCTCCTTCAAGCTGTCGACCTGCACGGTCTCCCAATCGATATGAATATTGGTCATCTTCTCGTATTCTTCCCAGAGCATCAGCTTGCTCCAGTCCGCCGAAGCATAGAACTTCGCGGCGAAGCCGGACATCGTCATCTTTTCCTTGGCGATCGGCATCCCTTCCTTGTTCATCTTGGCGAGCCGTTCATCGCTGCTGCCGGCATCGGCTCCCCCTCCGCCGCCGCTTCCCCCGCATGCCGTAATCAGCAGCGAGAAGCTCAGCAGCACGCTCATCGTCGTCATCAGCCATTTTTTTGATCTCACAACATTTCCCCCTTTTGCTTGTGGTCGGTTACCCCTTCAGAGCTCCAATCATGATGCCTTTGACAAAATAGCGCTGGAGGAACGGATACAGGACGAGCATCGGCAAATTCGCCACCACCAGCACCGCATACTTCAATCCCTCTACACTCATCTTCATCTTCACGGCCGATTCCGACGTCAGCTTGATCATGTCGCCCGAATCGCTCTGAATCAGAATCTCGCGCAGAATGAGCTGCAGCGGGAATTTGTCCTTGCTGGACAAGTAAATCAGCGCGTTGAAATAGGAATTCCAGTGCCCTACCGCATAGAACAGCACCATAACGGCGATAATCGGCATCGACAGGGGCAGGACGATGCGCAGCAGCGTCTGCATATGGCTGCATCCGTCAATCATGGCCGCCTCCTGAATCTCGCCCGGTATCGTTTGCTGGAAGAAGGTGCGCATAATGATGATGTTCCAGACCGCGACGGCGTTCGGAATCACCATCACCCACAGCGTGTCGAGCATATTCAAGTTTTTGATGAGCAAGTACGTAGGAATGAGCCCGCCGCCGAAGAACATGGTGAATACGATCATGCCGGTAATCAGCCCCCGGCCGAGGAAGTCTTTGCGGGCGAGCGGATACGCCGCGCATATCGTCATGATGAGATTGATGGCCGTGCCGAGAAGGGTATATAGAATCGTGTTGCCGTAACCAAGGAGAATATCTTTATTTTGAAAAATTTTGGCGTATGCGTCGAAGTTGATTTGCTTCGGAATCAGCCACATCTCGCCGCGCAGCACCGTCTCCGGGTTGCTGACGGATGCGCTCAGGACAAAGAGAAGCGGATAGAGCACAATGAGCATGACCAGCGTTAACAGGACGTAATTGACAACATCGAAGATACGGTCTCCGATGGAGCGATCGATCATGGCAACCCCCTCCTTACCATAGGCTCGTCGTGCTTACGCGTCTGGCGATCGAGTTCACGATAATCAAGAGCGCGAAGTTCACAACCGAATTGAATAATCCGACAGCGGCGGAGAAGCTGTACTGCGCATCCAGTATCCCGCTGCGGTACACATAGGTGGAGATGACATCCGAGCTGGCGAGATTCAGATTGTTCTGCATCAGGAAAATTTTCTCGAAGCCCACCGCCATGACCGTCCCGAGATTGAGGATCAGCAAAATAATAATCGTCGGGGCAATCGTCGGAATGTTGATATGCCAGATGCGCTGCAGCTTGCTCGCGCCGTCAATCGTCGCTGCTTCATGCAGCTGGTGATCGACGCCCGACAAAGCCGCCAAATAAATGATCGAGCTCCAGCCCATCGTCTGCCATACATCCGACAGCACATACAGCGTCTTGAACCAATTCGCATCTGTCATGAAGGCGATCGGCTCCCCGCCCAAGGCGACAATCAGATGGTTGACGATGCCCGTGCTCGGGTTCAGGAAAATAAACAGCATGCCGACCACGACGACGACGGACAGAAAATGCGGCGCATACGTAATCGTCTGCACAGTCTTCTTGAACCATTGCGCCTTCGCTTCATTCAGCATCAAGGCCAACAGTATCGGAATCGGAAAGCTGACCAGCAGCGTGTACAGACTGATTGTAAGCGTATTCACAATAAGCCGTTCAAAGAAATAGCTGCTGAAAAACCGTTCGAAGTGCTTGAAGCCCACCCAAGGACTGTCCCAGATTCCTTTGGAAGCGATGAAGTCCTTGAACGCGATCTGCACGCCGTACATCGGCAAATAATGAAAAATGATATAGTAGACAACGACCGGCGCAATGAGCGCATAGAGCTGCCAGTTGCGCTTGATCGAGCGCCAGACCCGGGAGGATCTGCGCGCCCGAACCACCGGGAAGCTCTCCGTCGTAATTCCCGTTTTGGTCAACTTTTCATCCACTCTCCTTTCTTTCTGCATTGACAATAGGCCTGCTCGATACCGGCTTATTTTCAATTAAAATACATCAATTATACATTTTGTTAATTTTTAACAAGATCAAAGATAGGTTGTTGGTTCCCGCCTCTCCATGTTGCGAACATTCGCCGCACGAGCTGCGAGAACCTGCTTCCTTCTTGTGTGTCAGTTGCCGCTGCCCTGGAGCACAGCCGCATCCGGTGCCGGAGAGACCTGCACGACGCCTCCGCCGCTGCGCAGCGATTCCGTCGCCGCACAGCCTACAGCCACGCTCATGCGGCCCGCCAGCGGCGTCGCGACCGGCATCTTGCCATCGAGAATCATGTCCACGAAGTCCTTGCAAATATTCGGATCGGCACCGCCGTGGGAGCCCTTCGCTTCCTTAATCTCATACACCCGGTTGGACAGCTCGCGCGGATTGTTCGAGCGGCGGGTCCATACATAGACCTTGTTCTCCAGCTCGTTGTTCTCCATCCGTCCTTCGGTCCCGATAAATGTATAATTGCGCTGATAGTCCGGCGTGAAATGGCATTGCAAATACGATGCCTTAATGCCGCCTTCCAGCTCCATAATGACCATATTATTATCTTCCACATTCACTTCCTCGCGGAAGGCGCATTCGATCAGGCGGCCCGGGCTGACCTCGGTGCATGTCTCCCGTTCGTCGCATGCCGGACAAGTCAGATCGTTCGGCTTGTCGCCGCCGTAGAAATCGAGACCGCCGAACGCCGACACCTTCGTCGCATAGCGCCCGGTAATCCAATGAATGATGTCGATATCATGAGAGCCCTTTTGCAGGAGCAGCCCGGTCGAATTGGCGGAGTTCGCGTGCCAGTCATGGAAGTAGAAGTAGCCTCCCCAACCGACGAAGTGGCGCACCCATACGGCCTTAATCTCGCCGATGACACCGGAATCGACAATCTCCTTCATCGTCCGGTACATATTCATATACCGCATATTGAAGCCGACCATCAGCTTCTTGCCGGATTCCTGCCACGCCTTGAGGATGTTATCGCAGCCGTCGACGGTAATCGCGAGGGGCTTCTCGCAAAAGACATGCTTGCCGGCCTTCAGCGCAGCCACGGCATGCTCTTCATGGCAAAAATCGGGCGAAGTGACCGCGATGGCGTCAATATCCTCCCGCGCGATGAGCTCGCGGTAATCGGTCGTCACGAAGGCATCCGGGTTAATCTCCTGCTGGAATTCCTCCAGCTTCTCCGGATAAATATCCGCCGCGCCGACGACGACGGAACGGCCGTCCGGCTTGTGCCAATACTTCGCAATCCCGCCCCGCCCGCGGGCTCCAATCATCCCTATGCGTACTTGCTGCATGATTCTGTCCCCTTTTCACCTTGGAGTATTCAACCTCTGGAACATACGATTACGCGCATAAGCGCAGTGAAGCTGATCAATGACAGGCAATAACTCGAGGCAGCGTTCTCATCACGTTTGCGCAATAATCTACGTGCGCAAATTTGCGCAAATAATTGCGTACGAACAGGTTACCAACGTCCGGCACCCGTCCATGTAAGGGTTTTCTTTTAGGCTTGTGGACATTATATATCGGGTTATTCGCCAACGTCAACCTGTATTGTTCAAAAAAACGTAAAAATTTCTTTCGTAATTTGGGGCAAATTATTGTGTGTTGTGTTATGACTTAAACACGCTAACTAGATGTGCAAAAACGGGGCGAGAAAGTAAGTGACGAATAGATCAAAATGTGTATGGATACAAACTCCTAGCCCAATGTCTTCGGCTTTGTAAAGAGCTAGGTATTTTCAAAAACAACGTGAAAAAACAGGCAAGTATCCACGGAGGCTACGGAACAATCGGGTAGTGATCGACTAAAACCGGACTCATCATTTTACAAAGGAATCCGGTTTATTGTTAGGACGCATTCAAGTAACATTCACGATAGAGTAATAACAAATATCTGACAAATTGTCGTTCAACGTAAGGACCAGGAGTTATCCCTCTCATCTTTTTTAATCAGTCTGGATTCTAAAACTGGACTTCACTTGAGTGAACAATTGCAGCAAATTGAGCAAGAATGCTATTATGATGGTTTATGATTTGTACTGCTGTTAATCCATCGGAATCATAGGTGCTGTGACAGTCTTTTACCAATTCTACTTTGTAGCCGCGCGAATAACCACTTTTCACAGTCGTATCGACGCAATAATCGGTTTGAATTCCGCACATTACTAATGTGTCAATACCGTAATCTTGCAATTGGGTATTGAGCTCGGATTCAAGAAATGAGTCCGCATAATGTTTAATAATAACATGATCATGTGCAGCAGGAGCGATCTGTTCATGTACTTGCCATAGCGGTTGATTCTCAGATCTTGGGGAACCCTCCGGCTCCGTATACATGATATAGAAAACGGGTGAATTTCTCTTTCGAGCTTTATTAATCAAGCACTTTGTATTTTCAAGCAGTTTTTCTTCTTGATAGAGAGGTTTTCCACCGTAATTCTTCCATACAAAAGGCATAACCTGCATATCAATAATAAGTAGTGCCTTTCCCACCTCAGATAACCCTCCTTGTTCCATGCTTCATTTTGTCAGTTTTCCACAATCCGTGTCGGTTGCAATATGCATATAACGTTCCGCCGTGCATTTTGGGGAAACGCAATTCTGCGTTTTGTTCCGGGTACAATTTTATGAACAGTAACCTGTCATAAGAGATATAAGCAACAAAGGCTATATAATGCTCTCTGTCCATCTCATGTTGAATTGTAACGAAGTAATCATCTTCAATCTCATGAACGATTATTTCGTGCTCATCGTCCTCTGGCTTTGAAAGCAATGGTTCCAATACCCTACCGCAACATGAAACGTTTATTGCCCCCGTACTGGTCATGACATTGTCACAGCATTGACATGCGTAAAATTTAATGTGCCTCATGTTCCCTCTATCTTTTTCATTCGGATTTAACTCCCCCGATAAAATCTTCTCAATATTTACCCCTAATATTTTGGATAGCTCACCAAGCAAGGACACATCCGGACACCCTAAACCACGTTCCCATTTTGAAATCGACTTGTCGCTTATATTCATAAGATGGGCTAAATCCTTCTGCGTCATGCTTTTCTCTTTACGAAGACTCAGAATGAGCTTTCCCACTTTATTGCAATCCATATTGTCCACCTCCCGTAATTCAAGAATATCGGTTATGCCTATCTTACTCAATAAACGCTCCGTAGAGTGTCACTATCATGTTTGTTACTCATCCGGGCCTTAACCCTTTTTGGTTGTTACACAATGCTCAATTTTTGTTTGTCGTAGAGAGGTGAATATGAGTTATGCGAGGTGGTCTCCGTTTCGTCCCCCAATATTGGGTCAGCCCCATGAGATTAAATTCAGAAAAATCAAAAAAACGAGCCGCCGGACATGCCGAGACTCGCTTTTTAATAACCTGTTTGACGCTTGCAATAGATCCATTCTCTCCTCGCAGCTCATTTAACCGTGACGATGTTATCCCCCTCCCTCCGGCAAGAAAACCGCAGCAAGCCTTACTCCTCACAAACGGCAACCGTATGCCGGGTTTCCGCTATCATCAGGCCCTTCCGGCGTCGGGACGCGAATACGAGCAGCAGCATCGTCAGCATGACCCCGAAGAACAGCCACATGACCGCCTGAACCGGGAAGATGTCCATCATCCTGCCCACAGCAATCGGCATCAGCGAGCCGCCGAGTCCGTTGGCAGCCAGCAAAATGCTTGTCGTGCGCTCCGTCATGCCGGGCAGCGCCTGATTCGCATAGATGAGCATAATCGCGAACATGCCGGCCATCCCGAGTCCGAGCAGGAAGCTGATCACGAAGCCCGCCCATGCCTGCGGACTGAAGGGCAACAGCAGCAGCACGATTACGCTTCCTGAAGTGGTCAGCCACATGAAGCGATAGTAGGTCAGCTTCTCCGCGAGCACGCCACAGAGCGCCCGTCCGATCACCATCGCCGTCCAGTAGGTGGTTACGGTCAAGGTCGCCTGGGAACTGGTGATGCCCCATTTTTCAATGAACATCGACGGGAAAAAGTGAACTACCGATACTTCGCTGCCCCCATACAGCATGAAAAAAAACGCGCACAGCACGAGGAACGGCAGCGCCTTGCCGGAATAAGAAGCTGATGGCGCTGCCCGGCCGTCCCGCTTCACTGTGCGGGTCAGCATCGCATCGGTGCTGCCGAATGATAATTTGTGCCAGGCCAGGGCCGTGATCAGCGCGCTTATCCCCAGCAGCAAGAACGAATACGTCCATATGCCGCGCGCGATCAGGAAGCTGGCTACGAACGGAATCGCCAGAGCCCCAATGCCGAAGGTGACTTCCAGCTTGCTCATGGCGATCGCCTGCTTCTCCTTCACGGCGACAAGTATAATCGTGCCGATGCAAGATTCCAGCAGCCCTGCGCCGGCGCCGGCCAACCCCGCCAATGCGATGACAACAGGCCAGGGCGGAAGGAAAAACAGAAGCAGCTCGGAGCTGATGAATAACAGTCCGAGAATGACGCCCCGCTTGCGGCTTAACCGGCGTGAAATCGCCGGCATGCTGAGCACGCCGGTAAGCATGCCAAGAAATTGCACGAAAATGAGCAGTCCGCCATCAGTATAGTTCAGGCCGTAGTTAGCTAGCAGTTCGGGGAGCACGGCGCCCATAATGACCAGCGTCACGCCGGTCACGACATACGAGAGACATCCCATCCAGATGAGCCTATGAATCACGCTGTACTCCCCCGTCCGCCACGAGCAGTTCCACGCCTGCCTCGGCCAGCTGCCTTGACCACGCTTCACCCAGCTCCCGATCTGTAATGATGATGTCGATGTCCTCCAGACCCGCTACACGGTGGAACATCTGCTTGTCGAACTTGGAATGATCGGCCAGCACAATCACTTGATCGGCCCTGCGCAGAACTTGACGGATGAGATAGCTTTCTTCCTCGAAATCCGTCGTCAAGCCTTCCGGCGATAAGCCGCAAGTGCCAATAAAGGCCTTATCCAGGTGATAATCTCCCATCATCTCAATGGCGCGCGGGCCGTATATCATACGCTGTCCGTTGTATAACAGACCGCCGAGCAGATGAATCCGAGCTTCATCCTTCGCCGCCAGCATGCCGGCCATGTCAATGGAGTTGGTGACGACGACGTTCCGCTTCGTGGTCATAAATTCCCCCAAATAACGCACGGTCGTGGAAGAATCGACATACAAGTAATCTTCATCGCGCAGCAGCGAGGCGGCCAAGCGTCCGATCCCTTGCTTGGACGCTGTCTCCTTCTGCAGACGCTGTTCGTAAGTCGGCATCTCCTTCGATAACGTGGGCAGAATGGCGCCGCCGCGCGTGCGGATAATGCAGCCCCGCTCTTCCAGCTTGATGATGTCTCGCCTTGCTGTATCGCGCGACACATTCAGCAAATCGCATATTTCTTCGACTTCGATGCGCTTATTGAGCCGCAGATGTTCCATAATAGCGGCAAGCCGTTCCTCTTGAAACATGCTTTTCTCTCCCATCATTTAAGTGAAGTTAAGTAATAGTAAGTAATAATAAGTGATATTAATGATTATAAGAAAGTTCCAGATGGTGTCAAGAAGCAAATCAAACCTATTTCTCATATGAACGCAAAAAAGCCACTCTGCTTTCAAAAGAGAAAGCGAGTGGCCAACATGGAGCATCTCAACTTGCAAAGAAAAAAGAAAATTAAATCAGTCCGAACTCTTTGCCGACCTTCGTCAGCACTTCCCGGGCAAATGCGAGGTCCTGATCGGTATGCTGCGCCGTTACAATGAGGCGGACGCGGCCTTTGTCCATGGCGACCGTCGGATAGACGATGCCCTGCGCGCAGATCCCCTCCTCCATCAGGCGGCGGGAGAATTGATTCGTGCGGGCCGGATCGCCCACGATAATCGGAATGATCGGCGTCTCGCTCACGCCGGTGTTGAAGCCTTCCGCCAGCAGCATGCTGCGGAACGAATTCGCGTTGCGCCACAGCCGCTCGGTCAATTCCGGCTCCGTCTTGAGCACCTGGATCGCAGCGAGGCAGGTCGCCGCTACCGACGGCGGCAGCGACGTGCTGAACAGGAACGAACGCGCCACATTGGTCAAGTAGTCCTTCAATGAATGCGAGCTGGCCACATAGCCGCCAACGGCGCCGATCGCCTTCGACAGCGTGCCGACCTGAATATGCACCCGGCCATGCAGGCCGAAGTGATCGGTGGAGCCTTTGCCATGCTTCCCGAGCACGCCGCTGGCATGCGCGTCATCGACATAGACGATCGCGTCATACCGTTCCGCCAGCTCAACGATATGCGGCAGCGGAGCGATATCGCCGTCCATGCTGAAGACCCCGTCGGTGACGACGACCCGCTGCCGGAAGCCGCCGCTCTCCTTGAGCGCCGCTTCGAGCTGATCCATGTCCTTGTGCGCATAGATGCGCTTGTTCGTCTTCGTCAGGCGAATCCCGTCGATGATGCTGGCATGGTTCAATTCATCGCTGATGACGACATCGTCCGGACCAAGAATCGAGGCCAGCACCCCCTGGTTCGTCGTGAAGCCCGACTGGAATACCAGCGTCGCCTCCGTACCCTTGAATTCGGCCAGCCGGCGCTCCAGCTCGTCATGGATATCGAGCGTGCCCGTAATCGTCCGTACGGAACCGGCGCCGACGCCGTACTTCGCAATCGCGTCCGCGGCCGCCTGCTTCAATGCGGGATGCTGCGTCAACCCCAAATAGTTGTTCGACGACATTTGCAGGACGCGCTTGCCTCCCTGCAGTGTCATCCAGGAATCCGATCCGCCTTCCCATACGGTAAGCGGACGATAGCGGCCCGACTCCTTCAATTCCTTCAATTGCTGCTCAATCACATCAAATCCGGCCATGCTGCCGCACCTCCGTCTCTTGAATTATTATTACTGGTGAATAAATACAATTTTGCCGCAATTGCCCGAAGACATCAAGTCGAACGCTTCCTCATACCGGTCGAGCGTAAGCCGGTGCGTAATGATCGGCGTCAGATCGATTCGGCCCCGTTCGAGCAGACCTTTGAGCTGATACCACGTATCATACATGCGGCGTCCGGTAATGCCTACCAGTTGCAGCCCTTTGAAAATGACATCCTCCGCGAGATCGAAGGCTACCTCCTTGCTCGGAATGCCCAGAAGCGAGACGCGGCCGGCTTGGGCCGCCGCCTTCAACGCGTCGCGAATCGCATCGGGATGGCCGGACATCTCCAGCACCACTTCCGCGCCTTCCCCGTTCGTCGCCTCCCGGATCGCCTGCACCGAATTCACTTCCTTGCTGTTGACGATGACATCCGCCCCCATCGTCTTCGCCATCTCCAGCCGGTACGGATTGATATCCACCGCAATAATCGTTCCGCTGCCGCAAGCCTTCGCGACCGCAATCGCCATCAGCCCGATCGGGCCGACGCCGACGACCGCGACGCTCTTGCCGACAATGTCTCCGGCCAGCACCGTCTGCACGGCATTGCCGAGCGGATCCTGCAAGCAAGCGATTTCAAACGGAAGCTTAGGGTCGTTCTGGATGACATTGCTGGCCCGCAGGACGGCGTATTCGCCGAAGCAGCCGGGCAGCGTAATCCCGAAGCTCCGGGTATGCGGGCAGACATGGGCGTTGCCGGTGCGGCACGATTTGCATACGCCGCAGACGACATGGCCTTCCCCCGATACATGATCGCCGACCTTCACGTTCGTCACCCGGTCGCCGACAGCCTCCACGATGCCGGCAAATTCGTGCCCGAACACATTCGGAGTGACGACCGTACGGGCCGCCCAATCATCCCATTTATAAATATGAACGTCCGTTCCGCAGATGGAGGACGCCTTGACGCGAACCAACACTTCATCCGGGCCGTACGCCGGAACCGGTACTTCCTTCAAGACGGCTCCAGGCTTGCGTTCTGCCTTGACCAAACCGATCATCGTCGCTGTCATTTACGGATTGCTCCTCCCATATTTTTTACATACAATAGAAAGAAAACGGATACCAAGTACTTCATGCTGTTGTACAATATACTACACAAATGTGCATTATATTGTACATGGTCTTTTGTATTGTTTTGAGATATCCGGTACAGAGTGGGAGAGGAGAACCGCCATGCAAGAACCGATCCACAAAAAAATCGGGAAAAACCTTCAAGAGATCCGCAAATCGCGGGGACTGAGCCTGGACCAGGTCTCGGACATGTCCGGCGTCAGCAAAGGCATGCTCGGGCAAATCGAGCGAGGGGAATCGAATCCGACCATTTCAGTATTATGGAAAATTGTGAATGGTCTGCGCATCTCCTTCGCGACCCTGATGGAAGAATCGACGCCGAGCGTGTCGATCGTTAAGATAGAGGATATTACCCCGCTGGTGGAGGAAGAAGGGGCATACCGCACGTTTCCTATTTTTCCTTTTGAACAGGACAAGGGGTTCGAGGTGTACAGCGTAGAGGTGGACCCGGGCTGCTCCCATGTGTCGGAAGCCCACTACGACGGTGTCGAGGAGTTCATCATGGTGATTGATGGCGTGCTTCACGTCTCGCTGGGCGGCGACGAATACGTGCTGGAGCCGAAGACGACGATGCGCTTCACCGCCGACCAGGTTCATACATACACGAACCGCACCGACCGCACCATACGCTACATGACCCTGCTGCACTACCCGTCCGCGAACAGATAACATACTGTCCGTTCTTCGAACAATAGAGAAGGCGCTCCAGTTAGTGGAGCGCCTCAGTGGCGTTGCCTGCGGTCCCGCGTCAAGCCAGATACCTGTGGACGGGCTCGATCTCGAGGCATCCGCTCTCTGCGATAAACAGGTCTGCCTTCCTTCGGCTTGCCAGACAGCTCAGCCATGCCATCACCCGGCATCTTTATTGTCACCTGATTGGTAACGGCATTCTACACGCCTCTGCCTTCTTCCTTCCTTTCATGCAATATCCCATTGGGTCAGGGAAGTTCCTGCTGTCTACATACTCTCGCGTGGCTCATGCGCTCCCTAGCTCCCCCTCTTCCGTTCGTTCAGCAAACTCTCCTTCGCCTTCATTCACTCGTCTGCTCATAAAACTCTCCTACTTCTCCATTATCCCGTCCGGTCAGGTAAATCGCCTTTATCTTCATTATCCCTTCGGATCAGGCAACTCGCCTTTATCTCTTCATTATCCCTTCGGGTCAGGCAACTCGCCTTATCTCCATTATCCCATCCACTCAGGGGCTCCGTCCTTTGGTTCAATATCCCTTTCTATCAGGAAAAATAAATCCAAAATGTGCTCTGTTGACGTCAATATGGCTGAAAAGAGGGGGGAAGCAGCAACCTGGACATATCGGCTGTTCCGAAAGTACGTTTCGCTTTGCCTGCCAGTGCTGCTCCTGAACGAAGGGGAGAGTGAGGTTAAGGAGGCGGGAGAGGTGATAATTATCCGATCCGCTGCGCTCACCAAGGAAGGCGCGGTCTTGGACACGCTGCCTATCAGGCTTCCTGTCAGAAGAAAGGATCCCGCATTATCGTACGCATCAAAAAACCTCCAATAAAGCAGGCTGTTGAGAAAAAGTCCAAGGGATTTTTTGGCACTTCATTTTTTATGTGGTTGATCTCGTCTCTCAGTAGAAAAAATCGATTTAAAACGCTATGCGTGCCAAGTTTTGAGTAGGAAAATGGACAATCTCCACCCCTTCGTAAAAAACTGGGGTTTTCCAACGACCTGAAAACTGCACCATTTCCCTAGACACGTCTATCCGGTAGGCGAAATCCGCAAAACTACACGATTTCTCCAGACACTTCTATTCGGTAAGCGGAATCCTGCGCAAATACAGCAATTCGATATGGACGACTTTACCAGAAAGGGAATCCTGCAAAACTGCAGGAATTTCACCCGTGTCGCTTCGACTTGAAGCAAAAGGGCCATAAATGATGTAGATTTGCAGCAATTCCTCGGGATGTGGACTCATTGAGCCGAAATTCCTGTAAAATAGCAGCAATTCCCTCGACACGTTCAAGCCCCGAGAGGCAACGATGCCTCCCGAAGGCAACGAGGCGATGATACCTCCTGGAGGCGATGATGCCCCCAGGATCCGACGTGGTCTCTTGGATCCCGTAAAATCAGGCCGTTGAGAAGTCTGTGGGAATTTTCTCCACTTCATTTTTTATATGGTGGATCTCGTCTCTCAGTAGAAAAAATCGACTTAAAACGCTTTGAGTGCCAAGTTTTGATTAGGTAAATGGACATCTCCACCCCTTCGTAAAAAACAGGGGTTTTCCAACAGCCTGAATAAAGGCATGCCTTCATTGAAGGTTCTAGGATTGGAAGCGCGATTGGACGGGGGATGAGGACATCGTTCCCGTCTAACCGTCCGCAGGCGCTTTTCGTTCCGGTGGCCGGCTCGACTCCCGGATTTGCAGATGGAACGGCAGCAGCATCCGGAACGGGTAAGGATAAGGCTGATGCAGGCTGTCCAGCAATGTTTTGGCGGCCGTGTAGCCCATCTCGTATTTCGGGATGTGTACCGAGGACAGTGGCGGCGAGCTGTATTTCGAAAACTCGATGTCGTCGATGCCGATGAAGGCGATATCGCGGGGAATCGACAGCCCCAGCTCCGTGGCCGCGCGCATGGCTGCAATCGCCATCATGTCGCTGGCGCAGAACATCGCCGTCGGCCGCTCATGCCGCTCCAGCAGGCGCTTCATGCCTTGATAGCTCTGGTCGGCATCCCATTGGGCATCGATGACCCAGTCGGAACGGAAGGAGCAACTCGCTTCGTTCAACGCCATTTTGTAGCCTCGGTACCGCTTCTCCCGCTCCATGCGCCCGAGCAGGCCCGCGCCCCCGATGAAGCCGATATCGGTATGCCCAAGCTCCAGCAGATGGCGCACGGCGATGCGGGCCGCATCCAACCGGTCATAGGAAATGATCGGAATGTCCGGATCCGCCACGTCGATGCCGATGATGACCGGCACCCGCTCCTTGAGCCAGCGGTACATTTCGGGCTCCATCCCTTCGATGCAGATGACGCCGTTCAACGCCCGATCATGCAGCAGCGCTTCCCGCACCGCGCCGCTCTTCAGCTCCGCCTGGGTATGAAGGAACGCCAGCGAGATCCCTTCCTCCATCAGCTTCGCTTCGATGCCCTGGATGATGGGGGAGAAATAAGGATGATTGTATTTATTGTCAGGCAAGGATAAAATGCAGCCGATCGTCAATGGCGCGGAATGCTTCGGTGACCGCTTCGCCCCGGCGGCTGGTTTCTGGGCAGGCTTGGCGCGGTAATTCAGCTGCTTGGCAGCCTGCCATATTTTCTGCTTCGTCTCGTCGCTAATCCGGCGGCTGTCATCCCCGTTCACCACCCGTGATACGGTGGAGATGGAGACGCCGACCCGCTCAGCAATATCTTTTAATGTAGCCATGCTCCGCCTCCCCATGTCTATCTCAATTCGAGTTCACTGCCTTAGGATCATATGGTAAATTATACTGCCCGTCTCGGTGGTTGAAAAGGGACCTGGTCATACAACCCCTTGCTCTCGCTGGGGGGAACGCAGGGGCCAGGCTGCGAGATATCAGCAAAGACGCCCCAAGGCGAACAGGGCGGCCGACTCCTGCTCGCCGCCCCCTCCGCCTGCCGCTCTCTATTTCAACCCTGCATCCCTGATTCATGTACACTGGCGCAGCACGAATGCGCAGCCTTCCAGGAACCGCTGCCGCACGGCTCTCTCCGCATACCGGCCGGCGAACAGCAGCGCATTGCAGTCGCGGATGAACTGCTGCAGCACCGGATCAGCAGCCGCCGGCATCAGCTCGGGATCGTCGCGCTTCTCGGAAATATACTCGCTCCAGGTCATGCCGCTCGGGCGCAGCCCGTATTTCCGCTCGAGCAGCTGCCAGGCGATCCGGCCCATCTCCTGCAGCCGTTCGCTCTGGAAGCTGCGCTGCTGCAGCCGGAGGAGCCGCCGCAGCTTGCGCTCCGGAGCAAGGCGCTGCCAATGCTTCCGCATGAGCCACGCCGCCAGCAGGGCCAGCCACAACGCACCGATTGCCAGAACGGGCAGGCGGACGGCCACATATCGAAGCAGACCCGGCAGCCCGGCAGCCGCCTGTTCACCGCTGCGATACGTTCCGATTCGGGTCAGGGCCTCCCATTCCGCAGCGAGATGCTGCCCGATAGCGTTCAGCCCCTGCTTCCCGGCATGAAGCGCCGTCTCCCCCCAGCGCCGCATCCGTTCCCAGCCCGACGCCGGAGCCGGGGACTGCAGCGATCGCTCCAGCAGCTCGCGCACCTGCGCTGACGGAGTGAATGCCGCATCGGCGTCTCCATCCGGTGCAGCCGCACCATCGGCCGCAAGTGCCGCCTGGCCCGGTACGGCCGCTATCACCGCGTCCGCCGGAACCTCTGCCGCCGCGGCCATTCCCGCCGGCGGGGTCGCCTCGAACGGCACCCAGCCGACCGTCGGGAAATACACCTCCACCCAGGCATGCGCATCGGAGGCCCGGACCGTATACTGTCCGGGGCCGGTCAGCTCGCCGGGCGCGAAGCCCTTCACCCAGCGCGCCGGAATGCCCTGGGTGCGCAGCAGAACCGCCATCGCGGTCGAGAAGTGATTGCAATAGCCCTGTCTCGCCTCGAACAAGAAATAGTCCACGAAATCCCGGCCAGCCGGCGGCACTTCGGTATCGCTCTTGGTGTAGGTGTATTCCTGGAGCAGGAAGGCCTGCACGCGCCGCACGGTCTCGTACGGCCCCGCCGACCCTTCGGCCAGCCGATCGCCGAGCTCCTGCACCCGCTGCGGGAGCGAGACCGGGAGCTGAAGCTCCTCACTCCATCGCGCCCTCTCTTCGGGCGACAACTTCTGCGCAGCCCGCAGCATCGCCGGATCCGCCCGCAGCACGCGGGTCTCGTATTGATAGGCGAGCCGGGATCCGGCTTGCGCACTCGCGCCGGGAGCATACCGTTCGCCTGGCGGGTCGTAGCGCAGCGTCGTCCCTGCTTGGGCCGGAACCGCCCTCTCCCCGTCCGGCATCCATGTCGTCAGCCGCTCCGGCCGGCCGCCGAGGATAAGCGGCAGATGCGGCGCATAGGCTTGCCAGCGAACCGTCTGCGTCAACGGTTCGGACCATCCCAACACCGGAGAATCGGGAGTCTGCAGCCGCCCGGAACCGTCCACCGTTTCCTCTTGTTCGGTTCCCGCTGACGCCCAGCCCCGGCCGGTATAGCGCGATTTGCTCTCTCCCCGCCAATATGTCGGCTCCGCCGATTCCGCCGTGAACAGGATGCGGGCATCGTCGCGAAGCGCGCCGCCCAGCTCCGTATCGTCCGCGCTGTATCCGGTCGTCCCTATCTTCGCCGCCCGCACGGCCGCGTTCTCTGCCGTCGAACGGGCCGCGCCCCATTCGTTCGCCGAGACGGCCAGCGATTGTGTCCACTCGCGCAGCGAGGGCAGGCTCTCTGGCGGCGTCCAGTCGGGCATCCGGGATAGGCCGAAGCCGATGCCTACGATAAGGAGCGTCACCATCGCCGCTTGTCCCAGCCATCGCACAGGCCGGATGCCGGGTATCTTCGACGGCTCGGTATCCTCGGCCAGCCGCCGGTCAAGATGTAGGCAGGCGGACAGCAGCAGCCCCCAGCCCGCCGCGCGAATGACGGCATCCGTCACATCGAGGCCGTACCCCCATTGAAATCCGAATAGATAGCAGATCGTAGCCACGCTGAAAAACAGCACCGTCCGCCGGGTCAGCATTTGCGCTTGAATGGAGGCTGTCAGCATCGCCCAACCGGCGAGCAGCAGCAAGGTGCGGACTTCTCCGCTCGTCTGAAGCCACTCGCCCTCCATCCACCGTTCCGCATCGGCGGCCAGCGCGGCACCGAGCAATGAGACACCTGCCGTAACCGACTCGCGGATCTCGCGCAGGAGGCCGCCGTCGCTCGCTGCCACATCATGCAGGGAGGCGGCTCCGAACATCCACGCGGTGACCGCGATCGCCGTAACGCTGCGCAGCATGATCGACAGGGTTCGGCTCCGGACGAGCAGCCCCACGGCGAGAAAGATGGCGATTGCCCACAAGAACGGACGGACATCATGCATATCGATATGCGGACCGAGCCGCTTCAACGGATTGAACCATTCGGTGAACAAGGCGAACAGCAGCCCGGTGAAGGCGGCCTGCTTCGCCCATTCGGCCGTGGTCCGCCTTCCGGCAGGCTCGCTGCTGCGGCCGCCGTTCAGCCGCCGCAGTGTCGCTTGGCCGTCACGCTTGGCGGATCGGCCGATATAACGGAAGCGCATCGCTCTCCCTCCTTCCTATACTGGAGCCGGGGGCGGGATGTTCCGTCCAGAGGAAGGCCCCCGATGAAGCCGGCGCTGACGTGGCGCTTGATTGCGGCCAGCGCGCGGCGGTCAGCCAGCCGTCGATCCGCGCCTCTCCCGCCGCGTCTTGCAGCCGGTCGAGCACGGCCGGATCCTCCCGGTAGCTGATCAGCGTCACCGCGCGGATCGGCGTCTCGGCGGCCTGCCAGTATGCAACGCCGCTCGACCCGGTGTCCGGCGGCTGCGGCGCATCCCAGCCGATCGGCGCCGCCGGGCCGGGCCGTTCCGCCGCCAGGGCGGCCAGCGCCTGCCGGACTCCGGCGGCGACGGCCCCGTCGCTCAGCCGCAGCAGGCGAACGGGCCGCCCGGCCTCTGCGGCGGCACGGACGGCCGCGGCAGCGGCGGACAGCACCGCCTCCATAGGCGCGTGCTGTCCGGGCTGTGCCTCCGACCGCCATGGAACGTCATCCATGGCGATGTCGGCCGGGGCGCAGCCGTCCGCTTCCGGCACGCGGACCGCCAGCACGCGCCGCTTGGCGTACGTGCGCCAATCGATGGCGCGCAAGGGCGTGCCTGGCCGGTACGCCTGCAGCTCAACGCCGCTCACTCCTCCGGCAGACGGGGCAGGCACGCCTCCATCTGCCGCATCGGCGGCGCCGGCCAGCGGCGGCGGGGCAGCCTCGTGCGCGGCTCCCGGCGCAGCGTCCGGCAGCGCGGCGGCGTGGACCGGGGGCGGCGGAATGACCAGCACCGGCTGCGGTGCTTCCGCCGCCCCCGGGACGTCCAGCCGCACCCGGCCGCCAAACCAGCCGAACAGGTCGCCATAGGCGAGTTCGGTCCGCGTCAGGCGGTATACGCCGCGCGGCGCGCCCTCGAAGGAGACGGTGTAGCGCGTCTCCGCGCCCCGGCGCAGGAACAGCAAGCGGCGGCATAGCCAGACGCCGCCGTCTCCGCCCGTGCGCGTCCACGCCTCCTCCACCGTCAGCCAGCGCACGGGCCAGCGCTTCGCGCCGCTTATCGCCACGCGGAAGGCGAGGCTGCCGGCGGCAGCTCCCGGCACGACGCGCTCCGCCTGCTGCAGCTCATGAACAAGCCGGATGCCTGCGAGCTTCCGGCCGATGACATGCAGCCGCACGCCGTTCAGCAGCATGGCGCCCAGCACGGCCGCCAGGAAAAGCTCAGCCGGACTGTTCCGCGCCCAGCCCGCCGCGGCCAGCACGGCGCAGCCGGCGGCGGTGAGCAGGAAGCGGCCGACCGGGATGGCGGGGCGCTTCACCGGAACCACCCGCCGAACCGGAACCGCCCGGCGGCCGGCTGGGCGGTTCCATCACCGGCTAGAGGCACCTGCACCATCGGCGCGGCACCGGCGGCCGGGATCCGCCTCTCTTCCCGGCGGGAAGAATTCGCCGCGGCTCTGCCGCCGCCGGTCTGGGCCGCCGGGAAGACCGGAACCGGCGTTGTGCGCAGCACCTCGGCGACGACGTCCGCTTCCGTCGTGCCGGCAAGCAGCGCCTCGCGCTGCAAATGAAGGCGGTGCGCCAGCACCGGATGCGCCACCGACTTCACGTCTTCCGGAAGCGCATAGGTGCGCCCCTCGGTCCAGGCGTGAGCCTGGGCCACCCGCATGAGCGACAGCGTCGCTCGCGGACTGATGCCCAGCTTCACCGCCGCGTGCGCCCGGGTCGCATGCGCGATGTCCGCCATGTACTTGCATAGCGCCGCATCGAGATGCACCTGGCGGATCCGGCGGACCAACAACTGCCATTCCTCCGGCGTCCAGAGCGGCTTCACGCGCGCAAGCGGCGATTCTTCCTGCTGATGGAGGAGCATGTCCGCTTCCTGCTCCGCCGCCGGATAGCCAAGCGACAGCCGCATCGCGAAGCGGTCCATCTCCGCCTCCGGAATCCGATACGTGCCTTCGAAGGCCAACGGATTCTGCGTCGCAATCACGAAAAAGGGCTGCGGCAAGGCGCGCGTCGTTCCGTCCACCGTCACCGTCCCTTCCTCCATCGCTTCCAGCAGCGCCGATTGGGTCCGTGCCGGCGCGCGGTTCAGTTCGTCGGCCAGCACGACGTTGCCGAATAACGCCCCCTCGCTGTACCGCAGACCGCCCGAGGCCGGCTCCCATACCATGCTGCCCGTAATATCGGCCGGCATCATGTCCGGCGTCATCTGAATGCGCCGGAAGCTTCCGCCTGCCGTTCGCGCCAGCGCCCGGGCCAGCAGCGTCTTGCCGACGCCCGGCACATCCTCCATCAAAATATGCCCGCCCGACAGCATCGCCAAGCCGGCCAGGCGAATGACTTCCCTTTTCCCGGCGACGACTTGCCCCATCCGGTCCAGGAACGCCGGCCAGCCCCGCTCCGCGAACGACGCCAGCCACACATCCTGCTCCGCAGTGCGGTCCTGATGTCCACTCCATTCCATTCGTAGATTCCCTCCTCTTAACCTATCAGCACCCTTATTTCCACAAGACGATAACAAGACACAAAAAACCCGGAACGAGTCCCTCGCGTGCATGCACGTTCGATGAACCGTCCCGGGCCGTTCTATGAATCAGTATCGCCCAAGCTGCTAGATTGTAAACCTGCGAGAGGCTGCTTTTCCAAGATGATAGAAAAGAGTCATACATCCTCCTGCAAAGGAGTTAGTTCGTATGCGGTCAGATTGATGCCGAACGCATTCAGCACGTCCCGGAGCGGCACCCAGGTGAGCGACCGCTCGGTTAGCGCCTTCAACGGCAAGGCCTCTTCGTCCTCATCGGCAAATACAATCTGCTCGACGGTCAGATCGAAGCCTGCGCCCTTCCCGTTCCAATCGACTTCCACCCGGTTCGCCTCCGCGTTCCAGCGCACCGTTCCGCCCAACTGCTGCACCAGCATCCGCAGCGGCACATACGTCGTATCCTCATGGCTCAGGAACTGATCCGGCTCCAAATGTAGGCTGCCCTGATCGGTATGCACATCCATCACCATCTTCGGTTCGGGCTTCATAGGCCCGGATACGTTGACCGGCTCGACGTTCCCTTCAATCCAAGCGCTGCTGACCGGGGACCGAGCCCAGCGCTTCGTGGAACCTACATGGAATTGAACCGGCTCCACCTCCGGCGATAACACGCCGAACGTATAGCCTTTGTCCTTATAAAAGCGAATGATCTCCGGCAGCGCCTTCACCGTCTCCCCATGTCCGGATCCATCGTGCATCAGCACGACCGTCTCCTCCAGCAGCGCTCCTTGCTTTACCGACGACGCAATCTCCTTCGCAGGCACGCCCCGGCGCTTGGAATCGCCGCTGTCGACATGCCAGTCATAGACCAAGTACCCCGCTTGCTGCATCAACTCGAAATACTGCTTATCGAAATTCATTGCCGTTCCGCCTGGCGCCCGCACGAGCCGGGGCTCATAGCCCAAAATATCCTCCAGCACCTTGCCGGTATCGCGAATCTGGCGCCAAAATTCACGGAAGCTGCCGTACAGCTCCTTATATTCATGATTATAGCTATGATTGCCGATGGCATGTCCCGCTTCCGCAATGGTCTTGACCATCTCCTGGTCGCGCTTCGCATGTTGACCCAACACGAAGAAGGTGGCCTTCACCTGCTCCTTGGCCAAAATATCAAGCACATCCTTCGTATGTACGCTCGGGCCGTCATCGAACGTCAAGTAGACGACCTTGTCCCGCTTCTTCTCTTCCACGCCCGGTGAGGGCTTCCCGGTATCCGGCTTCTTCACCGCAGCCAATTGCATGGAGGCCTTGCCGGTTACGGAGCCATTGCCTCTAGCGGATAGAGCGGCGACCGCTTCTTCCTTCTCTCCGCTCTCCGGCATGGACACGGCCTCGCTATAATCGGCACGCGCGGCTGCCGCCTCCGCGTTATATGCCATCGGTACCGCCTGATGAGAAGCAGGCGAAGCGGCGTAGGCGACGGGCTCCGACGCTTCCTTCGTTCCCCAAGCCGTCCATAGCGCAGCGATCATTAGCAAGGCGCATACGGCCGTCGACAGCCGCCCTATCCAGCCTTTGGTTTCCTTCCACAATCCCGGTGCTTCCTTTTTCATCCGAACGTCCCCCTCTTTTCGTTACTATTCATGAAAGCCCCCATGCAAGCGCGGATCAGGGTTATGACAGCCTGTCCCTTCTACACCGCAGCATCGCCGAATTCAGGCGCCGCCCAGCCAGAATGCCCCGCCCTGTCCGCGATTCTTTTGCCTGCTCGAGAGCATTTGCGTTCTCCATCGTTCTGATAGATTATATGAGCCTTGCGAGAAAAGATGACACCATAGATCGGCAGCACCTCCTTCTTGCTCGCTTCATGCATCCATTGCGCTTCTAGCCCAATCCGGCATGCAATCGCCCGCCTTCCGTTCTATCCCGCCGCGTCTATCATCATACGCCGCCCCAGCACCGTTGACAACGTTTTCCTTGGAAAAATAAGAATCGGCAACAAAAAAAGCTCTCCCGTCGAACGGAAGAGCGTAGTATCGAATTATGACGTTTGCGGAAGCATGTCTTTCCGCCGGTAGATGCCGGAGAAGAGTCCGAAGAGAGACATCCACAGCAGCATTCGGGTGCCTCCGTAGCCGAACAGCGGCAGGTCCAGGCCATTCATCGGCACCAGTCCGAAGAGGCCTCCCAGCGCCAGCAGGAAATGCGCCCCTGCCAGCACCGCGATGAGGCGGGCAAGCCCCCGGCCAAATGTTTGGCGAATGCTGAAAGCCGCCCTGTACACGCTGTAGAGGAGAACTCCCATGGAGCCCAACAGCAGCAGGCCCGCGAACCACCCCGCCGTATGAACAAGGTAGATGCTCAAATAATCACTGTAAAGATAAGGCAGGGCGAGCGTCTCACCGTTCCCTTGCCCGAACCATCCCGCATGCTGCACCGCTCTGTTAATCTCCTGCATGACAAAGCCACCATCAGAATCAGGCTCGACTGCGCCTCCAAGAAATGCAATCCATTCCTGCATGCGGCGTCCGAATACGAAGCGGACCGCATCGGATGTCATCCACAGCAACAATCCCCCTCCCGCGGCACAAGCAGCGAGACTCCACCATACAACCGGGCGGCAGCGAAGCTGCACAAGCACCACGATCATGCCAAGTCCATAAATGAGCAGTTCCTTGTAGCAACCGTCGCTCACATACAACAGCACCGGCAGCACGATCAACGCATACGGCATTAGCTTGGCATACCTCCTGGTTCGTGCCGATCGGTCGCTGAGCATCGCATAGATCGCAATCAGGAACAGAAAAGGACTTAGCAAATATACATCAATGGACACTGGGCCTATCATCAGAAAGCGCATCCCGTTAATGTAACCCCCGGTCCACCCCGTCCAAACAAGCAGGATCGCCATCACCCCATACATCCAGGGAGCGAGGCGCCGCAGCTGGTGGTAGTGGATGAGCATCCCAGCTACGAAGCAGACAATGCCGAGCAGGAGATAGATGATAGATTTGGTGCCTAGTCCAGCCGAATTCTGTCCGCCCGGTTCGCTCTGCAGCAGGAACAGGCCGAATAGGCTGAACCCAATCCATATCACCAGGCTGACCCACAGCAGCCAAGGGATATGCGGGCGATGAATCCGGTTCATATGCTCGGCCACAATGGAGGATGCCCCCATGTGGCGGACCGCTTCACGCGCAGCTTCGTCCTCATCCATCCCGCGATCCGTATGCTCTTCCATTCGGGACAGGAGATGATCCCTCAGCTCCGCCTCGATCTCGGGCTTCATCTCCTTCGCTTTGATGCGTCTCAGCACATCCTGCACGAACCGTTCGGCTGCCTCCGGCATGCCGCACGGGATGTCTCGCTCTGTATCCGCCATTCCCCTACACCTCCCCCAGCACCCTGTTCATCGTCCCGCTGAACAGGCGCCATTCTTCCGTCTTCTCTTGCAGCAGGCTGCGACCGGCATCAGTTATGCGGTAATATTTGCGCGCCCGCCCCGCCGCCTCGCTCCAGTAGGCCTCCACCTGCCCGCCGCTCTCCAGCCCGTGAAGAATCGGATAAAGCGTGCCTTCCTTCAAGGTGAACAACCCGGAGGAGGCCGTTTCGAGCCGCTTTGTCAGCTCGTAACCGTACAACTCCTCCTTCTCCAGCATCGACAATACAAGCAGCGCGGTGCTGCCCTTCAACATTTCCTTGCTTACCTTCGGGTTCATCGCTTCCTCCTTCGCAATCGTAATGCAGTAATAACCTAATACATAGATTTACTATATATCATATATCTATGTATAAGAAAATGCAATCTCTAGTTCCAGTTGCTTCATGTTCGGAGCCTTTTGATCGCTCTCCCTTTCACTCAGGGTGCCCGTTGCTTAGCTTCTATGCTTCGCTGTCTTTATCATCACTCTCCCAATCAGTCAGGCTTGATATTTTCCATAGCTGCTGTTCACTTGCCATCGAAGCTGAACACTTTCTTCGCTGAGCACTTTCTGCAGTTAGTCAGTTTTCGCTGTCATCTTGCACTACATCTTCCCGCTTCCGCCCTCTCCCCTACGCTTTCTTTTCGTGAATGCCCGCCCAGTCAGGAGGACTGAATCTCGATTATTTGCACGTCATCTCTTGGTTACCGGGAGAATCAACATTCCTGAACCAAGGAGATATTAAAATAAGCCGCTCGGAGACTTGTTCTTCCTGAACGACAGGGATATCGATCATAAGAGGCAGAGACCCACATGTTACGGCTTCGAGCTGCCAGCTCAAGACGACGCCTCTCATCCCGAACTCCTATCTCCAGCGCAATTAAAAAAGAGGCGGAAGCAACGCGCTTCCACCCCCAAGGTATTACAATCAATTCTAATAGGCTAATGCGGCACCATCGCTCCGAAATCATCCCGGCTCGACAGGTTCGCATGGTAGAACAGCACATCCCCGTCCTGCAGCACGAAGGTGTGGCCGAACGAATCCCGAATAGTTCGTTCGAACCCTTCCAGCCGCCACTGGTTCATCAGCGGCGCCTGAATATATTGCAAATGCGGGGCTGCGGTGCGGCCATCCCGAATTGACTCGATATTGAAGTTCACGATCAGATAGCCGTCCCGCAGAAAGATCGGCGACTTGTCATGCAGTCCGCCATGCGTGCGGCCATACTCGGCGAAATCCGTTCCCGCTTTGACGATATAGACCCCGGCAGGCAAACTGTACTCGCCGTACCACTGCTGGATTGATGCATTCGCCCGCTGGGCGTCGACCGAATCCGGAAGCTTCGACTTCGGCCCGCTGAACGTGCGGACCCCCTCCGGCAGCAGGAGCCCGCCGTAGCCGCCGACCGGCGTTTTCCGCTTCGTCCATTTCTCAATGTACTGGTCGATATACGCTTGACGGCTCAAGTACGTTCCTTGTCCTTCACGGTCGTACTTGTAGCTGGCGGTATCGATCAGTTGCTCCGTCGGCACGTTGCGCAGCCGCTCATTCAGGATGACATAACGCCCGACCTGATCCTCCTGCGATCCGATGCGGATGAAGTAGCGGTCATTGCTGTGGTAATACAAATCAACCGGGAAGCGGGTCTTGCCATCCTTGCTCGCGTAGTAGAAGCTTGGCGTAATGCGAATACTGTCCTTCGGACCGAACATATTGCCCTTCGTCTTTAGATCGAATTTGAAATGATATCCCGTCTTCACCGCCACATTGCGGTAGCCCTGCAGCGGATGACTGCCGGGCCGAATCGGCAGCGTATACGGCGCCCGGTTCCCGCGTCGCTCCCCATCGATCCCCTTCTCCCCGACCCAGTAGGAGGCGCCGGTTAGCTCATGGCTGCCGGCCTGCTTACGGAACACCTTCTCCCAATTGTAATCGACGATATCAGTCAGCCGGAAATCATAAAGCCGGCCAATGACTTCCACCTCGACCACGTCGGTGGAGACATGATTTTTCAGGTCGGTATTGGCATTCGGCTGCGTATCGAGCTGCACCGGAGCGTTCTCGGCAATGGTGCGGAACAGGACGGAATAATTCCCTTCATCGACCCACACCGGCAGGAAGAACGTCGTATCCAGTTGGTTCACCGGAATATCAATCCAGGTCCGCTTCGGAATGAAGCGGCTCCGGTCCCCGGAGTATGCATCGAACGGGAACCACACCTGCTTCGTGCGGACATATTTTGCATAATCCCGGTTGCCGTACCCCGGATAGGAGACATGCTGCCCGCTCGTCGGCAGGCGCACCGTGAACGGCCGCTCCAGAATAAGCGCCGCCCGGTTCGGGCTCGGCTTCGTCTTCTGGTTATGCGCCCAGTCATCCGACACGGAAGCATACGTCACAACCGGAGTATGTATGGTGACCGGGTTGATGCCTGGAATCGGGAATTCCTGATCCGTGCCGCCATTAATCTGTTCGGGAAGCAGCTTATAATAAATCGTACCGCTGCTCGATAAATTTTTCGCGTTCACTTTATCTCTATGTATCAACAACCGATTTTTATATAAGGTGTTTTCACCTATCGTGGTTGGAGACGGAATGGCTCCAGGAGAGGCTCCGTTTTCATCCACGGCTTGCCCTGACATAATGGTCTTTCCCTGAAAGACAAGCGAATCATTTTGGACGCGAACTTTACCAGTCGCCTTCTCGGCAGCAGCTTTGAATTCGCCTGAATAGTCCGGTACATCTTTGCCGACGGTCTGCGAAGGGAGAACGACACTCTGTGCTTCTGGTTCCTTCACGATTCCGCCTTGCTGCTTGAAACGATAATCTGGTGGCGTATAATTTTGGGGCTCTAAGGTGACCCCTCCGTTCGGCAAGGCTATATTCTGCAGCTTTGCTTCTTGGATCTTGTAGACTTCCAGATTATCAATTACCCAAAAAGAATACGGGCGCTCAACGGTCACGACATCGATGACGGTTTCCTCTTCTTCCTTTTCTTCTTGCGTAGGTTTCCCCTCATCATCTGTCCCTGGCTCTTTCCATTTCTTGATAAACATCTTTTCCACAGGAACTTCAAACGTACATCTACCGCTCATCTGCACAAACGAACTCTTGAATAAGTAATGATAGGCAAAGGCATTAGCGTAAAGGTGTTCGGATGTAGGGATGCCCAGCAGCACATCGAACTGCTCACTTCCCCGGTTATCCGCCTTGATCACTGCACTCGCCTTTGGATCCATTACCTTGTTGGGGATTTTCGTCCCGGGTTCGGGAACCGTACATGAACCGGAAGGCTCCGACGGATCCGGTTTACCCGGAGGACCTTCCTCAACGGAAATAGTTACGGAATCATATATATAATACGGGTAACTCTTCCATTTGGCAGTTATCTTGGCAGTTCCTTTGCCGACAGCCGTTACCTTGCCATCAGGCCCTACCGTCACCACAGAAGATCGATCTGAACTCCATTCCAATTGTTCCGTCCGACGGGTGATATCCAGCCAATTCGTAAAGCCTGTCATGTCATATTCCTGAGTCCTGACCTCTACCTTTAAGTTCTTGGTCTCTCCGATTTTCATATTTGCATCAGACGAGACACGCAGCTCTTTCGTCTCCGTTACATAGCCCTCAAAGTCTGCTTCAAGATAGACAAAGTAATGAGCCTGATACTTCGGTTGACCTTGATGCCCCGTTTCATATTTGCGGTATATTGAAACAAGATGGCTATGACCGGTAGTTGTATTAAGAACAGCCACGAGTTGCCCCTTGGTGAATTCAGGTTCACCCTTCGGAGTAAAAGAGCTTTGTGTTTCTTGATATTTCAGATTAGTTAGCCCGAGTTCCTTAACATGCTCTTTTTTGAATGCATGATTTTTTCTATCCTGCAGACTCTCTGGAGCATAGTTATACAAATTTATTCTGTCTTTCACTGCAGTGTCTCGGGGAAACTTTCTTCCCGTTCCATCGGTGCCAATAGCTGTGACTGTTTCGACACGTTCGCCATCTTGGGTAACGGCAACCCATTGGCCCCTATCCCCTTCGGTCCAGACTGTTTTTGGATTGGGGTAGTCTTTACCCGTTACAGTTACTTGAATCTTTTGAGTCTTAGAAGCTAAACCTTCTGGGATTACTTTTATTCCTTTATCTGGATAACCATTTTTCCAAGGTATAAACTTTTCAATTTCCGGAGGCTCATCCGAAGCTGTGACAAGGTTAGGACTATAATTGCTAAAGGAAATTAACAACAATGACAGGACTAAAATGATTGTAACTGCTTTTTTCATGTTGTCTCCTCTATTTTGCCACCATCAATAATGAACCATCATCAAATTTAGCGCTACCGAGGTTATCTTCTTCCGTATTATAGTATTTTACAACCCATAGTTTTACACCTGAAGAATGCTGGGCAAAGAATTGTATATCCTCCATAACGGGAAGGGTTTCATATCCATATTTTTTGTATTGATTATTATGTATTGCAATTCCCCCCATCAAGTTTGTTATTCCACTAGCATAATGGTCCACACCGAATCCCTTTGTTTTTGGATAGATTGTAAGTTCTATAAATAGCGGAAACCTCCCCTTGTTCTTTTCAAAAAACTTCTTGTCGGTTTCATCCAAAAACAGGTCACCATAGAAACTCTTTTCACTCCAATTTTCTACGTTCACTGCAACCATCCGATGAAAAACTAACTTGCCAGCATTATTTTTAAACGTTCTCGTCTTTCCTGATGAGTTTGCCACACCCAATGCTTCAAACGGCGTCACAACCTCCAAATTGTTCTTCTCCGTCCCCACTGCCCGAAGCTCATTCAGAGCTGGAAAGGAATCTGCCTTCTTGTTTGCAACCTTCACGAACCGCAACAGAATGGCCGAGGTCTCCGCGCGGGTCGTTGTGTTGTTCATCCCGAAGGAGCCGTCCGGGTAGCCGCTCATCAGTTTGGTGCCCATCGCTACCGCAATATGGCCGGCTTTGGTCGCTGGAATGCCCGGTTTGAAGTATTCTTTGACCGGAATCAGCGTCTCCTTCGTATCCAATAGCGCTTGCTTGTAGTCTTCATCCAGGGCGGCCAAGCCAGAGCTTAACCAGACGGCCATCTCTTCACGGGTTAGCGCTGTATTGGGTTTAAAGCCATTTGGGTAATTGTTCGGATCGATGAATCCCAAAGCAACCGCTCTCTCGACTTCTTTCTTGCTCCAGTGATTGTTCAAATCGCTAAAGACATTTTCTAGTTCTGAGGAAGGTTCCGTTTTCGATACCCGTGACAGCAAGGAAGCGAATTCGGCCCTTGTAATCGTCGCGTCCGGTTTAAACGTTCCATTGCTATAACCCTTGAAATACCCTGCATTGACGGCGGCATAAATGGAGTCCTTGGCCCAGTGGGTTGCCGATACATCCTTGAAACTCATCGCCTTAGCCTCTTTTGGCGATGTACCGAACAATGCAGGAATTGCAAAAGCCCCTATCACTAGAAACAGGATTACTCTTTTCATTGACTTCATGAATGATCACTCCCACGATAAAGTAATGTTTGACCCTCATTCTAAAACTTTCAACTTTGCCGCTTGAAGGGACTGGCGGAGAATGTCTTCTCATTAGACTCCTTTAGCATTCATCACCCCAAATACTCCATTAATGGAATTTATTTGATTACCCATTGCGTAATCTATCGACGGAATAACGTCCGTATTTTAGGAAAAAAAACCACAATTCCCAGGGCGATGGCATGCCGTTCGGCCCCTAAAACACAAAAAAAACCCTCAGCCAATAGAATTAGCATCGGGTTCTTCCCATCATGTCCTACGTATTCACATTGAATCCTGAATTGCTTATATTATACAATATTTTCTTCTGGATAGCGAGTCTTTATTTTTTCTCCGACTGGCTCCAAAAAAATCCCCGCCTGCATCAGGCGAGGACTTGATGGAAGGCGATTTCCGGAACGTTCCCGGTCATCTTGATCGTCTCTGGAAGCCTGCCGCAAGGTTCGTATTGAAGCCGCCTGCCGAAGCCCTGCTCCTCCATCACTTTCAATACATATTTCATACCGAGGAAGACGCCCTTGAAGTTGGCCGCTACGACGCGGTCGAATTCTTCTTCAGAAATGTCCGCGAACAGGAATGGCTTCTGGCCCGCATTGTTGAAGAATTATATGAAGTGAGGTACGACTGACTTATTTGACGGTTCCTTCCTGCAGATAGAGTTTCGCGATCATCCTGGCATAATATGCATGCAGATTGGCCAATTCCTCTTCGCTGAAATCTATCCTTCCACAGCGATTCGGTCAGCCGGCCATATTTCTCGTTCACCGCTTCCAGCAGCTCTTCCCCTTCCGGGGTGAGCTCGAGCAGAATGAAGCGGCGAATTCCTTAGCACAACCAAAGCAAGGAACAGCGAATAAAAAACGCTTGCCATCCTTCCGCAACCTCTGGTATGATATTCCTCGCTCTCTCAAAACGCATTTCGCTCCCATCGCAGTGTAGGCACGCCGCTAATCATGAAGATGCCGGAGGTGTTGAATGCTTTTTTGGACGCTAGCACGTAAAATGTACCTCAGCAATTTGCAGTACCGGAGTGCGCATCTTGTGCACAACATCGCCAGCGCTCTGTTCGGTCTCATCTATGTGTCCGTGTGGACAGGGATTGCAGAAGGCCGATCGCTGGGCGAATATGGATTGAACGGCATCATCAGCTATGTCGCGTTCAATCAGGCGAGCTTGTGGGTCGCCGCTTTTCTCAACAACGGACTCGGCATGGAGCAGTCCGTGCGAACCGGGCAGATTGCCCTCGATCTCGTCAAACCCGTTCATCTGTTCTATCATCTGATGAGCAAGGAATGGGGGCAGATCGCTTATCAGTTCGTGTATAAGTTTCTTCCGATTTACGCGCTTTATTTCTTCGTATTACCGCTTCACGTCCCCTCATCCGTGACTACGTACTTGTGGACCGCTGTTGCTTTGACGCTTGCCGCGTACATTTCCATTTGCCTGAACTACCTGATCGGAGCTCTGGCGCTCTGGACGACCGAATCGCGTTGGCTCTACTGGGTGAACTATGCCTTCAGCATGCTGCTGTCCGGCTTCCTCATCCCGATTGAGTGGCTGCCTTCTTGGCTTGCCGCCATCAGCGAAGCGTCGTTCTATCCGTTCCTGCACTATGTGCCGACGCGAATCTACCTTGGAATGGAAACGCCCGCCGCGTTGACAGGCTCCGTCATCTGGTGCGCTCTATTTACCGCTCTATGTCTCGCCGTTACCGGGATCATGAGACGGAAAGTGGAGGTGCAAGGCGGATGACATGGATTCGCATGTACGCGCTGCTCGTGCGCGCAAGCATCCGCAGCCGGATGCAATACAAATTCAACTTTTGGTTCTCAACGCTTATGGCTGCCATCATCAGCGTAGTCGAATTTCTTATGCTTGCGGTCATTCTGCTCAAATTCGGCCATATCAAGGGCTGGACCCTGGCAGAAGCCGGCTATTTGTATGCCGTCCTCTCCTTGTCCAAAGCCATCTACCGAATGTTCGCCTCCGATGTGCACCACCTGGAGAAATATTTGGTCACCGGCACGCTCGACGGCTTGCTGCTCCGCCCGATACCGATCCTGCTGGCGCTAATGTCCCAGAATTTCTCGATCCGCCTGGGCGAAGTGGTTCAAGACACGGCCATTCTCGCCATATGCATCGGCACGCTGATGCAGCAGGGGCAGATTACATGGACGGCGGTGCCGCTTACGCTGATCGTCATCCTGTCGGGCGCGGTGCTGCTCTTCGCCATCGGCCTGCTGACGGCGTCCTTCGGGTTCTGGATTACGCGCATCGAGGAGCTGCAAAACATTACCGAGGATGCGGCCCGCACCGCGGCGCAATACCCGATGAGCATTTATCCGTCATGGCTCCAGGGGCTGCTGCTCAGCATCATTCCTGTCGGATTCGCCAACTATGTTCCGTCTTTGTATATTTTGCGGAACAGCTATGGCATCTGGCTGATCGGACTGTCGGTGCTGATCGCGGCCGGCCTGTTCGCTCTCGCCTTGCGGGTATGGAGAATCGGCCTGGCCCGGTATCAGAGCACGGGAAGTTAGCGTTAGGCAGAGTCAAGCATAGAAGGATGATAAGGGGGTTCAACCGTGATTACCGTGACTGATTTACACAAGCAATTCCGCCGTTCCGCTCCGAAGGAAGGGCGGTTCAAAGGCGTGCGGACGCTTCTCTCTCGCGACTACGTCGTGAAGGAAGCCGTCCGCGGCATCAGCTTCCATATTGAGAGCGGCGAGTTCGTCGGCTATATCGGCCCGAACGGCGCCGGCAAATCGACGACCATCAAGATGCTCTCCGGCATTCTTCATCCGACCTCGGGAGAAGTAAGCATATTCGGGCGCAATCCGCACCGGGAACGAAGGCGGGTGACCCGCAGGCTGGGCGTCCTGTTCGGACAGCGAACCCAGCTATGGTGGGACTTGCCCACAGCGGATTCATTCGATATTTTGACCGCGATGTACGGCATGGACACGGATGCGGCGCAGCGGAGGCTCGGGATGCTCCGCGAGCTGCTCGGGCTGGATGAATTCCTGAAGACGCCGGTCCGGCAGCTGTCGCTCGGCCAGCGGATGCGGGCCGATATCGCGGCCGCCCTGCTGCATGACCCGGATATTCTGTTCCTCGACGAGCCGACGATCGGGCTCGATGTCATTGCGAAGCGGAGCATCCGCCAGTTCCTGCGGACGATTAACCGCGAGCTGGGCAAGACGATTCTGCTCACGACGCACGACATGGATGATATCGAGCAGCTCTGCGAGCGCGTCATCGTTATCAACCATGGCCAGATCGGCTTCGATGGCTCGCTTGATCAATTGCGCAAGCGAATCGGCTTGCCGACCCTCATTCGCGTCACGTACCGCGAGGGCGCGGCTTTATCCGAGGAGGTGCCGCACCCGCTGCGCTGCCGCTCGCTTGCCGGCGACACGTTGACGGTGGAATGCAACCGCGAGGAGCTGAGCGCGATGGAGGCGCTGCGCCTGCTCGAACGGTTCGGCGAGATGGAGGATGTTCATATGGAGGAGCCGGATTTCGAGGATATTATCCATCGGGTGTATTAGATAGATCGCCAGTCAGAAATTAGCCAGCAGAAGCTTGACGATTCTGCTGGTTATTCTCGTTTATTCTATTTTCCCAGAAAATGCTACAATGGAATTGGAAAAGTAAACCTTGCGTATCGAATCTACGCGCTTGACTGCAATGGGATGGGAGTGATCGGGGATCTCAAGCTTTCAACTATACAAGGCCGTCTATCTTTCTCGCGTAAAACAGATGGCACGGCGCGATATCGTGCTGCTGCTGGTGATTCTGGCTTTGCTCCCCCGCGGGGCGTCTCAACTGACGGCCATGCTGGCATCCAGTCCGTTCCCTTCCGTCTATATCGGACTGGGAAGCTGGCTGATCGGTTTCATAACGGGCATCAGCTTGTTTGCCGCCAGCTCCCATGTGGCGGAGGCTCGCTTTCTATGGTCATCGGGACGGGGAGGTTCCTTTTTGACCGCCTATTCGCTTTGGAAAAAAACGCCCTTCCTGCTCCTCCTCGCGTGGATCATCATCGGCCAGCTCATGTGGACCCCGTCACATGCCGACATGTGGCTCTGGCTCATGCTGATGCTGCTTGGATTCTCTTACGCGGAAGTGAGCGGGTATTCCTATAGGTCGGGACGCCTTGCCTTCCAATGGCTGACTGTGATGTGGCTGGCCGTTAACCTGGCGGGGGTAGTTCTTCCCCTTGCTCTTGCGGCACGGATGCTTGGCGCGGCAATCATCATAGCGCTCCAATTCCTGTGCGCGTTCCGGGCGGCGGAATACGCCTGGCCGCAAGTGATGCGCTCGACGCTTCCTGCAGAGACTGGCGCCAAGACACGCATGCTGTCCCATTATCCGCTGTTCCGCAAGGAGCTTTACTTGGTGACCCGCTTCAAAGACGTTGTTCCCTTTCTCTTCTGCATCTTCGCCTTGGAGCTGTTCTGCTTCTATGCTGCCGCTGACAGTCCCGCGGTCATTCCAATAGGCGCCGGCCTGCTCATCTGGCTGGCTAATGAGATTTGGACGGTGAGAGGCTTCGCGAATGAAGGCAGAGGGCTGTCCTTGTATACGGTTACCTTGGATGCATGGCGTACGATGTTGTCTGCGAAATGGCTTTTTTATTGGACAATGGGTGCAAGCATCGCCGCTATTCATTACCTTGGATGGCAGTTCGGAATAGAGCGGTCCTGGACCAATTCGATGATGCTCTTCCTCAAGAGCACCTTTCTTGCTTCTACACTTGCCTCTTTTGGATTGTTGGCAGGGTACCGCTTTACGTCTTCCGGCCGCATCACTTTGGTTGGACAGCTAGGGATTACCCCAAGCATGATTCTGCTTCTGTATTTGCATCAATTGCATTTTGTTCTCTTTATTTTATCCACCGCAGTCATTCAGATTGGTTTTATCCGGTTATACCGCACCATTCCTGACAAAATTCCTGCAAATGGTTAAGGAGGGATGCAAGCGATGGGCAAGACAGAGCCTCTCTCGCTGCAATTACATCGCATCGGCTATGCCTACGGTAACACCCCCATCCTGCAAGAGATAGATTGGACCCTGCAATCGGGAGAAATAACGGTACTGCTCGGCCCGAACGGTGCGGGCAAGACGACGCTGCTGCATCTCATTGCCGGAATGAATCAACCGCAGCAAGGCAGCATTACGCTGAATGGCCAGGTTCTGAGCTGGCAGGATCAGCGCTACAAACGGCGCGTCGGATATATGATGGAGTTTCCTTTCCAGTACCCGTTTTTGACCGTCCTTGAAATGATGAGATTAAGCGGCCGACTGCGCAATGTCCCCAAAGATTTGCTAGAAGAGCGGATGCAGCACTGGCTCAAGCAATTCGGGCTGCAATCGTACAGCGGTTATCCGATAGGCTCCCTATCTCAGGGCACGGCCAAAAGAGTGGCGCTGGCGTCAACGCTGCTTCACGAACCGGATATTCTCCTCCTGGACGAGCCTACCAACGGTCTGGACCCGGATCAAGTCATTACGGTGCGGGATACGCTACAGATGTACTGCGCCAAGGGCGCTCTCATTCTGCTGTCGACTCACATCATCGGCCTGGCAGAGAAAATCGCGCACCAAGTCGCTATTTTACGGAAAGGGCGCATTGTGTACGCCGGCAATCCGACGGAGGATGTCGAAAGCTTATATGTATCGCATGTGTAAACCCTGCTGCGGCGGCACCCATGCAAAAAAGCGGCTCCATGTCCTCCCGGGCCATGGGCCGCCTTTTACATTCACTTAACCTAGCTCGCGCACCGCCTCAAGCACCTCTTCCGTGTGCCCTTTCACCTTCACCTTGCGCCATTCCTTCGCCAGCTTGCCCTCCTCGTCGATCAGGAAGGTCGAACGAACGATGCCGTAATACTCCTTGCCGTACATCTTCTTCAACTGCCATACGCCGAACAGGTCGGCCACCTCATGCTCCGTGTCGGCCAGCAGCGGGAACGGCAGGCCGTGCTTATCAATGAACTTCTCATGGGACTTCACGTTATCGGGACTGATGCCCAGCACGACCGCATTGTATTTCTCGAAGTCGCCGTGATAATCGCGGAAATCGCATGCCTCCTGCGTGCAGCCTGGCGTCATATCTTTCGGATAGAAATAGAGCACGACCTTCTTACCCGCATAATCGCGCAGCGATATATCGGCGCCCGTCGAGGACGGAAGCGTAAAGTCCGGCACGGCTTGTCCGAGCTGGACTTGATCGGATGATGTCATTTGCAGCACTCCTTCCCGGCAGCCAAGACTGCCGTTGCATGATGCCTCTAGCTTACCATTGAACGCCGTCTTTTTCAAAAAACAACCAATCCGAAAAGCGCGAGCCCTCGTCTCTCCACCCGTTAAAAGTAAATGGTATCTGCGGCCGGCTCCACCGGCTTCGGAATGACCTTCGCGACTTCCCGCTTGAACTTCACCACGTTCATCCAGTCGATGAACTGCTCCGCGCCAAATACATTCACATATCCGCGAAATGTCACTTGCCCGTTCTCGATGACTTCGTGGTACTGCCGGAACGGATGATTGCCCTCCAAATTCCGCAAGAAATCATCAAATTCGCCTTGCAGGGCACGGATGTTGGCGCCGACCTCGTCCGGGCAATCGATATAAGTGAATTGATCGTGATACACGATAATTTCGATAATGATAGCACTCCCCTCCTTCCGCCTGTCCTGTTCTGCTCACGGCAACGTCATCTCAGGATGTTCAAGCTCAAGGATATGAATCCCTTCGCTCAAATTCAGCCCCACACAACGTGCAAAAAAATATCGAATCTCTTGCTCCTTCGTATGGTAGACCAAATATTGATGGTAGTTCGCCAGCAGTTCCTCGGGAGTCGAACGTATCTCGATTTCAAAAGTCGATTCTCGATAGGTTGGCCCCTGCCCTTCGCCCGTCAAACGGTGGCCTCTCTCCGACATACCGATGTCGGCCACCGCGCGGATGATCGATAGCTCTTCCCTATTCACTGCTTCCAGCAGGTCCGCATATTCCTGCTTCAACTGCGCCAGCTCCTCCAGATTCCCCTCAGGTCTGTCCTCCTGCCTCGCTTCCAGGATATCGATGCTGCCGCTATACTCGATAATCCGCTTCATCAGCGGCAATAATTCCTTCGCCTTCGTTAACATATCGTCCCTCCCCAAGTACCTCATCCCGCCGCTTTTCTATGGCGACGCTTCTTCATGTTTATACTTATAATTCTTCCAATCCGCTCCTTCCGGATCGGACATGCCTACTTGAATGATATCTCCTTTTTGATTTCTTTTGTAGTCATAGGTAATATCGGGCTCATCGGTAAAGACCACCTCCGCCGTATAGAAGGAAAGGAATTTGACTTTCGTATCGATGCGGAGAATGTCGCTGTCGGCATAGCCTTGCCGGTCAATCAGATGCTCATAGGTTGCTTTTTCAAGGGAAGCGAGCTGATATTGAATGTAGGCGAACACCAGGATAGGAATAAGAACAATCATTGCGGCGATAATGCCATACACTTTGGCTGCTTTTTTCAAGTGGGCGTCCACATGAGTCCCCTCCCGTAACAACTATTGGTTATTTCCCCTTCGACCTCATCTGCATGATTTCCTTTTATAGGTATGCAAATGGCTATCTAGGTCGCCCCAGTACCGCCAAAATAAAAATGCCGTCGATCCCGGCATGCAAACCAGAATCGACGGCATTGTTCAATCAATAGAACATATCTTTGTCGAAAGCTACGAGCCCGCCCCGCGGTACCGCTTGATCCCGACGTTCCACAGCGTCAGGCCGAGCGCGAAGAAGGCGATGCCCATGAGCGGCGTCAGCAAGGCCATCTGCTGCATGCCCTTGCCCTCCACGAAATAAGAGGCTGGGACGATGCCGACGAAGGCGAACGGCAGCACCCAGGTCAACAGCACCTGAAGGAAGCGGTTGTAGATCGTGAGCGGATAGCGCCCATAGCTCTGAATGTTGAAGACAAGCGGCAGGATGCCGGTCGGGGCATCCGTGTAGAACGACAGCGACGTCAGTGCCGCATAGACGCCGAAGTAGACCATGACCGAGCCGGCCAGCATGACGAGCAGCATCAGCAGCTCGATCAAGCCGAAGCCGAGTCCGAGCCGGGCCCAGCAGACGCCCATCATGACAGCCCCGATGAAGGAACCGATCAGCGCCGGCGGGTCGACATTTTCCAGCAGAATCTGGAACAGGTTATGGGCCGGCCGGGTCAGAATGCGGTCCATCTCGCCTTTGACAATATAGCGTTCGCTGAAGTTCCACAGATTGAAAAAGCAGCTGAACACGCCGTATGGAATCATGAAGTAACCGTAGACGAAGATCATCTCGTCTCGCGTCCAGCCCGCCAGCGTCGGCGTATGCATGAAGATGACGAAGATGAAGATGAGGTTCGTCGCCTGGAAGAACAGGTCCGACAGCACTTCGACCCAGAAGTCCGCACGGTACGCAAGGCGGGTTTTCAAGTAATTCTTCAAATATTCTCCTACGAGACCGAAATAGTACATGCGCCCTACCCTCCTTGCACGAACAGGCGATGCCGCGCGGCCCGCCACATCAGCAGAATAGGCACGATCAGCACGACGAACCAGACGATCTGTATCCCAATCACCGACAGGATCTGGGCATCCTCGATGCGGCCGGTGAACACCGAGCTCGGCAGGAACGTAATCGCCTGGAACGGCAGCCATTCGTTCAACGCAATGAGCCAGCCCGGGAAGAACGAGATCGGCACGATCACGCCGGAGAACAGATCGACGACGACCCGCTTCATCCGAATCATGCCCTCATTATTTTCCACGAAAAAGGCAGTCAAGCCCGTAAGAATATTCAGCTGTGAATTGATCAGGAAGCTTAAAAAGAGCATCAAAGCGAATACGAGCCAGCGCTTCGGATCCGTCGGCAGCTCCACCGGGAACAGCAGGCAGGCAATAATCATGCCCGGCGTCATGAACAAGAGCAGGCGGAAGATGCCTTCCCCGAAGGCTTGCATCATTTTAACAATCAAATAATTATAAGGACGGATGAACTGGATCGCGACGCTGCCATCCCGGATCTCATTCGCAATCTCGCGGTCCATATTGTTGAAATAGAAGGCGCGCGCCATCCACGAGACCGCGATGTAGGTCGTCATCTGCCCGGCGGTGAAGCCCGCCAGCGAGCCTTGGCCCCCATAGATCGCCTGCCAAGTGAAATAATAGACGCCGATGCTGAGCGTATAAATGAGAATGCCGGAATAATAGTTGACCCGGTAAGCCAGCATCGTCAAAAACCGGATCCGGATTAAATCGAGATATGCGCTAGCCATGAAGCACCGCATCCTTCTCCCGTTCGGCGTCCGCATCAGTTCCGGCCGTGCCCTCCTGCGCCGCCTCGCCTGCGCCCTCCGGCAGCTCCGCGCTGCCGGTCTTGTAGATCTCGCGGACGATGTCATCCGTGTTCGTCTCTACAATCTTCAGGTCGGAGATGGAAGCTCCCCCGACAACGCGCCCGATGACATCGGAAATATTCGTCTCCAGCGGCACATGAATGCTCGCTTCAAATGGCGAGTGCACCGTCCAGGTTCCTTCGAGCCCGGAGGTAAGCGCCTCGGCATCGCCCGCGCGCATCGGCTTGGCGAACTGGAAGCGGACCTCTCGTCCTTTGCCCCAGGTGGATTTCAGCATGTCCAGGCTTCCGTCATAGATAATGCGTCCGTCATCAAGCATAATGACGCGGGTGCAGAGCGCTTCAATATCCTGCAGGTCATGCGTCGTCAGCAGAATCGTCGTGCCATGCTCGCGGTTCAGCGTCAGGAGGAAATCGCGAATCTCCGTCTTCACGACGATATCGAGTCCGATGGTCGGCTCGTCGAGGAACAGGACCGACGGCTGGTGCAGCAGAGATGCAACCAGCTCGCAGCGCATGCGCTGGCCCAGGCTCAGCTTCCTTACCGGCCGGTTCAGCAGATCCTGAAGCTGAAGGCGCTCGACCAGCTCGTCCAGCCGCCGCTTGAAGTCCGCCTCCGGCACCCGGTATACCTTGCGCAGCAGGCGGAATGATTCAATGACTCCGATATCCCACCAGAGCTGGCTCCGCTGTCCGAACACGACGCCGATGCCCTGGACGAACCGCTCCCGCTCCGCATGCGGGATGAAGCCGCTCACCCGAATGTCGCCGGCCGTCGGCACGAGGATGCCGGTCAGCATTTTGATGGTGGTCGATTTGCCTGCGCCGTTCTCGCCGATATAGCCGCATATTTCCCCCTGCGGTATCGTGAAGGAGATGTCCTTCACGGCCATGACTTCATTATATTCGCGCTTGAACAAGTCGAGTAAGGCGCCGCTCAGTCCTTCCCGATTTTTCTGCACGCGGAAGGTCTTGCGCAGATCCCGCACTTCAATCGCATTCATCGTTGTCAGCCTCACCCTTTCCGATTGGTTGTCCGCCACGGTGCGGACCATGCGTATATGCTCACGTCGCCCGGGCAAGCCCGGCGTGCGAATTGATTTTGGCGACGTAAAGATTTTATAATGAATAGACAAGATGCGGGGCTAACATCCATACCTATTAATATAGCATGTATATCGACTTGAATGAATGCACCGGAGACGACTCCATCATTTTACTGCTCCGCCGGATGCGGAAAGGACCTATCGATGATCAAAAAGTATTGGAAGCACTCACTCGTTGTATTGCTCGTACTGCTCATTGGCAGCGTCGGTTACTACATCTGGGCGATGTACAATAGTCTGAACAGCCTTCAGAAGCCGCCGGATCAGTCCCGCTTCGCGCCTGTCGTGAACAAGCTCCCCAAACCGAAGGAGGTCGAGCCTCCGAAGTGGGAAGGCTCGGAGCGCGTCAATATTTTGCTGCTGGGCGGCGACTCGCGGGGGATGAAGCCGGATGAGGTGCCTCGCTCCGATTCGCTGCTGCTCGCTTCATTCGATCCCGCCACGAACAAAGCGCATCTGTTCTCCATTCTGCGGGATACGTACGTCGATATTCCCGGGTTCGGCCAGGATCGCATCAATGCGGCTCTCGCTTACGGCGGACCGGAGCTCGCCATGAAGACGGTCGGCAATCTGACCGGATTGGATGTCCAGTATTACGTGTATACCGATTTTCAAGGCTTCATCCAGCTGATCGATGCGATTGGCGGGGTGGAATTCGATGTCGAGAAGGATATGAAGTATACGAGCAAGGCGGACAACCACGAATTCGATATTAATCTGAAAAAAGGAAAACAGATCTTGAACGGAGAGACCGCGCTTATGTACGTCCGGTTCCGGTATGACGCCATGTCCGACTTCGCGCGCACGAAGCGGCAGCGCGAGCTGCTGACGGCGGTGGCCACCAAGCTCAAGTCCGCCTGGTCGATCATCCAGCTTCCGACGCTCATCAATAAAGTCTCCCCTTATGTGGAGACCAATCTGACCGCCGATGATCTCATTAAGCTCGCCGCGCTCGGATATGACAGTACGATCGGTCCGAGCCATCAGCTTCCGCCGATGGACAATGTGGCGGACCTGATGGTCAATCAGTCCGCCGTGCTCCAAGTCCTGGACAAAGACCGGCTGAAGCAGTACATTCAAGATGCTCTGAACGACAAGATCGAGGACTCCGCATCGGGAGAAAACAACGACAATAAAGGAGATACATCCCCATGACTACGAACCGACAACGTTCCGCCCAATTGTATGAAGAAGCGCTGCAGCATATCGTCGGAGGCGTGAACAGCCCGTCCCGCTCCTTCAAGGCGGTCGGCGGCGGCGCTCCCGTCTTCATGGAGCGCGCGCAGGGCGCTCATTTCTGGGATGTGGACGGGAACCGGTACATCGATTATTTGGCCGCTTACGGCCCGATTATTACGGGGCATGCCCATCCTCACGTGACGGAAGCGATCGTGCGTGCCGCCCGGAACGGCACGCTCTACGGTACGCCGACCGAGCTGGAGATCAAGCTGGCCCGCATGCTGAAGGAAGCGGTCCCTTCCATGGACAAGGTCCGCTTCGTCAACTCCGGCACCGAAGCCGTCATGACGACGATCCGGGTCGCCCGCGCCTACACGAAGCGCGAGAAGGTCATCAAGTTCGCCGGCTGCTATCACGGCCACTCCGACCTCGTGCTCGTGGCGGCCGGCTCGGGCCCGTCCACGCTGGGCGTGCCGGACAGCGCCGGCATTCCGGCCAGCATCGCCCAAGAGGTCATTACCGTGCCGTTCAATGACCTGGAGGCCCTGCAGGTAGCGCTTGAGCGCTGGGGCGACGATGTGGCCGCCGTCATGGTCGAGCCCATCGTGGGCAACTTCGGCATGGTCATGCCGAAGCCCGGCTTCCTGGAAGGGCTCTGCCGGCTCGCGCGCGCCAATGGCTCCCTCGTCATCTACGACGAGGTCATCAGCGCGTTCCGCTTCCATTACGGCTCGGCGCAGACGTACGCCGCCTTCCCGGAACATGCGGCCATCGAGCCGGATCTGACCGCGATGGGCAAGATTATCGGCGGCGGGCTGCCGATCGGCGCCTACGGCGGACGGAAGCAGGTCATGGAGCAGGTCGCGCCGCTCGGCCCTGCCTATCAGGCAGGCACGATGGCTGGCAACCCTGCCTCGATCTCGGCAGGCATCGCTTGCCTGGAGGTGCTCTCCGAGCCCGGAATCTACGAGCGCATGGAGGAACTGACCATCCGCCTGACGGAAGGCATTCAGGAAGGAGCCGACCGTTACGGCATTCCGCTCACGATCAACCGGATTCGCGGATCGTTCTCGACGCATTTCTGCGATCATCCGGTGACGAACTACGAGGAAGCGCAGGACACAGACAGCGAGGCCTTCGCCGCCTTCTTCCGCCATATGCTCGACCAGGGCATCTGCCTCGCGCCTTCGAAGTATGAGGCCTGGTTCCTGACGACCGCGCATACCGGCGAGGACATCGACCGGACGATCGAAGCGGCGCATGAATCGTTCCGCCGCATGAAGCTCTGATTCATAGGCATGAAGACTTGAAAAAGGTAACGTTTTTTCAAGTAGAATGGAATTAGATATTAGGGAATACACTAAAAAGGGAAGCAGTTGCAGCTGCTTCCCTTGCATGGCAGCCGCTTCAAAGGCGGTGGCTATCGGAAGTTGAAATAGACCGAGCCTTGACCGGGGCGGTCTATTGTTTTGAAAAAAACTGTCTCAATCAATCCCCTAGGTTGATCATACAACGGCGAGCGCCCCCTGAACTGTGCAGGGGGCGCTCGTTTTTGTTTTAACATGATTGCTACAAAATATAACAATCCTTATGCGGTGAGGCGACAGCAGCTATGCTACAGTAAATCTTAACCCGAAGAAAAAGAATGGAGTGGAGCATATGCTAAAAAAGAAAAAAAGATCACCCCTATTTATTAAAAGTATAACTGCAGTTGCCATTTTACTAGGTTCTCTAACCTTAAATGGAGCATCCATCTCTGCGCAAGTAGCGAAAAATTCTCCCATCGATATCGGACAAGGCGCAAAGGTATACAATAACTTGTCTACAAGGTTTGGCAATGAAAAAATAAAAACCTCTCTTTCTGCTGCCTTTATTGACGATCCCCACAGTAATAAACAAATTGCGGTCATCACTACAGAAGGAAGCAACATTGATGCGGACAGAAAAATCTCTTTTCCTGAACAGGATTCGTATCCAGGGTATTATAGAGCGACAATGCATTGGGCATCTTCTTATCGGGTAGCCATGGAATTAAACGGAAGCGGGGATTTTTTCAAGGTAGCTCCTACGAATACCATCGATAAAAAAACGGTATCATCTACCATTGGATATACCATTGGCGGTACAATAGGCAGCATCCCCAATAGCAGTAACAATTGGTCAACCTCCGTTTCTTATGAACAAGCAGACTACAAAACGATTTTAAAAACCGATACCAATAAAAAGGTGGAATGGACAGTTCCTTTTGTTTCCGCGATGAACCAAGGATGGGGACCGTATAATAGGGATTCATTTACGGTTACTTATGGCAATGAGCTTTTTAGTAAATCTCGTAACGGCCAAGTCTGGGCAAAAGATAATTTTCTTTCCAGCGATCAGATGCCTGCTTTAGCGGCTTACAGCTTTTCTCCTGCCGTTGTCGCCGTTGTCATTGCCGATAAAACGGATTCCTTATCTGAATTAACTGTACATTTAGGCAGAACGCAAGACAGTTATAAGCTGCAATGGCATAGTGAACTATTTGGTCTTGGTTATTGGGCAGGAAGCAATGAAAAAGACACCTCCTATTCAACCTTTACTACAACATATATACTAGATTGGAAAAATCATAAATTGGTAGAGAAAAACTAATGAGGATGGTCACCATCAATCTAATAGGATGAACGTGCGGCGAGCGCCCCCTGAACTGTGCAGGGGGCGCTCGTTCTCTGCTTATCCCGGGCTATTAACATGATTGAAACAATATATAACAATCCTTATGTGATGAGGAAACGGCAGCCGTGCTACGATAACCTTAACCCGAAGGAAAGGAGGCTTAGGGAGCGAAATCAGCAGCATACTCAATGGAGGGGATACACAATGAGAAAACATGTTCTGAGAAATGGTCTTGTTATCGGGCTTTCTGCGCTTATGCTTGGAAGCGCTTCCGTGCCGCCCCAGGCTTATGCCGAAGCATCGATTGCCCAGGAAAAAAGCATCGGGATCGTAGATGTCAATGAAGTGCTTAAAAAGGTAGGCACGTATTATTATAAAAATCATCTGGCAAATACGGTTGCCAACCCGGAAAGTAACGGTTTTAGATACACGCTTCGAGCGAATCCGGATAGCGTTACGCCTGTAATCGACCTGTCGATTGAGGCGAGAACGGAAAATATACACTATGATTCAACGATGCCTGTATTTATCGGAGAAAACACATTTCCAAATACTTTGGATGAGGAGCAAACCTTCAACACCCTGAAATACTCCAAGACGTATACAGAATCCAATTCAACCAGTATGTCCAGCGGATTCAAGGTTGGCGGAGCCGGGGATCTCGGCAATAAATTCATTCTTCCGTTAATTTTGGAGGGCGCAGGCAAACTCAACCTGGAGTACAACACAGGCAGTACGGAAACCCATACAACAAGTGAATCCTACACGTTGGAAGTCCCGTCGCAGCCCGTGAAGGTTCCCCCGCATAAAACATATAAAACGATAGTGGAGTTCAGTCAAAGGACGTATCGCGGAGATGTCGTATTTACAGGCCGGACGGGAAGCACGATGGCAAATCGCAGCATCATCAACGCGACCGGCATATATACGGGTTGGATGGGCATGCAAGATAGCAAGAAATTCACCTACGACAATTTTCTGGGGAGACATTATGCCGGCCTGACAGCCAGTCAGCAGCAAGAAATCAAAAATGCCGGAGTTCAGATTACGACAAGCGGATACGGAGCTGCGGCTAATGCCTATTCTTCTGTTGAAGTAACCGGGAAAGGTTCTTTTTCCGGCGTAATTGGCGCCGAGCTAATCGTCACAACCTATGATGTGACGGATGCGAAGAATGCCCGGCTTGTAAATCAACGTACAGTTCCCATTGACCTTGATTGATCATTTCTCCTAGGCTCTCCAGCCGTTTCTTTCTGTCCAGGAAGAAACGGCTATTATTATCACTCTTTTCGACTGGAAAAAATCTAGTCCCGGATCAAGCCGCTGGAATCTCGCCAGTCTACAGCACGGCACGGTTCTAGCTCCCCCTCATCGCCTGCGCATGATAATCGACATACCGCGAAATATATTCCGGGAAGGTCAGAATTTCACCGCCCAAGGTGTACACCCGGTCTTCCGGCCGCACGAAGCTCAGTCCCAGATGCTTGATGACGCTTGGGTAGATCGGGTGAATCAGCTCGAGGAAGGCCGTGTCGTGAACGACATGCGCAATCTCCTGACCTGAAATATGAATCCGTTCCAAAATGTTCATCGCCAAGTACCGTATGATCTGGAACCGCGGATGGCATATCGTGGCGAATAAATGATTGTGCCGGTAGTTCTGTTCGATGAAATCGGCCAGAGGGATATCGATTCCCGCTTCCCGGCTCCGCAAATTGAGCATGAAATCATCATGATATTGATGCAAGAACGGAGCGGAGTATAAATTCTCGTCCGACAAGAGGGCGATAATCATCTCCTTGCTTACTCCCGCTTGCAGCAGGCGGATGACATTCTGATCCGCATAGGCGAACAACGGCTCCTTATTGTCCGGGATGAATTGAGGATAATAGGACATGAAAAAAGCATTGCCGATGCTGATGCGGATGCAGCGGTCCGGCAGTCTGGTCAATATATAGTCGGTGGACAGATAAGGCCCGAAGGCATCGCTCGTTCTCATATAGATGAACAGATCGCATTGGTTCAACAGGTGATCGCCGATGCCGGTGGCCTGATTGCATACCTGGATCATCGGCACCTCTACCAACTCGTAGAATTGGCGGAACGTCGCCGACGAAGCCAAATATTGGCGAATCGGAATGCCATGGCAGTTGGCGAACACAATGCATTTCTTCATCACGCACCACTCCCCTAGCCCTTGTACGGGCGCATTAGTCAAAGCCCCTTCTTTCGGTTTTTACATATAATGCATCTCCAATGCCATCTGTCAGGGACATTCCGTCCTTTCCGCTTACCCAATCGCCATAATAGGCTCCCTGCCGGCGTGCGCTCACGGCCGAGTTCAATAAGTTTTGCAAAAGCGCGAATAGTCTCTGCAAAAAATGATATACATGCAATGAATCACATATCGGCACACGGAAAGGTGGTTGTTCATGAGAAGCAAGCTCCTCCACTCCCTGTTGAGCGCCGGCACGGCGCTAACGATGCTGGTCACCATGGTCTGGGCACTGCCGTTCACGGTATGGGCGGACCCGGCGGAATCATCCGACATGGCGGAGGCCGCCGCGGCTTCGGATGTCTATATCGGTTGGAATGACGTGAAGCAGGAGATCGACGGGTTCGGGGTGTCCCAGGCCGGCTGGTCGGACGCCATCTATGATTTGCCGGAGCCGGTGCGCAGCGAAGTGATGGATCGTCTGTTCGATCAAGTTACCGGTATCGGCGTGTCGATTTTCCGGGGCGCGGTCTTCCCCGCCTTCAATCCGGCTCCCGGTCAATATGACTTCCAGGCCCGTCCCGACCAGGTATGGGTGATGCAGCAAGCGCAGGCGAGAGGCGTGCATAAGCTTATCGCCAGCACCTGGAGCCCGCCGGCCTGGATGAAGTCTAATAACTCCACGACCAACGGCGGATATCTTAAAAAAGAGAACTACGGCGATTTCGCGGTTCTGCTCTCCACGTTCATCAAGGAATATGAGCAGCAGTTCGGCCTTGATCTGTATGGCATCTCCATCGCCAACGAGCCGAACTCGATGACCTTCCTCCCTTGGGACTCGGCCGAATGGAATTCGACGCAGATTCAAGTGTTTTTGAAGGATTATTTGAAGCAGGAAATGATCAACCATGGCGTGCAGGACACGAAGGTGATCGTCGGCGAGCCTTCCTGGTGGTCGGAGGATCTGATGAAGGATGCGCTGAACGACCCGGCTTCCGCGGATCGGATCGACATCGTCGCCGGCCATAACTACCCCGTGCCGGTCATCGGCGTCGAGCTGCCGACCGCGCCGTTCACCACCGCCCAAGCGAAGGGGAAGCGAGTCTGGATGACCGAGGTGTCCAAGGTCGATTCCTACGATCCGGGCATGACCTCCGGTCTGAAGTTCGCCCGCCAGATTCATGACTTCATGACCAAGGCCCAGGTCAATGCGTGGATGTACTGGACCGGGGCCATTCCGGGGAGCAATGACGAGGGGCTGATCAACGTATACAAGGATACGAATACGTATCAATTGACGAAGCGCTACTACACGTTCGGCAACTACAGCAAATATATCAAGCCGGGGTACGTGCGCATCGGCGCGACCGCGAATCCGAAGCCGGGCGTTCATGTATCGGCATACAAAGATCCGGCCACCGGCAGCTTCACGATCGTCGCGGTGAACGACAGCGATGCGACGGCCGAGCTGAACGTCGTGCCGAACGGATTCACGGCGGGCCGACTGACGCCCTATGTGACGAACAACAGCTTGAGCCTTGCGCAGGGGCACAACGTCCCTCTCATCAACGGCAAGTTCCAGGCGATCGTCGCGCCGAAGAGCGTCGTCACCTTCGTCGGGCAGAACGGTTCGGCGCCCGATCCGGAAGAGCAGGTCTTGACCGACGACCTGGATGACTGGTCCAACACCTTTTCCCATACAGACGGATTGACGCTCGATTCCTCCAACCCCTCCTATTTTGACGGAGACAGGTCACGGGTAAAGCGGACCAGCGGCACGACCGAGAGCTTCATCTATGAGCTGCCGAACATTACCTCCTTCATCGCCAGCCTCTATCAATTCAGCGTATGGGACGGCATCGCCTTCTATACCTCAACCGACAACCAGAGCTGGACGCCCGTCGTCCATGTCAGCACCCCGGGAGTATACAAGGGAAGCAAATGGTACAGAAAAGTGTACACGCCGCAAACCGAGCTGCCCGCCGGCACCAACTATTTGAAGGTCGAGCTGTCCGGCAGCGACTCCTGGGAAAAGCAAGTGTCTGAGATGGTCATTCATTATGCTCCATAGGCTTGTTCATGAAAAACCTTCGTCAACAAAGAAGCAGATCTCCAGGCGTTACCGCCCAGGGAGACCTGCTTCTTCTGTCTTTCTTGCCCGCAAGGAATGCGTTATGATTTCATCCAGCAGCCGGCTGTAAGAAAGGCCCGCCGCTTTGGCGCTTTTCGGGAGCAAGCTGTTCTTGGTCAACCCCGGAAGCGTGTTCACTTCGAGTACATAGGGAATCCCATCGGCAAGCATCATGTCGATGCGGGCATACACGCTGCACTTCATGGCCTGATAGATTCGGAGTGCCGCCTCGCGAACCGCCGTGCCGCACGGCTCCGGCAATTCGATGACTTCCTCCTCCGCCCCGCCGTCGCAATATTTGGACGAATAATCGAAGAAATGAGCCTTGGCCTTAATCGATACGGTAGGCAGCAGCGTTCCATTCAGCACCGCGCACGTAATTTCGTCGCCGGCGACATATTGCTCCAGCAGCACCTCACGGTCCCACGCCAGCGCGTCCGCCACGGCTTGACGCAGACGGTCCGGGCCGTCCGCGATCTGCACGCCGATGCTGGAGCCGCCCGTATTCGGCTTCACGACGACGGGATAGCCAAGCCGGCGGCCGGCTTCCGCCGTGTCCAGCTCATCGAGCGAAGCAATCAGCATCCAGTCCGGGGTCGCCAATCCCTCGAAGCGGATGATTTTCTTCGTCAGCTCTTTATCCATACACAGGCTGCTGGATAAGACGCCTGATCCTGTATAGGGGATGCCGAGCGTCTCCAGCGTGCCCTGCACTGTCCCGTCCTCGCCGTATTTGCCATGCAAAGCCAACAGGGCGATATCGATCCCTTTGACCTTGCCGATAAGCTCCTCCGTGGAATTCAGTTCAATGGGTACCGCTTCATATTTGTCATCCAGATTCGCCATCATTTCCTTCCCCGTCATGAGCGACACTTGGCGCTCAGAGGAGACGCCTCCCATAATCACGCCGACTTTGGTCGCCTTCATCCCGTTACCTCCCCCATGAGCTGTCTGACCATCTGGCCTATCGTCGCGATGCCTGCCTCCAACTCCCCTTCCGAGACGCGCGAGAAGCCGAGCCGGAACGTATTGGCGCCGGAGCCATCGGTATGAAAAATATCGCCCGGCGTAAAGACAACGCCTTGCCGCACGCACGCGCTGAGCACATCGCGCGCGGCCAATGATTCGTGCAATTCAATGAATAAGTGCAGTCCGCCGTCGCCGCTCAGCCTGGCGAACGGAATATGCTCCCGGCACCATTGCACGGCCAGCTCATATTTGCGCTTGTAAGCATTTCGGGCCCGCTTGATATACTTTTCGAAATTTCCGTTATGCAAATATTGATATAAAATCGCTTGATCGAGCGTAGACGTATGTATGCTCCGCGCCCGCTTCATGCTCTCCAAATAATCGACAAGCTCCCGATCCGCCAGCACCCAGCCTACGCGAATCCCCGGGAACAGCACCTTCGAATAGCTGCCGATGTAGACTACGTTGTTCCCGCTGCCGCCGCAGGCAATCATCGGGGCGACGTGCGATCCGGAATAGCGCAGCTCCTCGTTGAAGCCGTCCTCGATGACCGGGATGCGGTAATCGCCGAACAGGCGCAAGGCCTCCATCCGCTTCTCCGGGGACATGACGATGCCGGTCGGATTATGATAGGACGGAATGAGGTAAGCCAGGTCGAAGGACTGTTGGGCCAATGCCCGCTCCAGCTCCTCCAGTTGGAGTCCGTCCTCCTGCATGGCGATTCCGGTGATCTCCAGGCCGTGCATCTTGAACAGCTTGATCGCTGTATGATGGGTCGGATTCTCGCACAGCACGCGCCCGTGCGGCTTGCGCAGGGCCGACAGGACAAGGTCGAGCCCTTCGGTAAAGCCGTTCGTCACGAGCAGATCTTTGCCGGTTAAATCCACACCCTTCGTCTCCATATACCGCAGCAGGCAGTCGATTAACGGCTTGTAGCCTTTCGCATAGCCATAGTTCAGCAAAATCTCGCCTTCGAGCGACATCCGATCGAGAAAGGCCCGCTTCACATTGTCCAGATCGAACAGCTTCTCGTCCGGGGCAATGCTGGTGAACGAAATCATCCCCTTCTCCCAGCGAACGCCATGCTTCATCAGATCAAGCTCCTCGGCCGTGCGGGCGCACGCTCCAATCCTTTCCTTCCATTCCAGCCGCGCGCCGTCCACGGCCGGCACGACCTCTTGCGTTACGTAGCTTCCTTTGCCCGCCACGGAATGAATCAGTCCTTCGTCCTCCAGCTCCCGGTACGCCGTCATGACCGTGTTGCGGCTCAATTGCCATAAGGAGGCGAACTCGCGGGTCGAAGGGAGCTTCTGATCGGCGCGCAAAATTCCTTTATATATCAACTCTTTGATATAGTCCTTCACTTGAACGGAAGCGGGACGTCCATCTACGAGCTTGAAATCGTTGAACATTCACTCATCCCCTTAGGACTATATTGGCATATTTCCGCGGAGAAACAAAGAACCGCGCTCTGCCTTTTTCCGGCAAAACGCGGTTCCTTACCTGCTTATATAGATGAAGGTATCAAGCCAAACTATGCGCTTCTTCCAGCACGATTACATGTCCTGTAGTGCCGTCCAAGCGAAGCAGCTCGCCGTCACGGATGAGCTTCGTCGCACGCTCGACCCCGACGATGGCGGGAATGCCATACTCGCGGGCGACGACCGAGCCGTGCGTCATCATGCCTCCAATCTCGGTGATGAGCCCCCTCGCTTGCTGGAACAGCGGCGTCCAGCCCGGATCGGTGAACGGCGCCACCAGAATCTCGCCTTCCTTCAGCGACGCCGTGCTCGGATCAAGCACGATTCTCGCTCGGCCTTCAACGACGCCGGGCGAGACCGGCAGTCCAATCAAGGCGCCTTCCGGCGCATCGCCGCCGTCCAGTCTGCCCTCGATAATCTCCCCTTCGCTCGTGAAGACGCGCGGCGGCTGCAGGCGCTGATAGTGCTTGAAGCTCTCCTTCCGGGCCGCGATCAGCGACGGAACGTCTTCTGCGAAGGTGCCGGTTATAATCTCCTTCATTTCAGGCAAGGCCAGGAAGAACATCTCGTTCCGCTCGCTCAGGACGCCCTGTGCCGCTAGATCATCGCCCAGCTCCAGCACCGCTTTCCGGTAGAGCGCCAAATGACGGACCAGCACGAATTTGTGATGCTCCCGCAAGCCCATGAAGCTCCGGTAGACGGTAATCAGCCGGGACACGATCCGTTCCTTGAATGCTCCGTCTTCCAGGCCGCGGACTTGGGACAGAATACGTCCGGCGGCCCTCTCGGCTTCCTGCTCCCCTTGGCGGAAGCGTTCGCGGTGCTCTCCGTGCTGGAGGCTGTCCAGATGGCCCACAATCGATGGGATCAGCATATAAGGCCGCTCCCCCCAGCGCGTTCTCATGATGTCAATCTCGCCGGGGCAGCGGACGCCGTATCGTTCCAGCCACCGCGCGAAGGCCGCCTTGAATTCCGGGCCACCGGCAATGGCGTCCAGCCCCTCCATAAATCCATCCTCGGCCGCGTTCCGCAAATACGCCGTCAGTTCCGGATAAGGCCGGGCGGTATCCGCCACATCCCCCAGCTCCAGTCCCATCTCGCTCGTGACATTGAAAGGCAGGGACTTGTTCAGCGTGATCAGCTCGCCGCCATCGAAGTTCCACCATTTCGCCAGCAGCTCGAGCAGATGCTGCGCCACCATGGCTGTGACCATGTAGTGAAAGCTCTCGCCCATCAAATAGCGCGCCAATGACTCGTAGTTTTGATGAATATACGTAATTTTATCGGCTCCGTCGCATTCGTCCAACCGCTGCCGGCATTTGTCCACAAGGTGATCCGCTCCGTCCTCGACCTCCGTGTAGGCCGCTTGGCCCTCCCCCTCCAGCATATCCTTGAGCACCTGCGTCGCAAGCCGGGGGAGCATCTCTTCCAGCCCCTCCCAACCGGAAGAGGATTTTTCTTTGAGCGGAAAACGGTCAAGAATTTGTCTGGCCGCGCTGGCTATGAGGGCGTCCATCTTGCCGATCATCTGCAGCGTCACCTTCCGGGCCAAGCCGGCCTGCAGCGAACGCGTGGCATCCATGAACAGTCTGCCGCCGGCTTCTACCAGCGCTGCCGCGCGTTCCTCCCCGGCGGCGGCGAAATCTCTTGTCATTTGCCAGACCGAAATTCCGGCGGGCGACATCGCATCGGTCATCATCTGCATATGGCCGAACGAGAAATAAACATGCAGCCCATCGTCGGGCGCTTGCGGTAGTGGAAAAATGGAAGTGATCGGTCGGGCCTGAACAATGTAAAACTGTCCGCCGGACAGGCACCATTCAATATCTTGCTCCGCCCCGTAATGCGCTTGAATTCGCTCTCCCATCCGGGCCAGAGTCACTATCTGCTCATCGGACAGCGCCTGCTCCTTCTGCTTCGGTTCAGGAAGTTCTTCGACTGCCGTGCCTCCCTCGGCGAGCGTACAGACAGCCGACTTCTTGCATGAGATCTGCTTCTTCACGATCTCGCCCTGCCTGACCTGGTACAGATCAGGGTTGACGAGCCCCGACACGAGCGCTTCCCCCAGCCCGAAGCTGGCATCAATCGAGATGATGCTTCGGTTCCCCGTAATCGGATCGGCGGTGAACATCACCCCTGATACATCAGGCACGATCAGGCGCTGGACGATGACGGCCAGCCGGACGGAACGATGATCGAACCCGTTTTTCATCCGGTAGGCAATGGCTCGTTCGGAAAAGAGTGAAGACCAACACTGCCGAATGGCCTCGAAGAGCTGCCGCTCCCCTTTGACATTCAAGAGCGTGTCCTGCTGCCCGGCGAAGGAAGCTGTGGGCAAATCCTCCGCCGTCGCGCTGGAACGAACGGCGGCGACAGGATTATCGCCCATCTCTCTCCATGCGCCAAGAATATCTTCGATCATCTCATCCGGAATTGGCAAGCTGCTGATATGCCGCTGCATCCGCTGGCTTAGGCGCCGGATCTCCTCGTTAGCCTGAACGTTCAAGAGGCCGAGCTCTTCATAGAAAGAGTCCATCCGATCCGATTGTCCCACTACCGCGTCATAGACGGAAGTCGTAACGCAGAATCCCGGGGGAACGGGAAATCCGGCTTGCCGCAATTCCCCCAGATTGGCTCCCTTGCCGCCTGCGAGCGGCAAATGGGTCCGATTCACGCGGTCCAAATTGACACAGTTCATCAATGGCTTCAACTCCTTCAGAACAGGTTAAATTAGCCACTAGTACTAGTAAATGAACGTATTGTTGAAAAACATCCAATTGGATGTTTATAATTTTACCAAGTGTTGTTATTTCTTCAATGCGCAGTTCGCTATCATCTGTTCATTACCGTACACATGCAGCCAGATTGTTGATTTATGTGTAAATAATTTGTAAATAAGAAGGTGAAGCTTGATGTCCAACACGACGGATCGGCGAGTCAAAAGAACGAAAAAAAGAATCCGGTGCGCATTAATCGAATTGATGAACGAAAAGGAGTTCGGGGCGATCACGGTGCAGGATATTGCCGAGCGGGCGGACATTAATCGAGGGACATTCTATTTGCATTATCAAGACAAATACGATCTGTTCGAACGAAGCGTGGACGATATGCTGGAGGAGCTCGCCAAAGCGGTCGGACCCACCGAAGATGAAAAGCGGAGCATGCCTCATAAGTACCCGGAAAAGCAAGTTATCCGCTTGTTCTCCCATTTCCGTCTGCATCGCGATTTTTACAAAACCATGTTCGGAGACAACGCGAGAACCTATTTTAACAATCGCTTCACGGAAATGTTATACCAGCAGTTCAGCCAGGCCTTTGAAGCGTTGAAGCTGACGCCGCGCGCCGTGAACGGCTTGAACAAAGAGATTGTAAGCCACTACGTTCTGTTCGCTCATCTGGGAGTCTTGGTGAACTGGCTGGGGCAAGACACGCCTTATTCACCCGAATATATGGCGAAGCAATTGGAAGCGATCTACCATTACGCTTATCCATCCGGGCGAGCGAAGGAAGAGCAAGCGGGGAGCGCCCATCAGCATCTTTTGGAGGACAGATAGACTATATAAATGAACGATGTCCGCCAATAAAGGTGCAAAAAAGAGCCGCAAGGAGTCCGTGCCTCCCTGCGGCTCTGTTCATCTAGCTGCTTACTTGCTCTCTAACTTGCTCATCCCGTTCAAGAACATCTCGGCATAGACACCCGCCACCTCGGCGTCGGACAACGGGCCGTCGGGCTTGAACCACGTATAGCACCAGTTGCAGGCGCCGAGGATGCTGAACGCCATCATGTCTGCCGGCAGATCATTCCGGAACTCGCCGCTCTCCATTCCCCGCTCGATGACAGACTGTACATTTAACCGGAACCGATCCCGCTTCTGTTTGATTTCGCTAAGATTATCGCCCGTAATATGAAGGAGTTCACGGAAAAAGATGCGTGCGCTGCTCCCTTGGCTTTCGATGGCCCGAATCATCATGAGGATGATCCCGGACAGCTTCTCCTTCCAGGTTCGATCCGGCTGCTCGATGATGCGCCGCTGCTCCTCCAGCATATAATCAATATACTGCAGATGAATCTGCGTCAGCAGTTGCTCCTTGCTCGCGAAGTAATAATAGAAGGTCCCCTTGGTCACGCCCAGCGTATCGACAATGTCCTGGATCGAGGCTTCGCTGAACCCTTTCGCTTCAAAAAGCGCAATGCTATGCTTCATAATCTTCTCTTTCATGGACGGCTCCAAGTATGATCTCCCCTCATCGCGTGTATGGCGGCGCCTGCTTCTATTGGGGGCCTGCATTTGCCTGCTGCTTCGCTTTGTCCCAGGCCTCCTCCTGGAGCTTGCGCCATAATATTTTGCCGCTGCCGGTCACCGGAAGCGTAGCGACGAATTCGACCAGGCGCGGATATTTATAGGCAGCCATATGCTGCTGCGCCCAGCTAATGATATCGTCCTCTGTTATCGTGCCGCGCTTGTCTTCCTGCAGGACGACGTATGCCTTGATCTCTTCGCCCTTTCTCTTGTCCGGCACCCCGATGACACAGGCTTCCTTAATCGCCGGATGCTTATACAGAATCGACTCTACTTCGGTCGGCCACACTTTGAAGCCGGAAGCGTTAATCATGCGCTTCACCCGGTCGACGATGAAGAAGTAGCCTTCCTCGTCGCAGTAGCCGATATCCCCCGAGCGGAGAAACGGTTGGCCTTCTATCTCGACGAAGGCGTTTTTCGTTTCCGTCGGGTTGTTCCAATAGCCTTGAAATAATTGCGGGCCGTTCAGGATGATTTCCCCTTCTTCGCGGGGCGCCTTCTCCTCCAGCGTGACCGGGTCAATAATGCGCGCGTCCACGTCAAAGGACGGAATGCCGAGACATTGCAGCTTCGGGCGATCGAGCGGATTGAAATGCGTCTGCGCCATCGTCTCCGATAAGCCGTAGCCTTCCACGAACCGGATGCCGGTGGCCTGATGCAGCTTCTCGCCGACCGCCTCCGGCAGCCCCGCCCCGCCTCCAGTAATGGCGATAAGCGAACTCAGATCATATTGCGGAAGCTGAGGATTGGCCAGAAAATCAATAATCATCGTGCTGATTCCCGTCCAATGCGTGCACTTGCGAGCTTCTATGAGCCGCGCGGCCGTATTGCGCTCCCACCGCGTCATCATGACGATGGCGGCCCCCATATAGATAGGCGTGTGCATACCGTGCACCATACCGGTCACATGAAATAAGGGAAGCGTGGAGAGCACGATCGATTCCGGCGTCAGCGCTCCCCAGAAAGCCGTCGCAATCACGTTCGCCTGCACCGACTTATGGGTATGCATGCAGCCTTTCGGCTGGCCGGTCGTCCCGGACGTGTACGGCAAGACCGCCAGATCGCTCCCTGCCGTCTCCGGGACAGGCTGCGATTCGATAGCGGCTCCCATCGCTTCCGCCCACGGGATGACTCGAAGGGAGGTTGGTTCCAGCCGGGGAGCCTTGACGAAATCCGGGGCATCCGCGCACGGATTTGGACAGTAGTCGGAATAAGCGGCGAGAATGATGCGTTCCAGACAGGTCGTCCCCAGCAGCGGCTCGATGCGCGGATACAGCTCCTGGCTGACCAGGCCGACCTTTACGCTGCCGTCTGTGATATAGAAGGAGAGCTCCTCCGTCAGATTCATCGGATTGATCGGCACGACGATGCCGCCGCACTGCATAATCGCATAGTAGGAAATAATGAATTGGGGACTGTTCTGCATGTAGATCAGCACGCGGTCGCCTTGATCGACGCCCAGATGCATTAAATAAGCGGCCATGCGGTTGACTTCGTCTCTCAACGTTCGGTAGGTGATAACCTGATCATAATAGATGATCGCCGTCCGGTCCGGGTAGCGGCGGGCGGTCACTTCCAGATTGTCGCTCAGCGTCGTGTCCGGGACCGCGAGCGTAAGCGGCATGCGTGCAGGCCAATACGCAAAATGGGGACGTGTCACCTAAAATCTCCTCCTCATGCATACGAATGGTCAGTCTCTCGGAACGAATAAAGTCAGAGCTTATGAGCTTAAAGCTGCATTCGTTCCGTCTGCCGCCAAGCATGTGCTATTAGCGCTCGGACAGTGTCATCGAAGCGCGCAAACCGCTCATCGTTCGTCTGTCCTTTTTTCCAGCGGTAATAGATCTGCTGACAAATGACGGCCAGCTTAAAATACGCAAACGTCAAATAATACGAAATGCCGGACATATCCCGTCCGCTCCTGGCCGCATAGGCTTCGAGGAATTCATCCCGCGTCATGAAGCCCGGCTGCACCGTCAACGGCGGATGCCCCAGCCCGCGCAGCAGCTCCGGCGGATCGTCCCGCTCGAACCAATAGCTGAGCGCCGCGCCGACATCGGCCATCGGATCGCCGACCGTCGCCATCTCCCAGTCGAACACGCCGGTCATCTCGCTCGGATGGCTGCGGGAGAACATCACATTGTTCAGCTTGTAATCATAATGGATGACGGCCGGCGCCTGCGAAGCGGGCAGCATATCGATCAGCCACTTCTGAAGCCGCTCCGCCTCCCGAATCTCCTCCGTCTTGGCGCGTTCATAGCGTTCCACCCAGCCCTGAACCTGACGGCGCATAAAGCCTTCCGGTTGGCTAATCGCCCGCAGATTCGCCTCTTCATAAGGCACTTCATGGAGCTGCTCGAGTGTCGATACCATCGTTGCGGAGATCTCCCTGCCCAGAGCGGGCGTATATTCCACATGCGGGGGAAATTCCCGATCCAGAATGATTCCATGCCGTCTCTCCATCACAAAAAACGGACTGCCGATCACCGAAGAATTCCCGCAGTACAGATACGGACGGGGAGCAAGCGGGAACAAAGGATGGAGCCGCTTCAGAAGCGTGAACTCGCGCTCCATATTATGCGCCCGCGGCGCCACCGGGCCGAGCGGAGGCCGGCGCACGACCGCCTCCCAATCTCCGGCGCGAATCAGATAAGTCAAGTTCGAATGCCCCGCCCCGAACTGCTCGACCTCGATCGAGCCCCCGTCCGGAAGGTCGAGATGCTCCCGTATATACGCGTCAAGCGCGGCCACGTCCAGCTCTTCGCCCCGGCGCACGGGAATCGTGTCCTTCGGCACTGCCTTTTGCTTGGACATCGTTTTGATAAGCCCCCTTTTCCGTACCATTCCTATTCAATCCTGCTCCCGGGCATGACTGCTTCCTTCGCCAGCACTGCCGCGGCGCTGCAAGGCTGCCATGCCCCAAGGCCATGCTAACAATCAGCGCGACCTCGGCGCTACATGGCCGACATGCCCCCATCCACGGCCAGCACCGCTCCGGTCATGTAATTGGAAGCGTCAGACGCCAGAAATACGGCGCTCCCCTTGAGATCGCTGTCCGAGCCGAGCCGCCCGAGCGGAGTAAGACGGAGGATCTGCTCGCTTCCATGATGGAGCACCTCCCGAGTCATCTTGGTCGGGAAAAATCCGGGCGCAATTGCATTGACGCGAATCTGATGCTTGCCCCATTTGACCGCCAGATCCCTCGTCAACGCGATGACCGCTCCTTTGCTCGCGCTGTAGCCGACGGCATCGAGCCACTGCGGATCGGTTCCGCTCAGGCCGGCTACGGAAGCGATGTTGATGATTGTGCCTCCGCCCTGCCCGATCATCATCCGGCCGACCGCCTGCGACATGAGGAATGTCCCCGTCACGTTAATATCCATCACCTTGTTCCACGCTTCGAGCGGCATCTCAACAGCGGGCGCACCCCAGGAGGCCCCGCTGTTGTTGACCAAAATGTCGATGCGGCCATAGATCTCCGCCGTTCGCTCCGCCACCCGCCGCACCTCGTCCGGGCGTCTGACGTCGCATGCCATCGCATGGCATCTCACGCCCGTATCCCGCTCGATGCGAACAGCCGTCTCCCGGCACGCTTCCTCCTTCCGGGAGCACAGGACCAGATTGGCCCCGGCTTCCGCCAGCCCTTGCGCAATCTGTGCCCCAAGCCCGCGGCCGCCGCCGGTGATGATCGCCGTCTTGCCCGTCAAGTCGAATAACTGCCTGACATTCATTCCTGTCTCCCCCTTCTGGATAGCAGAAATTCATTGGCACTTACCTCGCGACCGTTTTCATTTATCGTCGTATTTGCGAAGCTCCAGCTTGGCGATAGCCGCTTGATGCACTTCATCCGGGCCGTCCGCCAGACGCAGCGTTCTCGCATTGGCCCAATGCGAGGCGAGCGGGAAGTCCTCGCTGACCCCCGCGGCGCCCAGCGCCTGAATGGCCCGGTCCAGCACCCGCAGCGCCATATTGGGCGCGACGACCTTGATCATCGCAATCTCCGCCTTGGCGGCCTTGTTGCCGACCGTGTCCATCATATAGGCCGCCTTCAGCGTCAGCAGGCGCGCCTGCTCGATCTCGATTCGCGAGGCGGCAATCCACTCCTGAACGACGCCCTGCCGAGCGAGCGTCTTGCCGAAGGCCGTGCGCCGCCGCACGCGCTTGCACAACTGTTCGAGCGCCCGTTCTGCCGCCCCGATGAGCCGCATGCAATGATGGATGCGTCCGGGGCCGAGCCGCCCCTGCGCGATCGCGAATCCTTTGCCCGCTTCCCACAGCATCGAGTCCGCCGGCACGCGAACGCGATCATATTCGATCTCGGCATGCCCGTGCGGCGCATGATCATAGCCGAACACGGGAAGCATGCGGCGGACCCGAACGCCGGGCGCATCCATCGGCACCAGAATCATCGACTGCTGCTCATGGCGTGGCGCGCCCGGATCGGTCTTCCCCATCACGATCGCCACCTTGCAGCGTGGATCGCCCGCCCCGGAAGACCACCATTTGCGCCCGGTCACGACGTACTCTTCCCCCTCACGCTCGATCGTCGCCTCGATATTCGTCGCATCCGAGGACGCCACATCCGGCTCCGTCATCGAGAAGCACGAGCGGATTTTCCCGTCGAGCAGGGGCAGGAGCCATTTGTCCTTCTGCTCCCGCGTGCCGTAGCGGACGAGCACCTCCATATTGCCCGTATCCGGCGCCGAGCAATTGAACACCTCCGGCGCGATAAGCGAGCGGCCCATTATCTCGCACAGCGGCGCATACTCGAGATTCGTCAGGCCCGCTCCATACTCTTCGTCCGGCAAAAACAGATTCCACAGCCCGGCCCGTCTGGCCTGCTCCTTCATCTCCTCCATTACCGACGGAACCGTCCACCTGCTGCCGGCCTGCTGAAGCTGCTCCTCATACGTCTTCTCGTTCGGATACACGACCTCGTCCATGAACTCCAGCAGCGTACGCTGCAGCGACTTGACCTTCTCGGAATAATCAAAATGCACGGACCTTCCCCCTTCACCCGAAACATACTGACCGGATAGTATGCTGACATGGTACATACTTACATAAACAAACCTCAAAATATTCAATATTTTTGTTTTTTAGTGATGGGCGTTGCTAGGTGGAGTTTTGGACTTATTTGGGGGTGTCGGGGCGAATCAGGAAAAGAGGCTTATGGAAAGGAGATGGGGATGGTAGGGGAAATAGAGAAAAGCGCCTCCTGGAGGGAGACGCTGAGGGTAAGAGCATGTGCTTTTGAGGCTGGTTAGGTCTTTCAATGCAAAAATGAAAAGAGATTTGGGGAGCTGGGTCTGGTTAGTTGCAGAAAAAGTACAAACGGGGCTCGAATTCGCTGGGAAGAAGCCATTGGAGCGAGATTTCAAATCCTCATAGGTACGTTACAAACTTCAATTCCTCATAGATACGTTCAAAACCGCCAATCAGATCATCGAATCCATAGTCGTCATCGATTATTTCTCCATCTGCTTCAAGTTGCGCTCCTCCTTCGCGGCCACAAGTGATTAGCTCACTATACAAACCTATCATTTCGGAGTTTATTACAAATATTTAAAGTATTTAAAAAAACAAGGACATAATCCACCATTTTTTGTTATACTCAGAAACGTCATTTTTTAACAAAACATATTCCATACGTCACCCAGCCCATATATAGACAATTTTGCTGTGTGACGAGATAAGGGGGGAAAGACATGATTATTGTCCGTTTGCTTGAACTCAACCGGAGCATGGACATGAAGTGTATGGACGGCAGCATTCCGTGACCGATCATGAACGCGGTATCCGATTAATTTCCTTCGAAAAGGAGAAGAACATGAAAAAAATTCTTTCTTTGATGTTATTTTTTATCCTTTCAGTCACAAGCATTCCTCTTACTTCTGCTCAATCCATCGCGAATTGCAATTTGCATTGCTTCTCTGCCGGCACGCCGGTACTAACGAATACAGGCTTCAAGCCTATTGAAGACATCCGCATCGGTGATTTTGTTCTAACGAAGGATGAACTTACAGGAAAAACAGGATACAATACGGTTGTTGAACTGTTCCAAAGACAGGCAACCGAGACGTACCAAATTACGGTCAAAGGAATAACGATAACCACGACGGAAGAGCACCCGTTCTCGATTCCTGGCCGAGGCTGGACAGAAGCAAGACACCTAAAGGCGGGTGACCTACTTCAAAATCCAGAAGGCAAGCTGTATCCGATCGACCGGATCGAGATTAACAACAACAACACGACGGTGTATAACTTCCGAGTTGAAGGAGTACATAATTATTTTGTAACGGAGCTGGAGGTATGGACGCATAATTGCGGAGCCGGCGGAATAAGAAATGTACCTACGAGCGCTCCTACCGGAGGAGGTCAGTATAGGGTTAATAGAGAGTTACCAAGATACGAAAATGGAATTCCGAAACCCGATACTCATAATCCCCATACTCAAATCGGCGAAAAACAAGGAAGAAACGGAAGTTATCGTCAAACAAGAGAATTCGGAAAAAACGGGGATTATATCAAGGATACCGACTGGACAAATCACGGTAGAAAAAACCATACAAATCCACATGACCATTATTATATACCCAATTCAACGGGTGGAACAAAACAACGAGGTGGCCCTACCCCGCTACAATGGTGAGGTGAAAAATGAAAAAACCAGAATTTGTATTGAGGATTGTAAAAACGAAAGAAACTCAACAATTTTCATGTCTCGGAGAACAACTTGCGGAAATTCTATCCGTTATATATGAACAAACTGAAGCATGCAATTGGTATGTTTTTGATGTAGATTTTAACACTCATCATTCAGAACAATTTTTTACGTCACCGTTTTGCAGGATTGATAGTACTGAACACTTAATTAATATATCAAAAATGGTTGACCAATTTCTTTCCGGTGTATTTATAGCAATAGAAGGAGAGGTTGCTGATTGGAATTTAGAGCACATGCCAACGACTGAAGAAAAGGAAGGACTTCAACATGAACAAGCTGTAGTGGAGATTCGTGCATTTGATACATCTTATTTTGAGGTTTATGGGCTAGAATCGGAACTAAAAGAAAAATTAAAGTTGGCTTTCTTGCCATTCTGTCAGTAAAATGGCCTTGACCTAGACTGGCTCCGTTCCTTTAAAGGTTTTGTTTTGAAGAGATATAAATACATGCGCTAACAGAGCCGCAGGAATAATCCTGCGGCTCTTGTCGTCCAACAGGGAGCAGGCTCGCCCCCAACCCTTATTTCCCCGCTTCAACATGCGATCCACGACAACAATAATTTCGGTCCAAGAAATCTGCTCATTCGGCGCGAATCCGCTATTACGTCCACCCATGAGTCCTGCTGTCCATCACTCTTCGAATCGAGGTCTCTGCCCAACGGCCTATCAGTACCGCAGCTCAAGACGTTGTACAGTGAATTCAATTCCTCATAGGTACTTCCAAAACCCCAAAAAGTGCCGTCCCTACGCCAATTCTATCAAACAGCTCTAGCTCCTACAAGCCAATAGTGCCAATTGATAATCAACGCAAATCATAATGTTATCTCCAATAATCTACATTTCTCTTCTCATTTCTTCATATTTCAAGTTGTCGTCGATCCCCCGGGGTTTTGACGCTATTAGGGATCGACGACAAAAAAATGGAGTCTATACTCAAACGGATTATGGGCAACAGGGGTATCCTTCTCATGCGGTCACTTCTAGCAGCGTGCGACATTAAAAACTCGTCATATCAGGATATTTCGACACATTCTATAATGCTTCGCAAATAACGTAAGCGCCTAAAAACCCCGGCATACTACCAGGCTTTCACTCATTTCCCCGTGAGATAAGCTCTCAAATCTCCAACGGTCAGAATGTCTATGTATCCGTTATCGTCAAGGTAGGCGCCCACAGCGGGAAAGATGGCCGGGGGTTCCTCTATAGGCAAGTTTTTATGATCATCTAATTCAAGCGGCTTATTATGGATCCGATCGTAAACATATACAAGACTCCCGCCTATTATTTCTTTATCGTCTATCGTTGCCGTTCCGTATTTTTCCCTTAATTTATCCGGGAGATCACCGATTTTTGCTCCGGATGGATGCGCATAATAATCTCCTTCGGCAATGTAAATAAGCGAAGCAGCATTGTTACGATAATATACCGCCAGACCATGATCGTACATCAAGAACTCTCCATTCGACGCTAATTCCCCTTTTCCCGCTACCCACTCGACTTCAGCCGCCTCCATCCCATAACAAATGACTCCTCCGTCATGTACGCGAAAGATGCATGGATCAGGGCGTGATGAGCCTGCCAGGGAACGACATCCCGCAAGCAAAAGAGTAACGACGACAACCACAATAATTTTCCTCACGGTCCCCCTCCTCTAAAAAAGTCCTCACCAGCGGGGGAATGCATATACAAAACAACGAGCCCAGCGAGGGCTTCCCGGCCTGGGCCCGTCTCCAAGCTATTTGCGGCTCTTCGCGATCAATGCTTCTTTAACCAGGCGGAGTTCTTCGGTGCGACGGGCCATCGCGGCTTTACATTCCACCAGCTGTTTTTTTGTCGCTTCGTACCCCTCTTTGTCGCCTGCCTGCCATTGTTCTGACATCTTGTCATTAATCTGTTTTCTTCTCTTTTTCAGATTAGGCAGCGTTTCGTTTTCCAGAGTTCGTTGCAATGCTCTCAATTCCGATGCATTCTTCTCCATAAATTTGTTCGGCGGAGCTGGACTTTCCTCTCCCACCGTAATGACTTTGTTTGGACTATCAACGGTAAAACCAACGTCCAGTTCTTTCAACATTGGGCGCAACGGAACATAGAGATTTCCCTCAATCAGGGCTCCTTCCATCGGCTTCCCATTGATCACCACCTTGTATTCCTCGCTGACCTTCTTCCCAGTGAGTGAGTAATGCCCCCGACCGTCAAATGAACACCCCGCAGTCGCAGCCACAGCGACAACGGCCACCCCAATTAACAGCAAATAAATCCATTTCTTCATCTAATTTCAACCTCGCAGCGTAGCCATAATTTCTATATGATACCACTTTTGCGTTGAGGGTGTGAAGGTTTCCCCTTCCATTCGCGTTTTTTTGCCAGAATAGCCATGCCTACAGGCAATGAAATCAACCTAGATCAATTCTATGAAAATTCATGCTGCATTCCTATTCTCTTGTCTATCATTTCTATGGCAACTCTCCCTGTTTTTGCGTAAAATAGAAACCGAAAAAAAGAGTTGCAGATTCGCGTTCGCATCAATGTGCGACAGAAAGAGGGTAGTTCGATGAAAAAGAGGCGTTATATCTATTCTATGTTGGCGGCGCTATTCATAGCAGCGATGCTGTTCCCGCAGCAAGCCGCACAGGCCGCCGGAGTGCCGAAGCAGGCCGAAGGAACAAAGATTGTGCTGGACGGTTATCCGCTCGAATTCTCGGCGAAGCCGATGATTATACAAGGAACGACCATGGTTCCGTTCCGCGGCATTGCGGAAGCGCTGGGCATCGAGGTGAAATGGGATCCGAAGACCAAGACCATCGCCGCGAAGCAGACGACGGCGGATGGGGAGAAGTCCGTGCTGCTGAAGTTGAACCAGAAGTCAGCGAAGGTGGACGGGCAAGCTGTCGCGCTGTCCATGGCGCCGTTGGCCAAAGCGGGGACGACGTATATTCCGCTCAGCTTCTTCGGCAAGCAGTTCGGGGCGAAGGTGTCCTGGAATGCGGCAGCGAAGACGGTCTCCATTCAATCGCCGCCGAAGAAGATGTACAGCATGACCTACTATGCCATTGCTTCCTTCAAGGAGCGCCATCTCCTGACGCAGTTCGATGCGGCGGCATTCGGCTGGGCGCGGCTGCAGGAGGATAGCACGATTACGACCAGCGGCAAAGACTTCTACTGGCCGGAGCCGGCGGGAGAGATTACGCCGGAGTCGATCGTGGACGGAGCGAAGCAGGACGGGACGAGCCCTTACCTGATGGTCTTCGCCTCGGATCGCAAGAACGAGCTTACCAATATGCTGGAGGATGAAGCGCTCGCGGCCAAGGCAAGGGAAGATATTATCGAGTTGGCCCAGGACAAGGGCTTCTCCGGCATAGCGCTTGATTTCGAAGGATTGGGACTGTCCGGCGACATCGCCAAGGCGAAGCAGGACTACAACCGCTTCGTTGCGCAGCTTGCCAAGCAAGCCGAAGCCGCCGATCTGAAGCTGACGCTCGTGCTCCATCCGCTGAACGGCGCTTATCAAGGATACGATTATAAGGCGCTCGCCTCCGAAGCGGACGATCTTATTATTATGGCGTATGCGTACGAGGATGAAAAAGCCCCGGAACCGCTTCACAAAGTGGACGAGGCGATTCAGCTCGCGCTGAAGGAAGTGCCGCGGCATAAGCTGATCCTCGGCTTGTCGATGGGCAGCGAGAACAGCAAGTCCGTCTCTTCGGTAATCGGGCTTGCCAAGCGGCACAATCTGAAAGGCACCGCCATCTGGAGACTGGGGCTCATCGGTGAAGACACGATGGCGCAAGTCGAGAAGAGCATCATGCCTTTGAAATAGCAAGAAGCAGCCGACCGTGAAGGTCGGCTTTTTTCCGTCTACTTTTCAACCCGCAATGAATCGGCCGTGCGCAGCCGCCCCAGCACCAACCAAGCAACCGCTGCGACCAAGATCCCGAACAGGGCGAATACGGCGGTACCGCTGAGCCAAGCGAGCAGCCATCCGCCTGCGATCGGGCCTGCCGCCATGCCGACATAGCGAATGAAGTTGAACAGCCCCAGCGCACTCCCCCGCTGCGATTCGAACTCATTGCTGATCATCGTGGCGAACAAGGGCGTCAGCACGCCGCCGGATATCCCGTACAGGACCAAAGCCGCAGACAAGCCGATCAAGGAGACGGACTCGGTCGCCGCGAACAGCAGCATGCTGGCGGCAGCCAGGATACTGCCTCCGGCCGCCAGCGCGCGGTGCGGCAGCTTCGCCTGGATCGCTTTAAATATCATCGTCCCCGCAATATTGCTCAGCGCCATCGGCAAATAGAGAAGACCGACGATTTGCAGGCTGACCTGATAGTGATCGGTCAACAGCGCAGGCAGATACACAAGGATTTCAAAGTAAATGAAGAAATAGAGAAAAGCGAGCGCGAAAATCCCCTTCGATAATTTATTTTTCATAATCAAGGCGTATTGAGCAAATAGGTCGCGCAGACGAACCGTCCTCACATCTGTCCCCTTGTCTCGCGGAAAATAGATTCCGTTCGCGGCCAACAGGAGGATAGACACGCCTGCGAGGAACCAGAAAATCCCGGGGTAGCTGTACCGCTCCCCGATCCATCCGCCCAGCACCGGCGCGACCGCAGGAGCGACCGACAGCAGCATCTGATACGTCCCCATCGCGCTGCCGCGCTGGCTGCCCTGGAACAAGCGGCCGATGGTCGTGGCCGCGATAAGCGGAATCGCAGCCGTTCCGAAGGCTTGCAGCGCCCTGCATACGAGAAATACGGCAAAATCGTCCGTAACCGCACATCCGATACTGGCCGCTATCGTGAGCACGAGGCCGGGAATCAACACCATCCGCGCCCCCTTCACGTCAATGACAGACCCGATTACGATCTGCATTACAGCCACGATAAAGATAAATAAGGACACGGACAGATTGACCATGGAAAGAGAGACGCCGAAGGAATCCCGCAGCAGGGGAAGGATGGGCGAATACATATTTTGCATCAGCGAGGCAAAGAAGGTGCTGATACAAACCAGATACAGCAAAAACGCGGAGCGAGCATTCTTCCCTCCCATCATGATTCCCTCTCCCCCGTCGCTTGTGAGGAGCGAATGCGAAGCTCTCCCGCTTCCAATGCCGCGATCCCGTCCATCAGCACGCGCTTCAAGAAGCTCAATTGTTCCCCGTCATACCGATCGAGAAAACGAACGAACAATTGCTGCGCTCTTCCATGGAGCTGCTCATGCAGCAGAAAAGCCTTCTTTCCCGCCGCCGTCAAGCGAAAGTAAATTTCTTTTTTGTTATCGCTAAGCTGCGTCTTGCGAATCCAGTCTTCCTTCAGCAATTTGCTGCAAATTTTCGAGATATTTCCTTTGCTGATGGACATCTTCTCCGCGATGGCCGTCACATTGATCGGCTCATGCTGTCCGATGCAGGAGATGACATGGATCTCCGTGAGATTGAGCGAAGCGCCTCCGGACAACGAATGCTGGATTTCGGCCAGGAGCGCCTCGCTTTCCAACTGTTCTTGCAGCTCCTGCTGATGCAGAAATTTCATGTAGAGCTCGTGAAGTTGCATTTTTACAATATCGGTATTATCCATGTTGCATGCACCACCCATTACTTTGTTTCATATGAAACAATATTCCCAAAATAAAAGACTTAATCAGATAAGAAGTGATCACATTATCGTTTCCTAGGAAACTATATTGGCATCGTACCCCTTTTTCAGCAGATCGTCAACCCCCTGACTAGAAAAAAAAACACGCCCCCCGATGCAGCAGGTGACGTGTCCTTATTTTGCGGATAATGCGGCGAAGCGCATATCTCCTCCATTCCGGCTCACCCGAAAATTTGGGCAGCGATGCCATACAAGGTGCCGTTCCGCTCTGGCACATTCCGCCCACGGAGGAACATGACAGGAGGCCGGGTGGCCCGTTCGAAGCCGCATTGCCGCAAGTAAGGAAGAAGAGCGCGCTGCTCGTTCGGCACATCGATGCGAAGCCTGCCGTCATGCCCGGCCGCCAGATGATGGATGAGACAGGCCGCAGCTTCGGGATTCGGCGCAATAATGGGACCGAGAACCAAGTGGACCGGTCCGGCCACGGCTAGGCCATATCCTGCAATCTGCTTCGCTTTATCCCGCAGCACCACGCATTGCCTCGCTTGCCGGATTCGCGAATGGAGAAAAGTCTGCCGCTCTGCGCCTACCGCCATTCGATCAAGCCTATGAACTTGGTCCAGGCACGTCCCATCGAATGGCTCGATCTCGTATTGTTCCGCTTCATGGACAGGGAGCTCCTCTGAATAACGCTCGGCCACCATTTTATGCACGCATGTCACGGCACCGAACCCCAGCTTCGCATAGAGCGGCTCGCCTTCCTTCGTTGCAATCAGCATGACGGCGGTTTGTTCGCTAACCGCGCCCGTACAAGCCTGAACCGCTGCTTTGCCCAGACCTTGCCCCTGATACGCCGGATGAACAATGACCATGCCAATGGAAGCCAGCTTGTCCCCATAAGGCAGCACAGCCGAGCTGGAGACGAGGCTTCCCTGCTCCGTCTTGTGGCCGAACACCCGCCCGGCCGACAGGATCGTCACGAGCTCGGGCTCGTCATAGTCCCATCCGACGGAATCGGATAGAGCGATCAGGCCGGGAATATCCTCCTGATGCAGTTCCACCAATCGAACTGCGGTACCGCACATCGTCATACACCTTCATCCTTTCCGAAAAAAATGCCGTATCGCCTGTTCGCGAGCAAAGTACATGCTCCTCCTATCCCGACCGAGGCAGCGTTACCGTCACGCAAGCGCCTCCTTCCGGCCGGTTGGAGGCATCGATATGGCCCCCATGCTTCTCCACAATCAACTTCGCCATGTACAGGCCGAGTCCTGCATGGCCCTTATTGCGCGAGCGCGACGGATCCCCCTGCACGAACTTGTCGAACACCGCCTTCATCATATCGGGCGGGAATCCGGGGCCGGTGTCCGTTACCGTCAGGGTGACATCGTCTTGCGCGCATTCCGTTGTCCAGACGATCGCCCCGCCCGGGGGCGTATAGCGCAAGCTGTTGGACACCACATTGTCCAGCAGCTCCGATAATTTATCCGCATCCAGCATTGCGCCCTGATGCTCTGCTTTCCCGGCCAGGCTGCAGCGAAATTCAATGTTCCGTTCCTCGCATAATCGCTCAATATCGGAAGCCTTCTCTTCTACGAAAACTTTCACATTCACCTCTTGGAAATTCAGCCGGAATTGAGGCACTTCCATCTCGGCTACCCTATTCATGTCTTGCACGAGACGAGCCGCGCGCTTCGTATTTTTATCGATGGTCCGCAAGTAGCGCTCCAACCGATCCGGGTTCTTCATCCCACCTTCCAGCAATCCTTCGACATGCCCCTGCACGATCGCGAGCGGCGTGCGCAGATCATGCGCCAGCGCCGCCACCATGTCCCGCCGCTCCTGCTCGAGCCTCCATTCGCGCTGCAGGGACAAGGAGAGCTCCCGCCGCATCTCGTCGAAGGCCTTCATGAGCTGCGCGATCTCGGAGGTGCCTTCATACGAGAAGCTGAAGTCCAGATCGCGCCTCTGCACCCTCCTCGTTCCCTCAATCAGCGCTTGAATCGGCTGGTTCAGCTTGCGCCCGAATCTTCTCCCGAACAGCCAGGTGAACAGAATAACAATGATGAAGGGCATGACCAGCACCATAAGGATGATAACGGCCGCAAATGAATTTTTCGCATGCGGCGAGACGCCCGCCTTCAAGATATACGCGACAATAACGGCGCCCTCGACTCCTCCTGTCTTGTCGATAATCGGCATGACCGTGTGCACCTGCCCGAGCTTCTGCGTGCTGGTGGAGTTAAGCAGCCGAATCAACTCCCGGCGCCCGTCAATCTGCGGATTGGTCAGCGTGCCATAGAGGTAATGGCCATGGCGATCCACGACGGCATAGGACATGCCGTTCTCATCGATAAGCCGTTCCATGGCCGTTGCTCCCTGCTTTTGCAGCAGACGCTCCCCTTCCTCCTCCACCATCCTCTGAATCGACGGGACTTTTTTCTCATAATGATTGGCGGGCCGAAGCCAGTCCAGCTTCCCCTGGTTCAGCATCCACAGGAACCCGCCCCATACCATCGCCGACACAAGCAGGCTGAACCCGATAACGCAACAAAAATAAACGATAAACTGGCGCTTGAACGGATAGATCTTCATTGGCTATCCTTCCACTTGTACCCGATGCCCCATACCGTTTCGATCCAGCGGGAGCCGGGTGCGGCCGCTGCCATTTTGGCGCGGATATTTTTCACATGCTCGGTCACCGTCGCATCATCGCCGACCGCATCCAGTCCCCATACCTGCTCATAAATATGCTCTCGTGCAAAGACTTGGCCCGGATGCATCGCAAGCAGCTCCACGATAGCGAACTCTCGGCTCGTGAGCGCCAGCGCCTTCCCATGGCAGGTCAGCTCATGCCCCCCGATATTGACGGTAAAAGGGCCGTACCTCAGCAAGCCGTGGTCCTTGCGCTGCGAACTGCGGCGTTCCCGGCGAAGATGCGCTTCAATGCGCGCCATCAGCTCCCGCAAGCTGAACGGCTTCACGAGATAATCATCGCCTCCTGCCGCCAAGCCGTAGATCCGATCCGCCTCGCTCACCCTGGCGCTGACGAAGACGATCGGACACGCTACCGCATCCCGCACCTGCTTGCAAAATTGAAACCCGTCCGTTCCCGGCATCATGACGTCCAGCACAATCAAGTCCGGCGTCTGCCTGCGGATTATCCGATCCGCCTGCTCTGCGCTGTAAGCCGTCATCACCGTATAGCCCGCATCCTCCAGGGCATCCTGCACGAACACGGTCATCTCCTCTTCGTCATCGACGAGCAAAATGGTCACACTCGACATCGTCATCCTTCCATCTCCTCCGCCCCATGATCTCCGCTATTCAGTGTAATCCAACCTTCTTCCATCGGGCAAATCCGCGCTTCTTTATACATTCTTGAGAATTGCGGTGTACACTGAGCGCGACTAGCGAGGAAGGGAAGGATGATTTTGATCTCAAGTTCAACAGCAACGGATCGTTCACCATGGAAAAAAGAAGCCGGACTATACATCGCTCTCGTGCTCGGCTTGACACTTGCCGCCAATCTGAGCGGCAGGATGGAGCTGATCGGCATCAGTCAAGCGACGCCGCTGATTGCCGTGCTGCTCCTGCTTCTGCTCCGGCCCGGGCGGAAGGACACGCTGCGAGGAACAGGCATAACGAGACTCGGGAAGCCGCGCTGGTACATCGTGGCCCTGCTCGCCGGCCTGCCTGTGGCCGCGGGCTTCGCCGCCGCCTGGGCGCTCGGCTATGTTGCTTTGCCGGCGGCGCAGGAGCTAGGGGGCGGAATGACGGTAGCGGCCTATATTCAGCTCGTGACCCTGAACCTGTTCAAGCCGAACCTGTTTATTTTGATGACGCTGTTGTTCGCCTTCAGCGAGGAGATCGGCTGGCGCGGCTATTTGCAGCCGAAGCTGACCGAAGCGCTGGGCGTGAGAAAAGCGATTCTGATCACGGCCGCCGTCTGGGCCGTATTCCATTATCCGTTCTACTTGAACGGGTATAATGACGACGGCATGCCGCTCATCACGATCGCGCTGTTCACGGCCATGATTTTTCCGCTGTCGATCGTCATGGGATGGGTTCGCTGCGCAAGCGGCAGTATATGGCCCGCCGTCCTGATTCATACCGTCATCAACCACAGCCGCTACTGGCTCGAGGTCCTGTTCTATCACAAGCAGAGCGGCTGGACGTATATTGCCGGAGAATCCGGCGCCGTCACGCTGCTGATCTGGTGTCTCGCCGCCCTGTTCATATGGAGAGCGCTGCCTGGGGCGCGAAAGAAATAATGCCTCTCTCCCGCCGCAAGGAAATAGAGATTCGCTTGCGGCAAAAAAGAAGCATTGTTGGCAAAACCGCTTCGGCCTTGATGATACCCGTGCTCCCCTATACCATCACCGCCGACTGCGCAATATCCAGCGGGAAATGACAGGCGACTTGCCGGCCGGGCGTAACCTCCTGAAGCTCAGGCGAGATGTCCCGGCACTTGGCCTGCGCATAAGGACAGCGCGGGTGGAAGCGGCAGCCGGATGGCGGATTGGCCGGCGACGGCACATCGCCCTGCAGCACGATTCGCTCTGCCTTCCGGTGCGGCGTCGGCCTGGGGATGGCGGAGAGAAGCGCTGCCGTATACGGGTGCATCGGATTGGCGAACAGCTCTTCCGTACGGGCCACCTCGACCAATTTGCCCAGATACATGACGCCGATGCGATCGGAGATGTGGCGCACCACATTGAGGCCATGCGCGATAAAGAGGAACGTCAGGCCCAGCTCCTGCTGCAGCTTCATTAACAAGTTCAGCACCTGCGACTGAACCGACACATCCAGCGCCGAGACGGCTTCATCCGCTACGATGAATCGCGGATGGAGCGCGATCGCTCTGGCGATGCCGATCCGCTGGCGCTGTCCGCCGGAGAATTCATGCGGATACCGGTTGCGTCTGGAGGCATCGAGGCCGACCAGTTCCATCAATTCAACGACACGTCTGTCGATCTCCTTGGTGGATGCCTTCTGATGAACACGCAGCGGCTCTCCGATAATATCCCGGATATGAAAGCGGGGGTTCAAGGAGCCGAACGGATCTTGAAAGATAATCTGCATCTCCTGCCGCATCCGCCGCAGCTGCTGCGATGTCATCTGCTGCACCGGCTTCCCGTCAAAATACACCTCGCCTCCGCTCGGCTTCTGCAGTTGGAGAATCGCGCGGCCCAAGGTCGATTTGCCGCAGCCCGATTCGCCAACGAGTCCGAACGTTTCCCCCTTGTAAATGTGGAACGTAACATCATCTACCGCCTTCACGTGGCCGGCGACCCGATTGAACAGCCCGGTCTTGATCGGGAAATACTTTTTCAGGTGGCGAATATCGATAAGCGGTTCTCGTGTCATGCGCGGTTCACCTCAGACTTTCTGTCATCTGTGCCTGCCGTCCTTCCGGATTCATATATCCAGCAAGCCACTTGATGCTCTGGCCGAAATTCGCTTAGGGAAGGCTCGCTATGCCGGCACTTCTCCTCCGCCTTCGCGCACCTCGGGTGGAAGCGGCAGCCCGCAGGCAGCTGATGAATGCTCGGAATCGTCCCCGGAATCGTATATAATTCCCCGCCTCTCGCCCCCTCCAAGCCCGGAATCGACCGCAACAGCCCGATCGTATACGGATGGGAAGGATGATCGAAGATTTCCTCTACACTGCCTTCCTCGACGATCTTGCCGGCATACATGACAGCGACACGATCCGCCATCTCCGCAGCGACGCCCATATCATGCGTAATCAGCACGATAGCCATGCCCAGCTCGCCCTGCAATCGCCGCAGCAGATCTAGGATCTGGGCCTGGACGGTGACATCCAATGCGGTTGTCGGCTCATCGGCAATGAGCAGCTCGGGCTTGCACACGAGAGCCATGGCGATCACGACCCGCTGCCGCATGCCGCCTGACATCTCATGCGGATATTGCTTGGCCCGGATCTCGGGATCGGGGATGCCGACCATGCGAAGCATAGCGACCGCTTGCTTCCATGCCTCGCCCCGGCTTATCTCCTGATGAAGCTGCAAGCTCTCGGCGATCTGATCCCCGATCGTGAATACAGGGTTCAGCGCCGACATCGGATCTTGGAAGATCATCGCGATCCGATTGCCGCGAATTCGGATCATCTCTTTCTGGGCCTTCGATGTCAGTTCTTCGCCAGTGAAGCTGATGCTGCCTTCAAAGAGAGCGCCCCCTGCATAATCAATCAACCGCATAATGGAAAGTGACGCCACGCTCTTGCCGCTGCCGGATTCGCCTACAATACAGAGGGTCTTGCCTTTTTCCACGCTAAGTGAAATCCGGTCGGTCGCTTTGGCAATGCCTTGCTCCGTTACAAAGCCTGCCGTCAGATTTTGGACTTCAAGAAGTTTTCCTGCCATTTCCGCAGCCTCCTCCGTGGAATTTTCACTTTCTTGCGCGGGTCGAACGCATCCCGGATACCGTCTCCGATAAAGTTCACCGCCAACACGACAATAAAGATGCACAATCCCGGATAAAGCGCTTGCAGCGGATCGACCAGCATGAACTGCTGGGCGTTGCTGAGCATCAGTCCCCAGCTTGTAGCCGGAGCCTGAACGCCCAATCCAAGGTAGGACAGCGCCGATTCGGCCAAGATGGCGCCGCCTACCATCAAGGTTGCGTTAACGATGATCGGAGCCGTTGAATTCCGCAGCAAATGCCTGCCGATAATGCCCCAACTGGATACGCCAATCGCCTTCGCGGCTTCCACATACTGCATCTCTCTCAATTGGAGGAAGTTCCCCCTGACGAGACGGGCCAAACTCATCCAACTGGTAGCCCCAAGGATGATAATCATATAGCTGAACTTGGAGCCGAATATGGACAGAACCAAGATATTCAAAAACAAGGTCGGCACGGAATTCATCACATCGACCAGGCGCATGAAGAACGTGTCGACCCAGCCGCCGAAATAGCCGGAGATCGCGCCGATCGTGCTTCCGATAACGACCGAGATCAAAGCGACCAAGAAGCCGACCAACATCGATACTTGACTGCTGTATACGAGCCGGGACAGAATATCTCGTCCCAATTCATCAGTTCCGAACAGATGGCCAGGGCTTCCCGCCGGCAAGTTCGCATTCAGTAAATCGATCGCGGCCGGATCGTATGGAGCGATAAGGCGGGCGAAGAGCGCGATAACGATAAAAAAACAGAGAACAAGTAATCCGCCCACCGCAAACGGGTTGCTCATGAACTTCTTCCAGGCCATTATCCACAAGCCGACAGGCTTATCGTTCGCATCTGGTGCCGGCAGATGGGGCTTGAGTTCGGCATCCGGCCCTTGCTCCGGCTGAAGCCCCTGCAGATTGATCCCACTCATGCTGACGCCCCCCCTTTACGTCCCAACTGCACGCGCGGATCAACAACAGCATACAGGATGTCGGCTATCAAGTTCCCCAACACGACAATGACCGCCGTAATTAAGGTGATAGCCATCAACACCGAGTATTCCCGGGCCAAGGCCATCTCGACGAACAACCGTCCCATCCCCGGCCAATTGAATACGCTTTCGGTAATCGCGGCTCCTCCGACAAGGATCGGCAGATCCAGCCCAAGGATCGTAATAATCGGTATCATGGCATTGCGCAGCGCATGGCGGAAAATCACTCTTCTCTCCTTCATTCCCTTGGCTCTCGCCGTCCGGATGAAGTCTTGCTCCAGAACTTCCAGCATGCTGGAGCGCGAATATTTTACATAAGAAGCAAGGAAGCCAAGCGTGAGCACCGATACCGGCAACACAAGATGGAGGAAGAGATCTCCGAGATCCCCTTCCTTCCCCATCGTATACATATCGGATAAGGGCAGCAGATCCAATTTCAACGCGAATAATTCCTGCAAAATAATCCCGAACCAAAAGGTGGGCATGGCGAACCCGATATACGAGATCAGGGATGCGGTCTGATCCGATAGCCCATATTCGGAGGTGCTGTTATAAATGCCCCACGGTATCGCGATCAGCATCGCGAACAGCCAGGCCGCGCTCATCAGAATGACCGTATTTTTCACCGTGGGCCACAGGATCTCGCCTACCGGCAAATTGTTCTTGAACGTATGGCCCATGTCGCCCTGCAGCAAGCCGCCAATCCACTTCATGTATTGGATATGGATCGGCTTATCGAGCCCAAGATTCTGCGCTTGAATCTTGCCGGCCTCCTGAGACAATCCCGGCGACAGAAAAATTTGCGTCGGGCCGCCCGGCGCCGAATGGATAAGCCCAAAGGTAACGATGGAAACGAGAAACAGCACCAAAAGGGATTGCAGTATCCGGCGGATCAGAAACTCCGTCATCAATCATCCTCCTAGACCATAAAGTGCGTGCCGAAAAACGAGCAACCTCATAAAGGGGAAAGGGCAAGCCCCCCTCCCCTCTTGAAGCATGTTCTGATGCGTTGGTTGCGTTACTCTACCCACCAGTTGATGATGCGGAACATATAACCGTAGGCAAGCGAAGGCTCCGGTCTGTCTTCTTCCGCAAATTTGACCTTAGGGCCCAAGCCTTGCGGCGTGCCGTACTGGTACAAGAATACATAAGGAAGATCCGTGGTGATTTCTTTGCCGATCTCTTCGTATACTTTTTTCCGTTCGTTCTGATCGACAACGGAATACCCCTTTACCCACAGTTCATCCAGCTTCTCGTTCTTGTACCAGCCCCCATTTTGATTCGGCGGGAAGAATTTCGATGAGAAAATGCTTTCCGAGTTCGGGTCCGGATCGGTCAAGGACCATGCCGCCAATACGGCCTGATATTTCCCTGGAATCACGTTCTGTTCTTGCCATGCGGAGAAGTCGATTCCTCTTGGCTGCACTTCAATCCCGATGTCCTTCAAGTTCTGTTGGATGACGGCGGCGACTTGCTCGCGGCGGCTGTTCCCCGTATTGTATTGAAGCTCGAAGGAGAAGCGCTGCCCGTTCTTGGTCAAAATGCCATCGTCGCCCGCTGTCCATCCGTCTTCCGCCAACAGCTTCTTCGCTTGCTCCAGATCGTAGTTATAGACGACCGCAGCTTCTCCCGGGTCTGCCCAGGAGCCTGGCAGGAACGGCGAATTCATCAATTGGCCGGTGCCCTTCAGGATGTTGTCAACCATGCCTTGGCGGTTGAGCGCATGAGCGATCGCCTGTCTCGTCTTCTGGCCGGTGAAGAAGCTCTCATTGTTCGGGAAGTTCATGCCGTTGAAATTGAAGCCAAGGTATTCATACATTGGCCCCGGGGCAAGTATGACGCGGAGATTTTCCCGTTTCTGCACCGCATCGAGCTGCGTGACCGGAATCGCAGAGATGGAGTCGATATCGCCTTTGATGAGCGCTTGCACTTCGGTATTTTGGTCCGCATAAATTTTGTAGATGACTTTAGCGATATGCGGCTTCTTGGCCCCCCAATAATTCGGGTCGGCTTCGAAGCTCAAATACTGCTTCTGCTTCCATTCCGTCCATTTCCATGGGCCGTTCGTTACGGTCTTGGCAGGGTCGGAGCCAAAAATATGCTGCTTCAGTTCCTTGACCGGAACATCCTTCAAAATATGTTGGGGCACGAGTTCCATTTTTAGAGAGTAAAGGAAGGGAGCAAAGATTTGCCCGAGCTTGATTTCTACGGTGTGGGTATCGATTTTGGTGATGGTGTCGACATGTTCGAATTGACTGATGGCTGGGGAAGCGGTATCCGGGTTGCGCATCGTATTAATCGTGTAGATCAGATCATCCGCCGTAACCGGCTGGCCGTCGCTCCATTTCGCTTCGGGCTTCAACTTGATCGTATAGGTCTTCGAGTCTTCGCTAATCTGGGGAAGCTCGGCGGCTAGGGACCAAGGTTCTACCACAATGTTGGCTTGCCGATCGAGATCGTACAGTCTGGCAAACATCAAGTTGACGGCATCTCCTGAAGCAGTGTCGGTCGCAAATAACGGGTTGGCCGTCACGATGTCCGAGAAGGTGCTCAGCGTGAGCGTTCCGCCATCCTTTGGCGTTTGCGCCGTATTTTCATTTGCCGGTTCCGTCTTGGCTGTGTCGGACGGTGTTGGTTCTTCCTTGGGTGGATTCGTCGATGAAGGTGAACCACTGCACGCTGAGACCAGCGTTCCCATAAGCACCACAAGCAGCATGAATGAAAACCACTTCTTTTTTACCACGTAATTCCCCTCTCTCAAATTTGAATTTTGTGTGAAGGATATATTTTCCTCACATTGTACCACTAACCCCTTGACATCGGGTAGTAAAATAATAGAAAAAATTAGTGCTCTTTCAGTTTTTATGAGATAAAGCACGTATTTTACAGAACGAGACCAAAACATCCCGATCCCTGGCTTGAAATGGGGCGGACTTCCGGCTCATTTTGCGCTTGCCTTCCGGGATACGGTGGCATACGATCAGGAAGAAGACGGGCCACCCGTCAACAATGAGCCGCACAACTGATAAAATGGAGCGTGACTACGCCTAAATGATAACGAAGCAGCATATTGAACCTATTTTGCAATCCTATGTCAAGGATTCGATCCTGTCCTATAACCTCATCGACAATAGCTACGAGGACGAATACCGGTATATTGTCATCGTCCAGACCGCGAAGCATGGCCCTCTTGTCTTGAAATGCTATAGCGATTCGTATACCAACGGCGACAAGATTGACGGCTGGGCAAGGTTGGCGCAGGCGTACCGGCAAGGCGGCATACGTACGCCGCGCTTCTATCCCGCGGACAACGGCAGCTATAGCGTGGCCATAAGCGTGGAAGGCCTTCCGTTCCAAGTGTGGGCGGAAGAATATATGCCGTATCCGACCATGGATGATCGGGATCTGGACATGGAAGATATGAGCGCCGGCTTTCTGAGACAATTGGGAAGCTGTATGGGGAATATGCACACTAAGGCGCTCCAGGAACGGATTGAGTATGACTGGAACAGTCCCTACGTCCTGCTTGATCCGGAGGAGGAGAACTACAGCGACGCCAAGCAATGGTATGAAACGCTCAAGTATTCGGAAGCCGATTATGCTCTTATTGAAGAAATATGGGATGTCTACAACCGGAAGCGCAAGGAGCTGGAAGCGGCCTTCCCTGGGCTGCCGGCCGGCGGAGTGCAGGGGGACTTGTCGCTGAATAACCTGCTGATCGATGAGGATCGGAAGCTGGCGGGCATTATCGATTACAATCTGGCCGGCCAGGACAAGTTCGTCAGCTATATGATGCAGGAGGGAATCTTCCTCTGCTTCGAATGCTATCGGGAAGAGGGGCTTGATCGGGAGACATGCGCCGATATGGAGCGGCGCTTCAAGCATTTTTACGAGGGATACGCCCAGCAGTATCCGCTGTCCCAGGCGGAACGGAACGTCATTAATGTGCTGTATAACATCATCCGGCCGTTCCGCTGGGATAAAGTAAACAATACGCTGGAGGCGGCGCAGGCTGGCGCATGGCAGGAAGTGAACGAGCGTCTGCGCTGGATGCGCCGCGAGTTGACGCGAGAGGATATATTGGACTATTTGGAGTCGTAGCCGCTCGCCCATCATATCGCCTGGGAAGCTGCGGCCGGGACATCCTTCATCCAATGGAGACGACGGAGAAATTGCCGCGTCCGCTCCTGGGCTGGCCGGTCGAACAGTTGATCCGACGGGCCTTCCTCGATGACAACCCCTTGATCCAGGAAAAGAACCCGGTCGGCCATGCTGCGCGCGAACTGCATCTCATGGGTGACGATGACCATCGTCATCCCTTCCTGCTTCAGTTCGGCCATCACGTCCAGCACTTCGCCCGCGATCTCGGGATCGAGCGCCGACGTGGGCTCATCGAACAGCATCACATCCGGTTCTAACGCCAAGGCCCTCGCGATGCCGACACGCTGCTGCTGCCCGCCCGACAGCTGGTACGGGTACGCCTCTGCCTTGTCGGCCAACCCGACCTTCTCCAGCAGCTTGAGCGCGATAGCGCGCGCTTCCGCTTGCGCCCGCCGCCGTACCGTAACCGGACCTTCCATCACATTGTGCAGCGCAGTCATATGCGGGAACAAATGATGCGCCTGGAACACCATCCCGGTATGCAGGCGCAGCCTCATCAGCGCTGCCCGCTCCAGCCCTGCCCCCTCCCGGAAATGGAGCTCGGCATCGCCAATGCGAACCGAGCCACTCGTCGGCTGCTCCAGCAAATTCAAGCAGCGAAGCAGCGTCGACTTGCCGGAGCCCGAAGGGCCGATGATAACGACCGTCTCCCCTTTATTCACATGCAGACTGATCCCTTTCAAGATCGGCACATCTCCGATATGTCTGCGCACGTCTCTTATGTCTATCATGTTCCTGCTCCTATCGAACGGCGTAGCGTTCAAAATATTTTTCCGTCTTCGCCTGCAGGGCGGACAAAATCGTGCTGAACAATAAATACAGAAGCGCCACTTCGCAATAGATGAGCATATGCTCGTAGGTGGCCGCCGCGATCTGCTGCGCGCGCTGGAACATCTCCGTTACCGTAATCGTCGCGGCCAGCGATGTATCCTTCACCAGGCTGATGAACGAATTCGACAGAGGCGGCACCGACACCCTGGCCGCTTGCGGCAGAATAATCCGGCGCAAAATCTGGCTGCGCGTCATGCTGAGCGATTCCGCCGCTTCCCATTGTCCCTGCGGAATCGACTGAATGGCGGCCCGCAGCACTTCCGAGTTGTAGGCGCCGACGCTCAGCAAGAATCCGATAACCGCGGCCGGGAAGGCGCCGATTGTAATGCCGACGCTGGGTAGACCGTAGAAAATAATAAATAATTGCACGAGCAGCGGCGTCCCCCGAATGATCCAGACATAGAAGCGGGCTGCCCACACGAGCGGCCGGATATTCGACAAGCGGGCCAACGCCGTCAATAAAGCGAGCGCCAGACCAAGCACGAACGAGATCAGCGTAAGCGGAATCGCGAACAACAGCCCCGATTTGAGCAAGGGCCATAGCGAATCGATAAAGATCTGTATATTTTTATCCATGAGCAATCACCCGGTTATTTCGAAATGTCGGCATTAAAATATTTTTGGGAAATGGTCAAATACGTGCCGTCGGCCTTCATGTCCGCCAAGGCCTTATTCACCGCGTCGACCAGCTCCGGATTGTCTTTGCGCAGCAGGATGCCGCTGCGGGACGCATTTGCATGCTCCGCCACGACCTTCACCTTGGCGTCGGGACGGTGCTTTTTGAAATCGAGGAAGGACAATCCGTCATTCACCGTGACATCTATGCGCTTCGATACAAGCAATTCGATCGCCTGGTTGAAGCCATCGGTCTGCACGATGTCCGCGCCGTTCTCTTTTGCCAGCTCCGTCAAGTTGGAAGTAAGCGATTGGCCCGCTTTTTTGCCTTGAATATCCGCAAAAGCCTTCACATCCTGATTATCTTCATGCACGATCAGCACGGCCTTCGACACGCTGTACGGATCGGAAAAGTCATACTTCTGCTTGCGATCATCGTTGATGGCCACCTGGTTCACGACGATGTCGAACCGCTTCGCGTCCAGCCCGGCGAACATTCCGTCCCACTTCGCTTCGGTGAATTCCGGCGTCACCCCTAACCGCTTCGCGACCTCCTCGGCAATCTCGACGTCGAACCCGGTCAGCTTGCCGCTGTCGTCATGGAACGTGAATGGCGGATACGTCCCCTCGGTGCCGATGCGCAGCTTCCCGCTCGCCTTGATCTCTTCCAGCAAGCCGCCCGCTTCCGCCGATGCGGACGCCCCTTGTCCGGGCTCTGGCTTCGCGCCCTCGCTCTGACTTCCGCAAGCCGCCAGCATCATTGCTGCAAGGGCAAACAACAGGAATGTTAACGTTCTTCTCTTCATCGTGCACAACCCCCTGAAAGTAAAATATCATTCGCTGCGATCTTATGAGACCAATGATTGTTCCGATGATATCACGCTTCCTGGGGGGATACAATATTTTTTTCGTATAATTCCTATCCATTAACTATGTTTTATATTGGAATCGCCCCGTTCCGGCTAGATAGCCCTTCATCATGCGCCACTTGCAGCGCGTCTTCCTCTTTGATGCCGCTTGCCATTTCGGGATACCGTGGCATACGATGAGAGGGAGAACGGCCAGCGGGCCAATGATATAGAGCGGGAGGCATGACATTCCCATGATACGGACTCCATACGACTTAATCCTGTTCTCATGCGAGGATCATATTTCTTTCTTGACCAAAAAGGTGGATGCCAATGATCATATCCACCACTATATTCAAGTAACCATTGGGCTTGAACATGATTTTGATATCACGATCGCCAATCAACCCTTGCGCGCCTCCGGGGTGATTCTTCCATCGAATACAAGTCATAAGCTGTATGGCGGCGAAGAATGGCAATGGTATTTGTTAGTCAATCCGGAATCGCTGTTCGGCGAAATGCTGAAGCGGGCCTTTTTGCCCAGGAAGAACGCTTATGTTCTCGATGCGCACTCGGTGAATCAATTGCGGCATATCGCCACGGAATCCTTGCTTACGGCGGCTTGTCCCGAAGCCTATATGAAGGCGTTCGGCCGGACCAGGGAAGCGCTGGGGCTGCAAGCTTCCGGAATTGATCATGCGCTGGATGATCGGATTGTGGACGTGCTAAGCTGCATCGAGCGGTCCCCCCTGCATCGCTTGACCGTCAAGCGGCTCAGTGAACGCGTTTATTTATCGGAAAGCCGCCTGTCTCATCTCTTTAAGGAAGAGGTCGGCATTTCCTTATCCAGCTACATTCTTCTTCAAAAAATGGAGACGGCATTTCACTATATTTTTAGCGGCCATACGATGACAGAAGCGGCCCTGGAGGCGGGATTCAGCAGTTCTTCTCATTTTACCCGCACGGTGCGGGACAAGCTCGGCATGCCTCCGCGCGCCATCGTGCAGAATAGCAGATATATGAAAGTCAATTCGCTCCATCTCCCTTATAGTCAAGCTAGAAAGGGTGATGATCATGGAGCGCATTCCATATTTGCAGGCGACGAGCCTCGTTGATTACAACCATCCATCTATTCGCAAGCTGGTGGAAGAACGCCAATGGGATCAACTCTCCGACTACGACAAAATTCGGGCAATCTATGATTTTGTTCGCAATGAGATCCCATTCGGCTACAACCGGAGCGACGATATTCCCGCTTCCGAAGTGCTGCGGGACGGCTGCGGGCAATGCAATACAAAAAGCATTCTTCTCATGGCCCTCCTGCGCAAAGTCGGCATTCCCTGCCGCATTCACGGGTTCTATATCGATAAGCGCATGCAAAAAGGCGCGTTAACCGGCTTGGTTTACTTTTTTGCGCCGCAAAAGATCGTTCATGCCTGGACTGAAGTATATTACGATAACAAGTGGCTGGCTCTTGAGGGGGTCATCATCGACGATCCGTATCTGGGTCAGGTCAAGGATAGGCTGTGCAGCTCGGATGGAGGGTTTATCGGATACGGGGTAGCCGTCCAGAACAGGGAGCAGATCAACCTCTGCTGGCGCGGGGACAGCACCTATATTCAGAGCTTTTCCATTACCGAAGATTTGGGGTATTACGACCATCCGGATGAGTTCTTTTCCGCGTACAACAATACGAAGAGTCCTATCAAAAAGATGCTGCTGAATCTATTGCGCAAGCGGGTGAACAGACAGGTGGATGCCATCCGCAAGGGAACGCGGTAGCAGACCATGCCGGGATAGCGGATGGTCCCATTGCTGCGGTTTTGTATCGGCGACGAACAAGGGGCCTTGCCTGGTGAGAAGAATTCGATTTCCTCCCGCGGCAGGCCCTCCCCCGTCGCTTCGATTCAGGCCGTCCGATGGCCGCCGCCGATCTTCCAGCCTCCGATTTTCTGCTGCTCCTGCCACAACCGCTGATACAAGCCGCCTTGCGCCAGCAGCTCGTCATGCGTGCCCGTCTCGGCGATCCGCCCCTGCTGCACGACGATGATCGAATCGGCCCCGCGGATCGTCTTCAGGCGATGGGCGATGACGAGCACCGTTTTGCGCTGCGTCAGCTTGCTGATGGCACGCTGCAGATGCATTTCATTCTCCGGATCGAGCGAGGCCGTCGCTTCGTCGAGAATAATGATGGGCGCATCCTTCAGCATCGCCCGGGCAATCGCGATCCGCTGCTTCTCGCCGCCCGACAGCATGGCCCCGCCCTCGCCTGCGATCGTACCGTAGCCGAACGGCAGCTTCATAATAAACTCATGGCAGTGCGCCGCTTGCGCTGCTTCCATCACTTCTTCGTCCGTAGCTGCTGGCTTGCCCATCCGAATATTGTCGGCGATCGTCTCGTTGAACAAATAGGGCTGCTGCTGCACCGTGCTGATGGACGCCAGCAGTTCCTCGCTGCGCATATCCCGGACATCGATCCCGCCAATCTTGACGGCCCCCTCGGTGACATCCCAATACCGCGAGATTAAGCCGGCTATCGTTGATTTGCCCGCTCCGGAAGGCCCCACCAGCGCGACGAGGCTGCATTCCGATATATGCAAATCAATTCCTCGCAGCACCTCGTTCTCCCCGTGACCGAACCTCACATGTTCGAACTTGATATCGTAAGAGCCCGGACGCTGCGGCTGTTCCGGCTCGGGCAGCGGCTTCTCGGCGAAAATCCCCTGGATGCGCTCGCCTGCGGAGGCAATATATCTCATCTGCGTCAATGACGCGCCCGCCGCGCGCAGCGGCTGATAGAACTTCGTGCTGATGACGAGGAAAATGAGCAGCATCGGCGTATCGACGCGCCCTCCTTCGAGCAAGTAGCAGCCGATCAGCAGCAGCAGGATGAATCCCAATTCGAGCACGATGGAGAACAGCATCACGACCGGCGACGTCAACGCTTCCACGCGGATGCTGTCGTCCCGCAGGCGGGCCATCGCCCGGTCCAAGCGCGCGAACCGCTGACCAGTCTGGTTATGCGCCTTCAGCAGGCGAATCGTCTGCACATACTCGAGCAGGCGCGAATTGACCGCTGCCGCCGCCCCTTGCCGCTGCTTGCTGCGCTTCGCCATCACGCGCTGGGACCAGAACAGGAGCGGCAGAGCCAGCGGCACGGATACGAGCACAGCCAGCGCCAACCGCCAATCGACGGCCAGCAGGAACAAGGCGCTCACGATCGGCAGCGTTACCGCCCCGATGAACTGATTGAACAAATGCGTCAAGATCATTTCCGCTTCATCGACGTTCGCCAGGAGCGTATGACTGATATCCCCCTGATCGTTGCGGGCAAAAAAGCCCATCGGCAGCTTCCGCAAATGCTCGCCGAGACGCAGCCGCACCTCCTTCATGATCGAGGCCCCCCTGCTCTGCGCCTCGATCTGTCCCAGGCCGCCAAATACCGCCTGGATCGCGAACAGCACGAGCAGAATCGCTGCCCACCAGACGATTTGCTCCACTGTCGGCGCTGCTTCGAACAGCGAGGCCAGGATGAAGAACAGCAGCCCCATCGGAGCGGCGTTCGCGATCATTTCGATAATGGTATAGAGGGTTGCCCGCGTGAACAATGCCCCGGATCGCCCAGTAATCATGCGTATCGTGTCAAACATAAGCTCCCTCCTGTCCTCCATCCAATGACCACTCCTCCGCTTCCCGATGCGCCTTCCACAATCCGGCGTATAACGGGCAGTCCCGAAGCAGCTCGGCATGCGTCCCCTGCCCGGCGACGGCGCCGTCCTCCAACACAACGATGCGATCCGCGTCCGTAATCGAAGATAGGCGATGGGCGATGACGATCACCGTTCGATCCTGAAGCAGCTGGCTTAGCGCTTCCTGGATTTTCGCTTCATTTTCCGCATCGGCGAAGGCGAAGGCTTCATCCAGAATGAGCACGGGCGCATCCTTCAATATCGCGCGCGCAATCGCGATGCGCTGCCGCTCCCCGCCGCTCAAATGAACGCCGCCTTCTCCGATCACCGTGTCGTACCCGTCCGGAAGCGCTGCGATAAATTCATGCGCCTGCGCGGCTTCCGCGGCGCGAATCAGCTCGCGCTCATCCGCATCGGCCTTGCCCATCCGCAGATTGGCGGCCACCGTATCGCTCACCGCCGGGACGTCCTGGAACACGAAGGAGATCATGTCCATCAACTGCGCCTGCGGAATGGAGCGAATATCGACGCCCCCGATCTGAATCGAGCCGTCCGACACCTCGCAGAAGCGGGCGATTAACTGTGCGGCCGTTGACTTGCCCGCGCCGGAAGGCCCGACGAGCGCCGTCACCTTCCCGTGCTCGGCCACCAAGTCAATGCCTCTGAGCACCTGGCGTTCCTCATAGCCGAAGCGCACCTGCCGGAACGCGATATCGAACCGTTCGGGCATGGGCACTGACGACGCCTGCGCCTCGGACTGCTCCTTTTCCTCCAGAAGCTGTTGGATGCGTCTTACGCCCTCCATATTGTTCTGCATCATATGCCCGAGCGTGGAAATCTGGCGCAGCGGAGCGGTCAGTCCGACACCAAGCAGCAAGAACAGCACCAATACGGAAAGTGTGATCAACTGCTGTCCGTACATCCAGACGCCCATCGGCATAATGAACAGCAAGCCCGACTCCAGCAGGAGGAGGAATAACGTATATAATGGCGTCTTTTGGCGCGCGATCTGCGACCACAGGGCCGCATAGCTCTCCACGGAATGGCGGTAACGGGCGAACGAATGCACCGTCTGATTGAACGATTTAATGACCGGCATCGCATGAATGAACTCCACGATCGCCCCGTTCATCGCTTCGGACAGATCATGCATGCGCTTCATATCGGTCGAGCGCTTCCCTCGCAGCAGCATGATTCCCTGCACCGCATAAGCCGCCGGAATCGGAAGCAGCGCCGCAATCGTCAGGCGCCAATCGACGCTGAACAAGTAGGCCGCCGTCAACAGCGGAGCCACGATCGAAGCGGTCAAGTCCGGCAGATGATGCGCGATGAAGGATTCGATCCGCTCGACATCGTCGGCTGCCACTTTTTTGACGCGCCCGGAATGCTGGTCGCTGAAGAAGCCCAACGGCAGCTTCCCTAGCTTCTCGATCAAGCGCACGCGCAGGTCATACAGCACGTGGAACGCCGCGGCATGCGCCAGCATCGTCGAAGCCGCCATCAACGCGAACCGAAGCAGAATCGAGACGAGGGCCAGCAGGATGAACTGCCGCACCGGCGCCCAATCGATGGGCGGCTCCAACAATTGTTCCGCAATTCGGAACACAAGCACGTACGGAATGAGCGCGAATACGGCGCTCGCTGCAGAACAGATGCAGGATGCGAGCAATTTGACGCGCTGCTTGCGGACAAGCCGCAGCAAAAAAGGCAATGGTGCCGCCGCCATGAGGAACATCCCCTTTCTCTCTTGCCACCGGAACAAAAAATTTGGCTGGAAGTTACTTGCCCAACGCCTTCATAATATCTTCAATGCCGTCAATCTTCGCAAGCGCCATCGGTCCAGGCAAGGACGGATCGGCCAGTTCATAGACATGGTTGTTCTTCACCGCATCCATGCTGCTCCATACCTTGCTGTCCTTCATTGCCTCCTTCACGCCGCCCTGGATCGGATTTTGCCAGTTATTAATGACGAACAAATGATCCGGGTTGAGCGCAGCCAAGCTTTCCAGCGAGATCTGCCCGTTAGCCGTCGCCCCCTCTACAGGCTTCAAGCCCAGTCCCTTATAAAAAGGATCGAACCGCCCGTCATTCCACATGACGAACATTTCCTTGCCGCTGTACATCGTGAACAGAACCGACTCCTCGCTTCGGAACGCCAGCTTCTCCTTGTATTCCGCGCTTTTGCGATCGAAGTCCGCCAGCACCTGCTCGGCCTTCTCCTCTTCGCCAATGACTTCCGCGATTTGCTTCAGCGTCGTTCTCCAGTCGTCCGCTTGCGGGAAAATGACCGTAGGAGCGATCTGGGATAATCGCTCATACTGATCCTTCATATCATCCGCCGCGATAATGAGATCCGGCTGCACCGCCAGCAGCCTCTCCAGATCGGCCTCCATCCCGAGATCGATGATGTCTTTGCCTGCAATCCGCTGGCTCAGATTCGGGAAGTTCCGTTCAATCGTATCCACGCCCTGCGCCGCCACCGGATACGCATCGAGCACGGCCATATAATCGACGAACGAAATATACGGCGTCGCAATCTTCATCGGCTTGGCTTCAATCACCGTCTCGCCCGCCAAATGGGCCACGGTTCTCGGGAATGATGCGGCTGAACCGCTATCCGCCGCTGCCGGCTGCTGCGACTCCTGCGTAGTTTTTTGGACCGCCGACTCCTGAACCGTTCCCTCCTGCGAGGCGCTATTTCCGCAACCGGCAACCACCCACATCATGGCGCAAAGTAGAACCGCAAATCGTGCTATATTCCGCATCTTTCCTATTCCCCTTTTCTTCATCTATATCGTTCGACAATGAGAACCATTATCAATAGAAACATCGTACTACTTCACCCCGCCCGGCTTCCACCAGTACACGGAATGGAGATGGCGGTTGTACGGATCAGGTGTGACGAAAAGTAACGTAAAGACGCAGAAAAAAAGGAATTTATTGAAAATGGAGGAATATTAACATGTAGATAAAGGGGTACGAGGCAACGCCAGATGAGGAAGATGAACATTATCCATTTAACTGATATCGAGGTGATATGATGCAACGCCTGCCTATTGTTGCTTTGCTGCTTGCATGCATAGCACTTACTAGCTGCAATGCGGATACAACAAATGATGAAGACAAACTCACAAAGGATGAATTCATATTATCCTATCAAAATCAATTTCAGTATGCGATCGAAGAGAAGCAGCTTACCTCCCCCTTTGATTCTTACCATAGTTTTCACGGGGCAAGTCCCTTCTTGAGGAAGGAATGGGCTTCTTTAGATATCCAATCGACCCGGGCGACAGGGAAACAGTTTTATTTTTCATATGATGAAAAACATAATCAACTCATTCCCATCGATAAAGAGCGATTTCATTCGTTGTCTAAAGAGAAAATGAACGAACTGTATCGGCTTTCATTATATCTGATCATCGAAGATAACAGCGGGCAAACCTATCCTACAGAAGCGCGGCTGATTGGTTCCTTTGAGTGGTCGCGCCCGTTGCCTGACACGTTGAACCACCTGCCCTATGCTTTTTTAGGAGCCTATGGCAGACTTGCCTATTTAGAAGATTACGCATCGTTTCAAGGAAATATCGAACCAATGCTTTTCTTTGGAGGAAAAGGGTTCGGTTGGCAAGGAGATTCCAGCGGACCTGTTCCCCTCTATGGAACATTCAGCATGATTGCATACCAGACTCGGGAGGCAACGATATCCAAAGAACAGTTTGTATATGTCGTACCCTTTCACAGGGATAACCATTCTGCCTATCAAGTAGCCCATGAAGATGACTATATCAAAGTTTATCAGCATAGGGATACTCCGCTTGGCAATCTGTATGTGCGGTTTCCGTAATTTCTTACCCTGTCACATGATTCAGCCATCGTCCCCAGCATTGACAAAAAGCCATTATCGAGAAGCCTTCCCCTCGAAATGGCTTTATTTCGTCTATTTACGATTACCGTTCTTGGGGTCGACGCCAGTCAAGCCTGAACGAGTATGCTTCAGAACAAACTCCGCCCTCTGTTCAACCGGCAATTTGGGTACGACCATCAGTTCATATTCAAGCCATTGATATGTTTCATACATGATTTCATACGTTGCCTGCGCCTCTTCAAAATCCTGCACTCTTTCTCGGTCGGTTTGATAGATTTCTTCCCAGGGCGGCAAAATAAATACTTGCTTGTTATACCTGTAATTGCGAGCAGCAGACTCCAGTTCCTCCGAAGCCGGAGCATCGATCAAATAGGAATATGCCAAGGTGTCGGGGATGCCTCTGTCAAAAAACAATAGGCGTCCAGGATCATTCGACTGCGCAGCGTGGTAACTTTCGATAGATTTCTCCAACATGATATCGCGATACTTGATTGCGTTTCGCCAAGGCAAGGCATCGCCATTAGAAGTCATCTCCGCTTGAATAATCTCTCTTGCGACTTCTGGAACATACGGGTAGCCTTGTCTTTGCATTTCCTTTAACAATGTCGTTTTCCCCGCGCCAGGGCCGCCTGTTATAATGACAAAATCATTCCTGAATAATGTACACTCTGTCATGTTCCAGTCCCCCCCATCAACCCGCTTACAATTCTTTTTGCAAGAGGAGTTCATCATCCTTAACATAGCCGCAGCGTTCATATGTTTTAATGGCGGCGTCGTTGTCGCTGCCTGTTAATATCTTTATATTCTTTACCCCACAGGCTGCCAGCTTTTCCTCGAGTAATGAAATCATGGAGGTGGCCAGTCCCTGTCTTCGGGCCGAAGGTTCCACATACATTTCCGTAATTTCCCCTTGCGCTTCCCGGTAACAAAACGATTCATAACGTTGTGCGCAGGCAAAACCTACGACTTTCCCGTTCATGGCCGCAACCGCAATGAATTCGCCGCTCTTGTTCATGCTCTCGCTAATCTCTGATACGGGCCGCCGCTCCCCGCCGTTAAAGGCTTGATTCAATCTGGAGAGCGCCTCCGCATCGTCGTTCGTTGCCAATCTTACTTCCGTCGTCATCCGTTCATTTCCTCCTATGAACTGTTTAACCTATGCCATTTATATTATGGGAATCCATCTGGATAACCTGCTACCAGGTGTTATGATAATTGATACGGGGAAAAAGGGGCACATATGTATAACGTCAATGCAATCGAGTATATTCGCAACAATTGAAAGGTCGGCCGCCGCGATTGTTCTTACGAGGTTTGAATTCTTCATCAATTATATTTGTAATGGGAATATTTAGTTGGTGATCTTTAAAACTTTATTGTTTATAATATTCTGTTACAACATTACTCAAGTATTATTTTAATGTGGTTTAGAGAGGTGAGTCAATTGACTAAAAAACTTAGGCAATTGAAAAATGTGTCAGTGTTCCAACCGCTTCTAAGTTAATAAATAATTTAGAAGCGAGGAATTAATATATGAAAAATCAAAAAATATTCCATAAATCATTTCTGTTTTTATTTATCAGTAACTTTTTAGTGTTCATAGGGTTTGAAATGTTGATCCCTATATTGCCAGCCTATTTGATCAGTATGAATGCATCTACTATCCAAGTAGGTTTAGTGACCTCGTTATTTACTATAGGTGCTGTCCTAATTAGACCTTTTGTAGGGTACTATTTAATTGATAACCAACGGAAAAGTTTGGCAGTTGGAGCAACTATAGCTTTAATGCTTATTACACTTGTTTACCCTTTTCTAAATATCGTATGGCTATTTTTATTGTTAAGAATTTTTCATGGTGCAGCATGGGGTGTATCAACAACTGCAAATAGTACAATAGCCGTTGATCTCATTCCGAAAACAAGGTTAGGAGAAGGTATGGGCTATTTTTCCATATCCACAACAGTCGGAGCTATCATTGCCCCGAGTGTGGGTCTCTTTATTTATGATACTTTTTCCTTCGAGATATTAATTTGCTCATCCGTAATACTCAGCCTGCTGGCGGTCATTTCGCTTCAACTTACACATTTTCCTGTTCCTGCAAAGATTGAAAAACAACCATTTCAATTCTTTACTATGATTTTTGAAAAAGATGTGTGGTTTCCAGCATTACTAGCGGTAATAACAACATTTAGTTTTGGCGCCATTATTACCTTCCTAGTTCTTTTCGGAAAACAAAAAGGATTAGATCATATTTTTCTGTTCTTTCTTATAAATGCAATCGTCTCAACTGTACTACGTCCGTTTACTGGAAAATGGTATGACAAAAGAGGACCTTGGTCCATAATCATGATATCCGCTTTTGTAGGATTTTTATCATTGATTATTTTGTCTTATGCAACAAATGATCTTCATCTTATTATTGCTGCGATTTTATTCGGTGCAGGTTATGGTACGGTTATGCCGTCTTTACAAACATGGGCTGTTCAAAAGGTAAGAAAAGAGCAAACTGGAGCAGCCAATGCGACTTTTTTCTCCAGTTTTGACGTTGGTGTTGGAATTAGTGCATTTGTATTAGGGATTTTTGCCAAATGGATAAGTTTAGATATGATCTTTCGGGTTGTTAGTATCAGTTTTATTATTGTTGCTATTTTAGTGTATAAAGATTATGTAAAAGAAATAAATCGCTCTAAAAAGGGTTAGATTTCCTTACAAGAAACGGCGGAATGAAACGAATGGATGGGGGCATTATCAGCGGGCGTTCCCTTGCGGGACATGCTCATGATAATGCCTTTTCCTTTTATGGCTTCCTGTTAGTTCTAATAAAAACACGAATGTAATACGATAACCAATAAAATGAACAAAACTAAGATTGCGGCTGTTTCATGTTAAGGTGTCCTCATCTTCATCATAAAAAAGAGCCCCGCCAGCGGACCGCCAGCGGAGATCTTTTTCACCGGTGCTTCCGGATATTTTATCCGAACAATTTAACTTGAAAATATCCAAAAATAAAGATTGTCAAGCTTTCAGAAAAATGCAATAATTACTATTAATCCTATGATTATAAGTTAAAACCTAGCAAATACTTCTTCGATGTACCCCACAGAATGTTAGATAATGCTTCAGCCAACGGCTGGAATATCGCCTTGAGTAGAACATCCTAATCTGCTTAGGCGCTCCCGAGTATTCTTCATGATTCACTTCCTTAAACCTTCGATTGGTAGCGCTCAATTTAGTTAAAGATCCATGATCTGGTATTTAATATTATTATATTAGTTAATTAGACATTATATGTTAAATCACAATATCCTTCATGCTTCGGACAATTCTTTAAACTCATGATTACCAATTACCTGCTTCAACTTCATAGGTCATGGATGTAATTAATCACATGTTCAAGAGGAGGAGAATGCTTGGTATCTCCAATTATTGAAGTCCAGAAGTTAAGTATAAGCTTCCACACGGATGACGGTGTCGTTCCCGTTGTCCATTCGGTTAGTTTTCATATTCATCCCGGTGAGATATTGGGGATTGTCGGAGAATCTGGATGCGGAAAGAGTGTAACGTCCTTGTCGATTATGGGACTTATCCCTGCAATGACTGGAAAAGTTAGCGGAGATATTCATTTTAAAGGAGAAAAACTACCCATTTTATCGGAAGCGAAGATGAGGAAAATCCGCGGTAACCAAATTGCGATGATCTTCCAGGAACCAATGACCAGCTTGAACCCTTTATTTACAATCGGGGAGCAATTAACCGAAGCGCTGCGAATTCATAAAAAAACAGATAAAAAACGAGCCAAGGCGAGAGCGATAGAAATGATGAAGCAGGTAGGACTCGGAAGAGCCGAAGCCTTAATCAATGAATATCCTCATCAACTCTCTGGCGGCATGAGGCAGAGGGTCATGATTGCCATGGCTATGATGTGTGAACCCGAACTGCTTATCGCAGATGAACCGACTACCGCGTTGGATGTGACGATTCAAGCCCAAATCCTTGAGCTTATGAAGAAATTAAATCAAGAAACAAAGACGGCGATTATGATGATTACGCATGATTTAGGCGTTGTAGCGGAAATGTGCCAGCGAATGGTCGTTATGTATGCCGGCAAGATTGTGGAAGAGGGCGATGTGCGAACGATTTTCCAACATCCCAAGCATCCTTACACCATCGGTCTCATCCAGTCTGTTCCAGACATGCGAGAGAAAAAGGAAAGACTCTATTCGATACCAGGTCAGGTTCCGAAGCCGGGTTCTCGCAGACAGGGCTGTTCTTTTGCGCCGCGCTGCGCACATGCAACGGAACGATGTGTGAGTGAAGAGCCCTCATTACAGAGCTTCGCCAATGGACAAAAGGTGAGTTGCTGGTTATACGAAGACGGGAAAGGAGCAGACATCCATGACTCAGCCCTTAGTTCAAGTTGAAAACTTGAAAATGCATTTTCCGATAAAAGGAGGTCCTCTGGGGAAAACCGTAAGCGCGGTGAAAGCCGTGGACGGTGTATCCTTTCACATCAACAAGGGGGAAACTCTTGGGCTTGTCGGAGAGAGCGGCTGCGGGAAGTCCACAACGGGGAGAATGCTGCTCAGACTTCTTGAACCGAGCGAAGGAAGTATTTATTTCGAAGGACAGGATATTACGAAGCTGTCTGGCAATGAACTGAGGAAGATGCGCAGGAACATGCAAATGGTCTTTCAGGATCCCTTTGCCTCATTAAACCCTCGTCATACGATTGGAAAAATCCTTGAGGAACCGCTCATTGTCCATGGCGTAAAGGACAGGTTGGAACGAAAACGAAGGGTAAAGGAATTATTGGAAGTCGTTGGCCTAAGCACCTACCACGCATCCCGTTACCCCCACCAGTTCAGCGGTGGACAACGGCAGCGAATCGGCATAGCAAGGGCACTTGCTATTCACCCGAAGCTTATTATCGCCGATGAGCCTGTATCCGCTCTGGACGTGTCGATCCAGTCGCAAGTATTGAATCTTCTTCAGGATCTGCAACAAGAATATGAGCTCACCTATCTGTTCATCGCACATGACTTAGGCGTTGTCCGCCATATCAGCGATCGGGTAGGCGTGATGTACTTGGGTCAGCTGGTCGAAATATCGGGTACGGAAGAATTATATGACAAGCCGCTTCATCCCTATACACAAGCGTTATTATCAGCTGTTCCCATTGCGGATGTTACTTACCGTAGGGAAAGGATTATTCTGGAGGGTGATGTGCCAAGTCCGGTTAACCCGCCAACGGGGTGCCCATTCCATACCCGATGTCCGAAGGCATTTGAACCATGTTCGGCTGCCCGCCCGCAGCTAAGTGAAATTGAACCAGGTCATTACGTGGCTTGTCACTTATACGAACAAGTCCGCGTAGACATAAATTGAAAACGATTACACTAATGGGGGGATATTATGAAGAAAACCGGTTGGCTCTTATTAACTTGCATGCTGATCCTGTCTGTTGTGCTCGCTGGATGCAACAACGGGAACCAAAGTAATGGCAATGAATCGGAAAGCGGCGGAACACTTATCTATGGAAGAGGAGCAGATTCCACAGCGCTTGATCCAGCCATCACCACAGAAGGAGAATCCTTTATTGTTACCCAGCAAATTTATGAAACACTTGTAAAGTATAAAACAGAAAATACGGAGATCGAGCCAGGACTTGCTGAAAAATGGGAGGTTACTGAGGATGGCTTGACGTATACGTTTCACCTGCGGAAAAGCGTAAAGTTTCACGATGGAACAGACTTCAACGCGGAAGCTGTCGTAACCAACTTCCAACGTTGGGCCCAAAGTAAAGACGAAGCAAAATTTGCCTACTATTCTTCCATGTTTGGCGGATTTGAAGGCGATCCTGGTCATGTCATTAAAGAGGTAAAAGCGGAAGACGAGCACACCGTTGTGTTCACATTGAATCGTCCCCAAGCCCCATTCTTGAAAAACTTGGCCATGACCATGTTTGCGATTGCCAGCCCTAGTGCACTCCAGAAACATGGGGATGATTTCACGAAAAACCCGGTTGGAACAGGTCCGTTCAAATTTAAATCATGGAAAGCAAATGACACGATCGAGCTTGTCAAGAATGAAGATTACTGGCAAGCCGGCCTTCCTAAGCTAGACGGCGTAAAGTTCAAAGTCATTGCTGACAACTCCGCCCGGCTGAATGCCTTGATGAAAGGCGAGCTTGACTTGATGGATGGCCTGAACCCCAGCGATCTAGGTCAAGTAAAAGCAAACAGCAAATTACAACTATTCGAACGACCGTCGATGAACGTAGGGTACTTTGGTTTCAATACAGAAATGGCCCCTTTTGATAAAAAAGAGGTCCGTCAGGCAATCAGCCATCTCATTAACAAAGAAGCTTTGATCGCTAACTTTTACGAAGGAACAGCAGAACCTGCCAAAAACCCGATGCCGCCATCTATCAGCGGTTATAATGACGACATTGTCGACTATGAATATAGCGTTGAGAAAGCAAAAGCATTATTAAAAGCGGCCGGATTGGAAAACGGCTTTGAAATGGACCTGTGGGCAATGCCTGTTGCGCGACCATATATGCCAGATGGCCAAAAAGTAGCCGTAGCGATTCAAGCCGCTTTGAAGGAAGTCAACATCAAAGCAAATATCGTAACGTTTGACTGGGGTACTTACTTAGAAAAGGTTCAAGCTGGAGAAGCTCCTACATTTATGCTTGGCTGGACCGGAGATAATGGAGATGCCGATAACTTCATCTATACCTTATTGGATAAAGACAATATCGGATCGAACAACTACTCGCGTTACAGCAATGACGAATTGCATGATATCCTGATCGAAGCGCAATCCAACCCGGATGAAAACAAACGTAATGAGCTGTACAAAAAAGCACAGGAAATTATTCATGAAGAAGCGCCCTGGGTTCCTCTGGCTCACTCCAAACCTCAGCTTGCAGGCATTAAAGAAATTCAAGGATTTTTCCCGCATCCAACGGGAACTCAATCCTTTATTAACGTATCGATCAAATAATCTGCAGCGAGGACGCCTAGGATTGCGCGCATTCTGATCATAGCATGGACAATGAGGAGTATGGTCGGATCATGCTCCTCCTTTTTTACAAGCAGCTTGAAAAAAGAGGTGAACAGATTTGTTATCTTTCACAATAAAACGGCTGGGAGCCTTAATTCCGGTGCTTCTGGGAATGGCGTTTATCGTGTTCATGATGATTCGAGCCATTCCAGGCAACCCGGCACAGCTTATTCTTGGCCAGCAGGCGACAAAGGATGCTGTGGCGGCACTTACCAAGGAATTAGGCTTAGACCAGCCATGGTATATCCAATTTTTCGAATATTTGGGCGGATTGTTTACAGGAAATTTGGGTGTCTCCCTAAAAACAAGAACTCCGGTCGCAGAGGAAATTTGGCCTTATTTAGCAGCAACGATTGAACTTGCCATCATTGCTATGATTATTGCGGTTGTCATCGGTGTAAATGCCGGGATTATTTCAGCTTGGTTCCAAAATTCATGGTTCGATTATGTTGCCATGATTATCGCGCTTATCGGCGTATCGATGCCTATTTTTTGGCTTGGCTTGATGGAACAATACATCGTCGCGCTGAAGTGGGATCTTTTGCCGACGACCGGGCGGGATAATATACGGGATCCCGTGGAGGCGATCACGAATTTATATTTAATTGATTCGTTGTTACATCGAAGATTTGATCAATTTATCGAGGTGATCCGTCACTTAATCTTGCCTGGTATTGCATTAGCCACGATTCCAATGGCGATTATCGCCCGCATGACAAGATCCTCCATGCTTGAGGTGATGCGTTCCGATTTTATCCGCACCGTTCGTGCAAAAGGGATGAGAATGTTCTGGGTGGTGTATAAGCATTCCTTGAAAAACGCGTTAATCCCCGTTGTGACGGTCATCGGTCTGCAGACAGGCATGCTGCTCGGAGGGGCGATATTAACGGAGACCATATTCGGTTGGCCGGGAATTGGCACCTATATTTACAATGCGATCAATTACCGCGATTATCCGGTGATTCAGTCTGGAATTTTAGTCATTGCCTTCATCTTTATTATGATTAATCTGTTCGTCGATTTGTTGTATGCAGCCATCGATCCAAGAATTAAGTATAAATAGGAGGGAAATGTCATGGCACAACTCGTCAGCAATCCCCCGCCGATCGCGGCTCCGCCTGTGAACGAAGAACCCTCCATCTCGCCATGGAAGGATGGGTGGAGAAGTTTTAGAAGAAATAAAGTCGCCATTGTCGGATTGGGCATCGTCATCTTTTTTCTTTTCTTGGCTATTTTTGCAGATTTATTGGCTCCCTATTCCTATGACTCTCAAAAATTATCAGACAAACATGTAGCTCCATCGTCACAGCACTGGTTTGGCACGGACGAATACGGACGGGATATACTGAGCAGGATCATTTATGGCGCCCGGCTTTCTTTATGGGTGGGCTTCGTCTCTGTTGCGGGGTCCATCATTGTCGGATCGGTTCTGGGCTTGATAGCAGGATATTACGGAAGATGGCTTGATATGATTATCTCCAGAATCTTTGAAATATTGCTGGCTTTCCCTAGTATTTTACTAGCGATTGCTATTGTGGCTACATTAGGACCATCATTAAGAAATGCATTGATTGCCATTGCCATTATCAATGTACCGACCTTTGGCCGGTTGGTCCGTTCCCGAGTGCTGGCTATCAAGGAAGAGGAATATATTGCGGCGGCGAAAGCCATTGGCATGAAAGACGGCAGAGTCATCTTTCATCATATTCTTCCGAACAGTCTGGCCCCTATCATCGTGCAGGGCACGCTGGCCATTGCGACGGCTATCATTGAATGTGCAGCATTGGGATTTCTAGGCTTGGGCGCGCAGGCTCCAGCATCGGAGTGGGGCACCATGCTGGCTGAATCCCGCAACTACATTCTTCAAGCCCCATGGACCGTATTATTCCCGGGGTTGTCCATCATGTTGACTGTCCTCGGGTTTAATTTGATGGGAGACGGCCTGCGGGACGCGCTTGATCCGAAAATGAAAAGCTAAAGCATAGTCATAAAACAGCATTGCAGCGAGTCAGCCAAAACAAGGCTGGCTTTTGAACTTATTTCCGCCAAAAAGTTGAACAGTCTGCCTTATCTAAAACATTAAACTCGATCATTTTCTCAAGTAATGAGAAATCAACCGGACTATCCCACGGGATACGTACCAACTGCTTGGTGTGATCATAGCCAGCCTGCACAATTTCATCAGAAAAATGAATAATCCCTGCCCTTTCAGGGGCAACCGCCAAATGATGTTTGGCTACGCTAAAGCCAATAATAAATGTGCCGTGATCGGTAAACATAGGCTGATTCCACGCAATCTTTGGCATTAATTTTGGAAATTTGCGGGTTACCCAAGCCAAAACCTCTTCCGTTCGGGCCCGATGTTGCGGGTTACCAATATTTGCTAAACATTCTGCAAAAACTTCCATGTTGTTCCCTCCTAAAAATGATGTCGTTCAGAGAAGTTCCTCAACCTCATTCGTCGCTAAAACTCATCACAGGATCGCTAAGACACGTTCTTACACAACATCTATTTCCAACCACATATTTTTTAGTCAAGTTGGCTGTCAAGCTCCGATTATGAGGTTGAGCCGCCAAGCTCAATGGCTCCGCCCGGGAAACACCAGCATCCGTTATCCGATCGGTTGAGCATCAGCACCTGCTTCGACGAATTATACAAAATCATGCTCGCGCCGCATAACAGCAGCGGATCATGGCCAATGCGGCTCCTCATCCTTGTGATGTAATTCAGCATTGACTCTTGCCTCCTCCCTGCGTCTCCTTCAAGAATCTTCGAATCTCCTGAACCAATAACCTCTTCTCTTCCTCCGAAATGGCATCCGCCGCTAATTTGCGGGCGGTAACGGGCACAAGCCATGGATATACTTCTTCATAGGTCATTCCCGATAACTTCGTATACTCATCCATAAAGATATCGATAATCGCTTCTCTCATCGGATCCAAAAATTCCGAGATGCTGCCGGGAAGCTCAGATGGCAGGACCGCATACCTGATCATAATCATATATTCGGCCAAGTCGGCTTCCGGATTCCCGATCGACGCGTTCATCCAGTCGATAACGGCAACTTGGCCATCCTCACGAATGAACATATTGTTCGGATTCGGATCGCCTGCCATTACTTCACCGCACTCTATCTATTAATCTACCACACTTTTCCTGCGTATTGGGAGCACCAACATGACCGCGAACAAAAGTGACAAGCGCCACGGCAAAAAGACCGAGCGCACACTTGAACCGCCCGATCTCTGAAGAGCGGCGCACCGCTCTCCTACCTTACTCTCTTCCTATGCCGATACCACGTCCAAATCTCTTGTACATCCTGTTCATCCAGACAGGCCACCGAGAAATCATTGCCGTTCAGCAGATGAGCCTTGAGCGACATCAGACGCTTCGTCTCCTGAAAATACGTCCGCCCCATCTGCAGAGCGACAATTTGCGGGCGCAGCACATAGCAGGTCTTGCGCGCAATGATCCGGTTCCGCACAATGAACTGCCGATCCCGCAGCCCGACGCCGGCGTCGCGGAAGCCCAGCCAGCCGGTGAGCAGCAGCGGAGGCAGCAGCGCCAGCACCCAATAGGCGTAGGCTCCCAGGAACCCGTATACGCCAATGAAGGCAAGCGCGAGGAACAGCAGGCGGAAGCGGATATAATACCACCAGGCCCGCCGCGGCGCGCCGTGCTGTACCGAGCCAAGCTCGAAGCCCGGCAGGCAGCGTGACAGCAGCTCCGGGATGTCGCCGACCGGGACGTAGGGATGCAGCATCAGCGCTTCCTTCATGTCCGACGAGACGACGCGGACCTCGATCTCGGCATAGCCCAGCGCCTGCCGGAGCAGCCCCTCCTTCACGACGATCGCCTGAACGCGCTCCGGCTTGATCGCGTTCATTTTTTTCTCGAACAGCCCGTATGTGACGACGATGCTTCCATCCCGCTCCTCCGCCGTGAACCCGTAATATTTGACGATATAGAGCAGGGAGGACAGCAGCCAGGCGCCAAGCAGCGCCCCGGCGCCCACGATCGCGAGCGACACCGGTCCGGACACGCTTGATTCGATGGCATGCAGCAGTTGGTCCGAGATTCGCTTCGGTACGATCAGCTTCACAATGTCATCGGCGAACGAGAGCAGCCCGGCGAAGAACGCCAGCACCAGCCCGGGATTCATCGTGCTGAGCGCCCCGACGAACAGTTGGGCTGCCGACATGCGGACGAGGGAGAGCGGCCGGGCGCCCTCCGCCTCCGACGGATATTGGGCGCCGCTGCCGTCCGCCGCGGCTTCCTCCGGCCATTCACGCCCCTGACTGCGCTGCATGAGCAGGCTGCGCAGCTCCTCCGCTCTCTCCTGCGACAGCGCAGGGAGGACGCCGTCCGACTCGCCGCTTCCGCCCGGCGTCTCGATCTTCAGCTGCGCCATGCCGAAGAGGCGCTGCAGCAAAGGCTGCTCCACCTGCACCGAATGAATCCGGCTGTAATAGATCGTTTTCTCATCCCGGAAGAACAGCCCTTGGCGGATAAGAAGCTTGTCAGCTTCCACCTGATATCTGAAGCGGCGCCACTTGATGATGTCCGCCGCGAGGAACAGCAGCAAGGCGGCTCCTCCAATGACAAGATAACGCTGCGGATGCTGAGTCCCTTTGAAGAACAATATCAGCAGCAGCGGCCATAGATTTCTCAGCGTCTTCACCAACGAGAACACAATGAACAGCGGGTGAAGGCGATTCTCCTGCTCCTTATTCATCGTCTTCCACCCTGGCGAGGACGGCGATACGCTGCTTCAGCGCTTCGGCGTCCGCGGCTTTCAAGCCCTGGATCTCATGGGTCGTGGCCGCGGTCACGATCGAGATCTGGGCCAGATCGAACTTCCGCAGCACGGGGCCGCTCGCCTTCTCGACATGCTGCACGCGGGTCATCGGCACGAGCACATATTTCCGGAAAAAGATGCCCGAATGAATCTCCACTTCCTCTTCACGCACATCATAGCTAAAATAACGGTAAGTCAACACGGGCGAGAGGAAAATATACCATACGCCCGTCGCCAAAAACAGAACGAAAGCAATCCAGCCCGGATACTTCACCCACCCCTGGATATGGGCTGCGATGGCATACGCGATAACCATCGCGAAGAGAACGAGATGGGCCACGCATGCGCGAATGCGGGCCACCTTCATGAAGTCCGGATGGAGCCGTCTGGTCGATGCTTCGTTCATAATCCTCCTCCTTGTCCCAACCTGTCATCTCATCATCGGAGCTGCCCGGCAATCGACAGCACCTGTTCCTTTGTCATGAAGTCCAGCTCCGGCATCATGGTGTACCGCAGGCCATCCTCATTCCACCAGAGCGAATGGAGGGAGTCGTCGTAAAAGCCCGTCTGCCCGCGAACCTCGACCTTCTCCATCCCGTATTCCGTTCCCATGCCCGCTCCTTCCGGTGGTGCCGTAGAGACGCTTAGCGTCAGATACGGCTGATCGTCCTTCCAATAATTCAGCGAGATTTCTGTCCGATCAAATTCTTCTTGCAGGTCATACAGGTTGATTTCCATCAGCTTCACGCCGTCCGCCCGCCACTGGAGAAAGGGGCGGCCAAGTGCCGCCTCCGCCTCTGCGAGCGTCACATTCCTCGTCTCCATCGTCGGATCCAGATCGAGCACGGAGATGCCTTCCGGGATATCCAACTTGAACGTATCCTCGTCGAAGCTCGGAGACATATCCAGCTTCGTATAGATTGACTCTGAACGAACCGGTCCGCTTTCGAACACGGTTTTCAGCATCATCCACGTCTTCGGATCGATCCATAGCTCCATCCGCTGGAACAGATCATCCTTTTTTTTCGCGATCGCCTTGAAATGAATCGTGTTCCACTCGCCGACCTTCTCTTCACCCACCGTCTCGAAATCATGAGTGGCTTGCAGCTTCTCCAGCATCTGCTTCATCTGCTCCCGCTGCGTCAGCGGCGGGCTGTCCCCCCGCACCGACATGCGGAAGGCTTCGCCCCCCGTCTGATCCCATACGATGAACTGATGCCCGTCGTTCACCGTAACCGTGCTATCCTTCGCCGACGTCACCTCGAGACGCATCCGATCGGACTCGCCATCAAGCCATTCCTTCATCAGGTAGCTGTCTTTTTGCTTCCCATTCTCATAGGTGGTGCTCAGGCTCTCCCCATAATAGGAGAACGACTCCTTCCCGTTCTCCAGCACCTTGTCCACAATCTGCTCTCCCGACAGGTTGAACCCCAGATTGTTCTGACACCCGCTGATCAGGACGCTGCTGGCGAGCAATATGCATAATCCGGTGCGAATTATCATCATCACGGAACCTCCTCATTATCGGAACCGGCAGGCCACAAGCGTGCCGAACGAGGCCTCTGACCATATCCGGATGTCCCCATCATGCTTCTCTACAATCATCTTCGCGATGCTCAGGCCCAGCCCCGAGCTGCCGGCATGCGCCTTCGTCCGCGACGAATCCGGCTGATAGAAGGGAGTGAACAGCCGTTCCAACTGATCGGCCGGAATGGTCGCCCCTTGATTCTGCACGAGCAGAATCAGGCGCTCCCCTCGCCATGCCTGCACCTCGTCCATCATCGTCGGGAAAATCCAGTCCGGCAGCGGCTGAGACGGCGAATAAGCCCCAAGCCAGATCGAGCGCCCGCTGTCCGTATAGCGGATGGCATTGCTCATCAGATTATCGACCAGCCGGATCATTTGCTGGGCGTTCATATAGTAAGAGTCCGAGACCGCGCAGTCGGTCACGAGCCGGATGCCGCGCTGGGCGCACAGTCCGTCATATCCGGAGAAGAGCATCTCGAACAGCTCATCTCCGTCGACCTCGACCCGCTCTTCCAGCTTCTCCGACGATTTCAGCGCCGTATACATCGTCAGATTGTCCAGCATGCGCCGCATGTGCGCAATCTTGTCGAACAGGACCGCATAATAGTCGTTTTTCTCCTCCTCCGACAACTCCCCTTCCTGCTGCAAGGCCTCGGCATAGGCATGAAGCGAGGTCAGCGGCGTTTTCAGATCATGCGACAGCGCGGCCACCATATACTCTCGCTCCTGCTGCTCTTCCGCAATATGCTCGCGGGCGCACTCAATCTGGGCACGCATCTCCTGGAAGCGGCCGATAAGCTCTCCTACCTCATCCTTCGCCCGATGGACTGGATTCGGCGCGGCCTCGCCGTTCGCGAAGGCGGCCATCTGTCTCATGAGCCCCTGCATCGGACGAATCAGCTTGCGGTGGAGAGCGAAGATCGCACCCGCATACAGCAGGAGGAAGAACAGCACCCAGCCGCCGGCCACGATCAGCGTCCGGTTCTGGAATGCCTCCAGCCATTGATCGCGGACGATTGTAATCTCGTAGAAGCCGGCCAGCTTCTCCTGATAGAACACCGGTTTTTTGAGCGTGTAGGCCCGATGGGATTTGCGCATCTCGTACAAATGCTCGTACAGCACCTCCGGCCGGACCCGGTACAGCTTCGGGGTCAGACTATCCGCCATCGACGAAAATACGGTGACGCCGTCTACCCGGTAGAGCGTAATCTTGAGCGAGTCGCTCGCCTCCCGCTGCAGCGCGGCGAACCGTTCGTCCGGCTGCACCCGGTACAGCGACACATCCTGCAGCAGCGGCTCGATCTCGGCCAGGCGGCCGGTCACTTCGATATATTCCTTCAGTTCCTGGCGTTCATCATACGTATGGATGGACTGATAGAACACATATCCAGCCAAGACCGGCAGCAGCATGACGACGAGGAAGCACAGCATAAGCCAATGCTTGATCTTCATGGCACCAATTCACCGATGAAGCGGTACCCGGTTCCCCATACCGTCTGGATATACCGCGGTTCGCGAATATCCTCGCCCAGCTTCGTGCGGAGGCTCTTGACGTGAACCGATACCGTATTGTTGCCCTCGATATTGACCTGATGCCATACCTGCTCGTACAATTCCTTCTTGGAAAAGGCGCGCTGCGGATGCTGAGCCAGCAGCTGCAGCAAAGCCCACTCCTTCGCCGTCAGCGAAATCGGCTCCTCCTCCAGCGTGACGAGCTGGCGATCCTCGTCGATGACGAGACCGCCCTCATACTTTTTGAGACGGGGCAGCTCCTCTTCACTCGAGTAGCGGCGGAACCGCCGCAGATGCGAGCTGATGCGGGCCGACAGCTCGGACAGGCTGAACGGCTTCGTGATATAATCATCCGCTCCCAGCTCCAATCCCCGAACCTTGCTCTCATCCTCCTGGCGGGCGCTAATGATGAGCAGCGGCACATTGCTGGTAAGGCGGATATTGCGGCACAGCGTAAAGCCGTCCATCTCCGGCAGCATCAGATCGACCAGGATCAGATCGAACGAGCCGGTATGGAAGTCCTCCCAGCCTTCCGCCCCGGTGGAGGACCACGTTATTTTATAGCCTTGTCTGCGCAAATGATCCTGAACAATGCGCGCGATCTCTTTATCATCTTCAACAAGCAGCAGGTGCGCTGGCATATCCATCTCTCCTTGCCTTCTTGCTTTATCGTAAGTATATCGTTCTGCCACGAACGCCTTCTTATTTTTAAACATTCTTTATAATCATACCGCAAACCTCCTCCGTATTGGATGCGTAAGCTTGGATTTCATTCCTGATTCCGCCAACTTCTCGCCGCAGACAGCATCCGCCGGAACGCCAATGGCCGCCCGGACTCTTCGCCGGGCGGCCATTGCGTAATCAAGCTATCTTATTCAACTTCACATTATAACCCTTAGATATCTTTCAAGTAGGTCTCCGTCCGGTATTGTTCGTCCAATGTCAAGAAAGAAAGACCTTCAAAAATCAATACTTTTGTCGGTCTGCCCGTGACATCCCATACCGCACCGGCCCACAAATTATCTTGAAACGCAACCTCGTTGCTTTCATCGCCCCGGAAAAATAAATCATGCAGCGGAACCGTTAACGTCCGGACGGCTCCCGGAGCATCGTTGGATAAAATATAAGAGAATTGAACATCTCCCGTAAAGTAGCTTTGGCTCTTTATTTTATAAACGGCAGGAGATGCATACACATGAGAAATCAAAGTCCCCTTTGACATGGGCGGCAATTTGGCCGATGCGGATGAGTTGGTGGAGAAAGTTACCGTTTTGGCATCAGACGTCCCGCTTTGATTGGAATTCGTATATTCATACGACAGTTCACCGCCAACCTCTGCTTCATTCCCGAAAAAGCTTGTTTTTACTTTGAAAGTAGCTTTAGCGCCGGCTTTATGGCTATGGGTAATCGATTTCGTCAGCGTGGAGGCGTTGGACACGGTATGCGTAAAATTATGCGATACCGTCAGTTCTTTGTCAGAACTAGGATTAAAGGCATCATGCTGTAATGTTTGGATCAATTTCTCCGGCCCTCTTTGCACCAGATCCAATTCAACCTTAAAGTCCGGAACAACCCCTTGTTCTTCCACATTGATTAATTTCACGTCCAGCACGTCAACTCTGACGCTGGGATGCAGTCCGTTATGAACCCAGCGGACATAATTGGGAATCACTTTTCTCGCTGATTCTGCGATATTCACAACCTGTACCGCCTGGTAGTTGGACGATCGGATTTGGTTATTTACGTTCACGGCATCCGTGTTCGCGCTGGCAGTGTTTGCTGTCGGCATCAAAAATGAAACAGTTAATATCATCATTGCGGTTAGAAGTTTTATTTTGGCATTCATCAAATCATCTCCTATTCCTTGCAAAATTGAATTGTCTGCTGCAATGGTTGCACCTGGCCCGAATTTTTCTCATTCGTTTTTTCTCATTTTTACGCCTCCCCTATGAACATAATTTCACGATAACATGAATTTCCTTCCAATATAAAATAAGGATTGTTATATTATGTTTCGATAATATGGCCGCCAGCGTGGAGACAAATGTAACTGCCGAACCCGCTCCCCTATGATACACTGCTTGTACGTACAACCGGACAAGCAGGAAGGAGGATCACATGCTTAATCGCAATGACTATACTCCCCTATATGTGCAGTTACAGCGGATCATTAGACAAGATATTATTCGCGGGAAGTATAAGGAAGGGGACATGATTCCTTCCGAGGCGCAAATGATGAAGCTGTACGGCGTCACAAGGACGACCATCCGCAAAGCGATATCGGATCTGGTCAATGAGGGCCTGTTAAGGCAGGTGCAAGGAAAAGGCAACTTCGTATGCCTCCGGGAAGTGAAGCAAAATATTTGGAACTTCAGCGGCTTTACCGATTATGTGACGAAGAAGAATGAAACTCCCGTATCCAAAGTATTGGAGCAACGAATCATAACGCAGGATGGACGGGAATGGATGAAGCTGGTTCGCGTAAGAGGGATCAAGAATAAGCTGGCCACCCTGTGGCTAACGATAGATACGTCATTGGTTCCGCTATCCGTTTTCCCGGGCATTGATCAGTATGATTTCTCGCGGCAATCCCTCTATAGCATTATGAAGCAGCAATACAAGACGGTTCCCACACATGCGCTCCTCCAGATCGAACCGATAATGGGAGACAAGAACACCAAGGAACTGCTTGCCTACGAAGAGGACATCCCCTTGCTGCAAGCAAATGGAACCGTTATCAGCGAAGACGAGGCCGAAATCGAACAGGTGCAGGTCATCTATGGGCCCCATATGAACTTTAAGATTGTCACCAGCATTTGAACGCAGACGGACAGACTTTGCGTCTGCTCGCTTCCCCGTCAAGGACAAGCAGAGCCCTTTTTCGCTCGGCTTGTACCGGCTTGTACGTATAACCGGATTAAGGTGCAGGTGTGAATACTGTGAGGTGGAGATCGTGATGATGAAGCAAAAAATTGCCGGCGCTCTATACGGAATGGCCATCGGCGATGCGATGGGCATGCCCCCGGAGCTGTGGGCAAGAAGCAAGGTCAAGGAGTATTTCGGTAAAATTACCGATTTTCTGGACGGGCCGCAAGAAAACGAAGTGGCCTGCAACTTTACGAAAGGGCAGTATACGGATGATACGGCGCAGGCGTTATTGATTTTGGATGCGCTCATTGAAAATCATTTTGTTCCCGATACCACCATGATTGCCCGGCATCTGTTGGACTGGGCGGATCGAATCAACGCCTTCGATAACAATATTCTCGGGCCGAGCTCCAAGGCGGCCTTGGGGGCGATCAAGGAGGGCCGGGATCCCGAGCCCTTCACATCCAGGGCGGAGACGAACGGCGCTGCGATGCGCATCGCTCCGATCGGATGCCTGTTCAGCCGGAACCGGAAGGCGGAGCTGGCTCAATATGTCTATGATATCAGCAAAGTGACGCATACAACCGATGTCGCCGTTAGCGGCGCGGCGATGGTTGCCGCGGCCGTCAGCTCCGCCTTGGAGGATCAGGATTGGGATACGATGATGCAGGATGCGCTGGAAGCTTACGCTATCGCGCGGCCCCTCGGAGCCGCCACCTATAGCGCATCGTTGGCCGAGCGTCTGAAGCTGGCGCTTCAATACGCGAAGCAATACGAGCACGACGAAGAGCAGTTCTCCCAAAAAATATACGACGTGATCGGCAGCGGCGTCTTGACGAGCGAGTCGGTGCCTGCGGCGCTGGCGATTGCCTACTACGCCAAGGACCCTCATCGCTGCAGTCTGTTATGCGCGAATCTGGGCGGGGATACCGATACAATCGGGGCGATGGCGACCGCCATTTGCGGAGCCAAGACCGGAATCGATGCGATCGATCCGCTGTGGATTCAACAGATCGACGAGAGCAATTCGGTCGATTTCTATCATTACGCGAATGAACTTCTTTCCCATAGAGACATGAACTGAAAGACACACACATCTATGCTTATCAAATAATCGCATACAATGGGAGGAATTGTAATGAACACGCCGGAATCTTCGGTATTTGTACCCGCTGCGGACAGAAAAGGAACCCCTAAGGAATTGTTTTTTATTTGGTTTGCCGGCAACATCGGAATTTTGGGCGTCGTCTATGGCGCGATGATTGTCGGATTTCAATTAAGCTTCCTGCAATCCCTGCTGGCAGCGGCCGCAGGGGCGCTCTCTTTCGCCTTGGTAGGCTATTTAAGCCTGGCAGGAAGAGATGCGGGCACGACGACCTTCGTGCTGTCCAGAGCCGCCTTCGGCTTCAAAGGCAACTATATTCCTACGTTTATGGGCTGGATCAACCTCGTCGGCTGGCTCGCGGTCGGCGTCGTGACCGGAACATTGACGCTCTTGGCGCTGTTCAGTGTGTTCGGCATCAGCTCCAATCCAGTTTTAACCCTGATCTCGTTGCTTATCTTCGCCGCTCTCATCATCGGCTCCAGTATGTTCGGCCAAGAAGCGCTCGTCAAAATCCAAACCTTTTTCACCTATGTCTTTGGCGGATTGACGCTTCTCGTCCTGCTGATCCTGATTCCGAAAACAAATTGGACGGAATTGATGAATATGAGCAATGGCAACTGGCTAACGAACTTCCTGCCCGCCGTATCGATCATTATGGCCGGCACCGGAATCAGCTGGTCGATCGCTTCCGCCGACTATAGCTGCTATCAGAAGCCGGATCAATCATCGCGCTCCATCGTCACCCGCGTCACGTTCGGAGCGTTCATTCCGTTGTTCGTCATCATGAGCGTCGGCGTGCTGATGAGCACTTCGGTGCCGGACCTGGCGGTCTCGGCCAACCCGATCGAGGTCATTAGCCAGGCGCTGCCGCGCTGGATGACGGTGCTTTACTTTGTAACTGCGCTGGGCGGCTTGATTCCGCAATGCATTATCGGTTTGAAATCGGCGCGGGTCAATCTGGAAACGTTGAATATTCAAGTGAAGGATTCGACATCGCTCATCATTCACTCGCTGTTTCTGATCTTGATTCCAATATACACGCTGTTCGTATCCGAGGATTTCATGGGCAACTTCCAGACATTCCTCGGCTTGCTCGGCATCGGCATGGCGGCTTGGGCGGCGATCTTCCTCATTGACTATGTCAAAATCAGAAAGACAGCAGGGTACGACCCGCGTCTGCTCACGGATCCGGGCTACAACAAGGTTAATTATCCAGGGGTATTCAGTTGGCTGGCCGGCGTCCTCGTCGGGTTCCTGTTTACGAATTCGCCGTTTTTCGACGGTCCTTTTGCCAAAGGCATGTTCCAGGACAACAGTCTGGGCGTACTCTTGGCCTTCGCCGCAAGCGCGCTTGTCTATTACATTCTGCTAACCGTTACCGCCCGCAAATAGGAGGGAATCAAAGTGACCGATCTGATAACTCGACTGATGAATACGCGCAGCGATGCGAAAGTGCTCGTGCTCGGCGCCGCCGTGATCGATGTGATTATCCAACTGGATTCGCTGCCCCGAACCGGAGACGATGTCTCGGCCGAGCATCGGGAGACCCTTGTCGGCGGATGCGCCTACAATGTAGCCCATATTTTGAAGCCATTACAGGTCGAACACGATCTATTCGTCCCGGTAGGCACAGGCACTTATGCGGATATGATCCGGAAGCAGCTGCAGGCCGACGGCTATCCGCTGCTGATCGAAGAGTCAAGCGGCGACAATGGCTGGAATCTGTCGATTGTCGAGCAGGACGGGGAACGAACATTCATTACGATTCCCGGAATCGAGACGAGATGGAAGTCTTCGTGGTTCGAACAGGCCGGCGTGGAGCAATATGATTATATCTACTTGAGCGGCTACGAACTGGAGGGGCCTTCCGGCCAAGTCATTCTGGACGCGTTGGCCGCCAGACAAGCATCCTGCCGGATTATTTTCGACCCGAGCCCAAGAGTGACGTATTTGGATCGGGAGACGCTGCGGCGCGTGTTGGGCATGAATACGATCTTGCATTTGAATCGCGCGGAGCTGAGCGGATTAACGGGCATGCAGGAGTTGAACGACGCTGTCCGGGAAGCGTACCGGCAGACCGGCCAGCCCGTCGTGGTGACGATGGGCCAGGACGGCACGCTGCTCTGCACGTCGGAGGGAAGCGAAATATTGCCGGCCCGCAAAGTAACCGTCGTCGACACGATCGGAGCCGGCGATTCGCATACGGGCGCCTTCATCGCCGGCCTGGCCGGCGGCTTGCCGCTGCGTGAGGCTTGTCTGCTTGGCAACGACATTGCGGGGCAGGTCGTGCAGCAGCAAGGAGGCAGATGGAGCCTATAGCTTGATGGAGGGGTAATCGGCGCAAGCCAGCAGCGGCACCAGCAGCGGCTCTGGCAGCGGCACCAGGTGCCACCCTGACAGCGGCGGCGAAACCATCGGCAGCGGCCAGCCGAGGCGGTGAATCCTGCATTTATACAGGATTTTGCATCGTTTCTACCCATTTCCGATGAAATTCCTGCAAGAGCGCATCATTTTCGCCGATATTTGCTTTCCATCCCTTGGGATGGCTTCAATTGATGCCATTTTGCAGGATTTCGATAACAGAGGAAATGCCGCAAGCAGAAAACTGTAGTTTTGCAGCTTTTTCGGCAAGCTGCGCTGTCTGAAGCAGGAAGGGGCTGCCGCCACTGTAGTTTCACACTAACAGATGGGACAGCCCCTGCCCCTTTCGTGATCGAAGGCGTATCCGCCTACTCCACGGTAAATTCAATCGTCGTCGTCACGGCCTTGCCGCTGCGGAGATGGACCGACGCGACGACGAGAACATAATTCCCCGGCTCGCTAATGGCGGTGCCGCGAAGATAAGGCTCATCGTTCAGCTTGCCGACGCGGAAGGTTCCCGGTTCATCCGCCCAATCGGCGGTTACCGGTCCGGTGTACGTCTGCCCATCCTCGACTCCGGTGACGGCCGGGGTATCCGGCACTGTTGTGTCCGATTGGTAGACGCCTCTCAGCGATTGGTAGAGCGCATCGACCAATACCCCTGAAGGATCGTGACTATATTCCCACAGCATGACGCCGCCCAATTCCTGCTCAAGCACATAGTTCCCTTTGGCCGCCGCAGAATCCGGATCGTCATACGTCAGCCATGTGCTGCCGTCGAACAGATACGGCGCCTGGGACGCTTCATCCCAGTACCGGGTGTAAGCGAGCTTCCCGTAGGTGCTGCTCGTGACGGTATATTCCGTGAGCACTTCCTTATAGCTGGGCGTCAGCCAGCTCGGAGCAGCCCGCTGCCCGAGGCCATTGTTCTCCGTCGACTGCACATCGGTCCACATGTGAGCATAGAACGCCGCCCCGAGCACGAGCTTGCCGGCCGGCACCCCGTTGGACAAATACAGCTTCACGGTCGCATCCCCGCTCAGCCCGGCGCCATACAGATTCGTATGATGCGCCGTCGTGTTCATCCACCCGCCGGAGTAGTCGTACGTCATCAGCATCATACTGTCCAGATACGGATGAATCTTCTCGATCTCGACGCCGTTCACATACGTCTGCGTCGATCCGACCGCAATGGCCAGCTCATAATATTTGCCGTCGGCCGCCCCCTTCACGTCCAGCTGCTTGCGGAACTCCTCCAGCAGCAGAGTGAAGTTCTCCTTGTCTTCCGGCCGTCCCTTCACGACGCCGTCCGGGCTCTGCGTCGGATATTCCCAATCGAGGTCGACGCCGTCCAACTGATATTGCTCCACCCAAGCCATGGCGCTCTCTGCGAGCGCGGCCCGTGATTCCTCCGTCAGGGCGGCATCAGAGAAGCCGTCCGCTCCCCAGCCGCCGATCGAGATAAGGACGCGCAAATGCGGATTTTGCGCTTTCAACTGGCTGAAGTAAGCCAGATTCTCCTCGTCGTTCTGATCCGGGATATGAATGATTTTGCCGTCTTTGATGTGGGCGAAGGCATAATAGATATGCGTCAGCTTCGACGCATCTATCGGGTTCGCTTCCGACCAGTCTACCCAACCCGGCACGTAAGCGATCAGCCGCTTCGATTCCTCGATCTTGAACCGGACAGTCGTGCTTGCCTGTTTGCCGTTCGACGATTTGATCGCAGTCACGATCAAGACGTACTCGCCCGCCTCCTTGATTGCGGCGCCCTTCGCGTATGCCGCTCCGTTCAAGGTCGCGCTCACAGTCGTTCCGCTCTCCGCCTTCCAGGCCGGCACGACGCCGATCGTATACGTCTGCCCTTCGCTTACGCCGGTCACGGCCGGCGCGGCCGGTGCGCTGCTGTCCCCCGGGGAGGCGGAACCCCCGCCGGAGGAGGAGCCTCCACCGGAAGAGGATCTGTCGCCGCTCGAGCTAGGCGCCGTGGTAACCGGATCCTTTTTATGATCTCCCTCCTTTTCCTTATCGTTTTCTTTTTCCGTGCCCTTGCCTGATTCCGGTTGCTCCTCGCCTCCTCTGAGCTTGCTCTGCAATGCGCGATCCAGGAACATGACCGCCTCGGCCCGCGTCATCTTCGCCTTGGGGCGAATCGTATCATCGATATAGCCCGCGAACCATCCGGCGGCGACCATCACGCTGACCGCGTCCCTGGCCCATGACGCGATCTCCTTATGATCGGTGAAGGAAGTGAGATCTCCCTTCGGCCCATCCGCCGGCAGCAGCCGGTTCAGCATGACCGCCGCCTCTTGCCGGGTGACCGGCAGAGCGGGACGGAACGTGCCGTCCGGGAAGCCTGCCGCGAATCCGGCCTTCACCGCCTTGCGCACTTCATCGTATTCCCAGGACGAAGCAGCAACATCGGCAAACGAAATGTCCTCCATGGCCGTGAACTGGAAGGCGCGGTTCACCAACGAAGCGAACTCCGCGCGCGACACGACCCGGTTCGGCTGCAAGGACCCGTCGGCATAGCCGCGAAGCAGTCCCTGGTCTTTCCACTTCGTCATCGCCTTTTCCGCCCAATGACCCTCGATGTCTTGAACGCGAGCCGGCGCAGCCGAAGCCGCGGCAGCCGATGACAAGACCATGACAATGCACAGCAAGAGCGCCAGCATACCTCGAAGGCGACCCCATTTAAGCGTTTTCATTTTTTACACCCCCATATACATTGTGATTCCTCCACACAGGCACGGCTTGAACAATCACGAATGCGGGTTGAACATGATGGAGAATGGATGCGGCGGATGATGTGCGGTACAGCTAGAAGCGCGGTAAAGAGTGCGGTACAGCTAGTACGGTACAGCTAGTTCGGTACAGCTAGTGCGGTACAGCTAGTGCGGTACAGCTAGAAGCGTGGCGAAGCTTGAACTGCCAGGAGATACGGCATGGAGCGGCGGTAATAATCGGTGCTCTCACCTCCTTAACGGAGCCTGCCGGGAAGCACGGGATCATTGCGAGTCCTCGGCAATCCCATTATATTTCTTTCTTCCACGATTAGCAGGGATATTATTGTATTAAGGAGGGATAATTTCCCACAGTTATCGGCCTGCAAATGAAAACTGCCGCCTTCCCCTTCCAGGAGACGGCGGCAGCCATTCCTTACATTCCCGCCGAATGCTCGGCCGGTGCGGACTTCCGAATCGTGATGCCGCTCCAATCGGTCCGGTAGAACCGCACCATGAGCGAGATGCCCAACACCATGAGATACAGATACAGCGACAGCCATGCGCCGATGCTGCCCCATTCGAACATATAAATGAACACATAAGCAAGCGGCACGAATATAAGCCAGCTCGTCACGAGCGACGCGCGCATCAGGAAGGTCGTGTCCCCGATTCCGCGCAGAGCGCCGGCGTAGAAATTGTACAGCGCATCGAACAGCTGCAGGAACGCCGACGTCATAATCAGAATTCCGGCAAGATGGAACACTTCCGGTTCGGTGCTGTTGTACAGCCGGGCAATCGGCTCCGCGAAGACGAATTCCGCCGCGCCCAGCAGCAGGATGAAGATGGAGCCCATAATCGCGACATCCGTTCCGGCGCGCCGGCCCTTGAGCGGCTCGCCGCGCCCGACCTCCTGCCCGACCATGATCGTCGCCGTCGCGCCGAAGGCGAACGCCGGCATGAAGCCGAAGGCCATCACATTCAGGGCTATCTCGTTGGCCGCCAGAGCGGTCGTGCCCAGCCGGGCGACGAACATCGTGAAGATGAACATGGAGAGGCTCATCGAGAATTCCTGCAGGCCGAGCTTGAAGCTCTCTCCGCCCAGTTCCTTCACCTCGGACGCGCGGGCGCGCACCCAGGTCCGCGTATGGAACTGCTTATGCTTCACGACGAAGAAGACGTACAGCGCCAGCACGAAGCCGACCGCTTCCCCGGCCAGAATCGCATACCCCGCTCCGTTCAGCCCCAATTCTGGCAGGCCGAAATGCCCGAACGTCAGCGCGTATACAAGCGTTACAATCGTCACATTGCTGACGATGGACAGAATCATCGACGTGCGGGTGTCCCCGACGCCCCGCAGGAAGCCGTGCAGCGCGAACGAGACAACGCCGAAGGCCTGCGCAATAATCCGCAGCTGCAAATAATAAGTGCCCTGGTCCGCAATCTCCTTCGAGCCAGTCGTGAGCCACAGAATCTGATCGGAGAAAAAGATACCGATCACAAGCAGCAGCAGCCCGACCAACGCGCTGAGGTAGAGCGCGATATACGTACGCCGGATGCCGCTGCGCATATCATTGGCGCCATAGTTCTGCGCGACGAGATAGTTGACCGTATGCCCGATGCCGGAGAACAGGGCGAACGCATTGTAAATGATAATATTGACCACCCCGACGATCGCAATGACAATCGCGCCGAGATGGCCAACCATGATCAGATTAATCGTGCCGACGACCGTCTGCGTCGCGAAGGACAGCAGCGACGGGATCGCCAGCAGCAATATATTTTTCCAGTTTTTCACGTGATGGACCACCTTTTGCTCATGAACGGGAAGTCATTACATGAGGCCGAGTTCATCATCGGCAGGCTGCGGCCGGCCATGAAGGCTTGACTTCGAACCCATAACATTTTCCATCAAGCGGATCTATGTTACCAGATCTCTCCCTCGCTTGGCTATAAAAAAATCAGGCCCCCCGCATGCGGGAGACCTGACTCGATCGTAGCCTTTACAGCTTCTTCATTTCTTCCTTCAACAGCTCGGACTGTGTGCCGAAGACGACCTGCACATTGCCTTTGCCCAGGCGCATGACGCCGGCGGCGCCTTGCCCCTTGAGCCCCTTCTCATCGACGAGCGACTCATCCTTCAGCGTCAGCCGCAAGCGGGTGATGCAGGCATCGAGGGAGGTGATGTTATCCTTGCCGCCGATCAGTTCCAGCACTTTGACGGCTTTGTCATGCAAGCTCGAAGTCGCTGCTCCCTTCTCCTCTTCTTCGGAAGTCTCTTCGTCATCCTCCCGTCCTGGCGTCTTCAGGTTCAGCTTCACGATCATGAAGCGGAACAGGAAGTAATAGACGGCGAAGTAGACGAGCCCGATCGGAATGAGCAGCAGCGGCTTCGTCGCCAGGCCGAAGTTCAGCGCGTAGTCGATGAAGCCGGCCGAGAAGCCGAACCCGTGCTTGATGCCGAGGACCGCCGTAATGACGCCGGACAAGCCGGCCAGCAGCGCATGCACGACATACAGCACCGGCGCCACGAACATGAAGGCGAACTCAATCGGCTCGGTAATCCCGGTCAGGAACGAAGCGATGGCGACGCTGACGAAGGCGGAAGACACAATCTTGCGCCGTTCCGGCTTCGCCGTATGAATAATCGCCAGCGCGGCGCCTGGCAAGGCGAACATCATTATCGGGAAGAACCCGGTCATGAACAAGCCGGCCGTCGGATCGTGGTGGAAGAAGCGCGCAATATCGCCGCGGTACACCTCTCCCGCATACTCGAACGATCCGATTTGGAACCAAGCGACGTTATTGATAATATGGTGCAAGCCCGTCGGAATAAGCAGCCGGTTGACGACCATGAAGATGCCGGAACCGATCGCTTCCAGACTGACGACCCAGTTCCCGAACGCGTCAATCGCTTGTTGAATCGGACCCCAGATAATGGCAACCGGAATCCCAATTACGAGAATTGACAGAGAAGTAACAATCGGAACGAACCGTTTGCCCCCGAAGAAGCCAAGCCAATCCGGGAGCTTGATATCATGATACCGTTTGTACATGTACGCCGCGAGACACCCTGTCAAGATCCCGCCAAGCACGCCCATATCGAGTACCAATTCATCCGGAATAAATGCGAATACTTTCGGCGTCGTCGCCAGCACCTGCTGCAGGATAACATGCGCAATGACGGCAGCCAATGCTGCGACCGCATCGCCCGCCAGACCGATCGCTACGCCCACGGCAAAAATGAGCGGCAGCTGCTTGAAGATCGTATCGCCGCCCGCCAGCAAATACGGGGCGACGTACTGGTTCATGAAGCCGCCGACTGTAGCGCCAAAATGAAACTCATTGACATAATCGATCGCGCCGAAGCGCAGCAAGATAGATGCTGCAGGCAGTGTTGCGACTGGCAGCATGAGGGCACGGCCAATTTTCTGCAAAAAGCCTAGCATGGAAGGTTCCTCCTTTAGAGAGTTAGTTAAAGTATGGATTAAAGGTTGAAGAAATATTCTCCAACCCGTCATCACCGCAGTTCGCCACGCCGGCGGCCCGGCATCGAAAAAAGGCATGAGCCTGCAGCAAGACACACCCGCGTGAGCGGATGGTCCCGGGCAAGCTCATGCCTAGTCGAACTAGTAACACGCTTGAGACGATATGATGTTCTATCTTATTCGGTATCCCGGCAGATTAGACGATTCAACCGCAGCGCGCTATGGGCCGCATTGGCTTCCGGGACTCCTGATGAGGATCCCTGGGCTCTTCTACGGTGTAAGGAGTTCTTAGGATTCTCCCATATATTCCTCGATTTCGTTTTTGATAATCGTAACCTGCGGCCCGTAAATCACCTGGACGCCATTGCCCTTCACGATGACCGCCTTGGCTCCCGTTTCCTTCAGCTTATCCTCCTGAACGCCATCCACCTGAAATACAGAGACGCGAAGGCGTGTGGCACAGCAGTCCAAATCTTTAATATTATCCTGACCGCCAAGCGCCTGAAGCACGGCCTGGGCTCTCGCTTCGCCGGCAGACGCTGCTTCCGTGGACGCTTCCCCGTCCCTGGCTGCTCCGCCCTCCGCTTCTTCCTCGCGGCCCGGCGTTTTCAAGTTGAACTTGACGATGAGGAACCGGAACGTGAAATAGTACAAGCAGAACCAGACAACGCCGATAACCGGAACCATCAACCAGTTGGTCTTGGCTTGACCCTGCAGCATCCCGAAGAGAATAAAGTCAATCAACCCTCCGGAGAAGGTCTGCCCGATCGTAATCTGGAAAATATGCGCCAGCATGAAGGCCAAGCCGTCAAAAAAAGCATGAATCACATACAGGAACGGCGCGATAAACAAGAACGAAAATTCCAGCGGCTCCGTAATTCCTGTCAGGAATGACGTCAGCGCGGCGGAGAGCATCAGACCGAAGACCACTTTCTTTTTCTCCGGCTTGGCTGTGTGATAAATCGCCAACGCCGCTCCCAGCAATCCAAACATCATCGTAATAAAGCGGCCGGACATGAACCGCGAAGTCCCAATGAAAAATTTCTCTGTGCTCGGATCCGCCAACTGGGCGAAGAAAATTTTCTGCGTGCCTTCAACTAATTGCCCGCCTACTTCCATCGATCCTCCGAGACCCGTCGTCCAGAAAGGCATATAGAAGATGTGATGCAAGCCCAGCGGTCCAAGCAAACGCAGGATGAATCCATAGAACAGCGTGCCGATATAGCCGGTCGCTTCCACCAGCCCGCCCGCTTGGAAAATAACGGATTGAATTACCGGCCAGACGAAGTACATCAAGACGCCGACAAAAATCGCGGCAAACGAGGTCACGATCGGGATAAAACGCGACCCGCCGAAAAAGCCTAAAAACTGCGGCAATTGAATTTTATTATACCGGTTATGCAGAATCGAGGTGACCAGACCGATAATGACGCCGCCGAACACGCCGGTTTCCAGCGTCTGAATGCCCAGAATCATCCCTTGGCCGACGGAAGCGAGATTATCCGCCGCCAGGTTGCCTGTAATGACAAGCATGGCGCTGATCGTCGCGTTCATGACCAGGTACCCAAGCCCGGCCGCGAGACCGGCCGTTCCTTTGTCCGCTCGGGCCAGGCCGACGGCCACGCCGATTGCGAACAGCAGCGCCAGGTTGGCGAACACGATGCTGCCGGCACTGCTCATGATCGTAAATACGTGCTGCAGCCAAGGCACATCCAGGAACGGATAGGTGCTCACTGTATTCGGATTGGACAGCGCACCGCCGATACCCAGCAGGAGTCCTGCAGCAGGAAGGACCGCAATAGGGAGCATAAATGATTTGCCAAATCGCTGCGCTTTCTCAAAGAAGTTGTTCATCTTTATTTTCCCTCTTTCAACAGAATGTAGTTGCTTTCTTGGGAGTAGTGTGAAATTGCGATCAGGTTCCCGCTAATGAACCGCAATGACTCAAATATATAATGGTGTAAAATCAATACAAGTATGGATTAAAGGCCGAAGAAATATTCTCCAGCCTGTCATCGCCCCGCTTCGCCGCGGCGACTGCCCGGACAGCTAAAAAAGGCATGAGCCTGCAGCAGAACAACACCCGTGCAAGCGGATGGTCCCGGCAAGCTCATGCCTAGTCGAACTAGTAACACGCTTGATTCGATATGATGCTGTCTATGTTATTCGGCATCCCGATGGAATAGACGGTACAAGTGCATGGCAATATAGGCTGTCTCGTCCTCCGATACCGGCGCTTTCAACTGGGCGCTCATCAGCTTGGCGCATTCTCCGGCGACCTCGTATTCATAAGGAGCCATCTCCTGCATCCGGTCACGGAACGGATTGCGGGAATGCTGGCCTTGGCGGATACGCTCTATCGCGAAGCGCAGATGGGTAACCAGCCGCAAATAATCGATGCTGTCCTTCGGAATCGGACTGCCCCGCCGCGCCTCGATGAGGCCGACCAGCTCCCGCAGCAGATGATTGTGCTGGACCACATTGTTGACAGGGACATGGGCGACGGCCGATTGGATATGGATCGTTAGGAACCCGATCTCATCCTCCGGCACCTCGACGCCGAATTGGTGTCCAATGATCTCCGCCGCGCGGGAAGCAAGCTCGAATTCCTTCGGGTTCAGCGTCCGGATTTCCCATAGAAAAGGATTTTCGATCTCGATCTGATGCCGCAGCCGATACAGCGCATACTCGATATGGCTCGGCAGCGCAAGATGAATATGCTCATTCAGATTGGGAGTCAATTCGGAAGCCACCAGGGAAATGATCTGTTCCGATACGTCAATCACTTCTGGATCAATCTGCTCGAACAGCATCTGATATTGCGAGAGATTCTGCTTATTATCCAAATAAAACGTCTTCTCAATTCGCGTATCACCGGAAAGTATCGCTTGCCCGGGCTTCGCCCCGAACCCGATTCCTTTTCCCATGAGAATGGTTTCCTTGTCCGTCAGCACTTCCTTCGCCAACACAACATTGTTGCTTAAGGCGCGCATAATCTCAAAGCGGCGTTCGCTAGACAACGGTAAGCTCCTTTCTCATCAGATGGGTGATTGCGAGCAGACAGGTGGAAACGGTTACGAAAAAAATCATGCAGTCACGTAAGTTTATTGTAAAATAGGGCGCAACCATCTTCAATAAAAATTGAAAAAACGTCAAGGTTTCGATGAAAATTATCGAAAATTGTCAAGCTTGAGAGAGAACACTTCCTGCTTTCTCCCTCAAGCCTGGACAAGTTTCTTTATATGGTAAGTTCCTGAATCGCCGGAATGCGCTCCACGACAAGATATTGTATCTCTTCGGCCGTCGTCAGCCGCAGCGCTTCCTCGGCCAACGGCTTCATCGCTTCCCGATCAAGCCGGCTCAGCAGCACGCGTGCCGGAAGCACCGAGCTGGCGCTCATGCTGAACTCATCCAGACCAAGGCCAAGCAGCAGCGGAATCGCCTTGAGATTGCCCGCCATCTCTCCGCACATGCCGGCCCACTTGCCGTGGCTGTGCGCCGCATCGATGACCATCTTAATCAGCCGCAGCACGGACGGATGGAACGGCTGCGACAGATGCGACACTTGCTGGTTCATGCGGTCGGCGGCCATCGTATATTGGACGAGGTCATTGGTGCCGATCGAGAAGAAGTCGACTTCTTCGGCAAGCTGGTCGGCGGCAATCGCCGCGGCCGGCACCTCGATCATAATCCCGACTTCCATCTCGCGGTTATAAGCCACGCCTTCCGCATCCAGCTCTTGCCGCGCTTCGGCGAGCAGTTCGTTCGCTTCCCGCAGCTCGGTAATCGTCGCGATCATCGGGTACATCAGCTTGATGTTGCCGTGCGCGCTGGCGCGGAGAATGGCTCTCAGCTGCGTCTTGAACAGATCCTTGCGGTCAAGACAGAGCCGAATCGCACGGTACCCGAGGAACGGGTTCATCTCCTTCGGCAGCTCCAGATAAGACAATTCCTTGTCTCCTCCGATATCAAGCGTCCGAATGACGATCGGCTTCTCCGCTCCCATCGTCTGGGAGACGGCCGTATAGGCATGATACTGCTCCTCTTCCGATGGGAATGTGTCGCGGCCCATGTACAGGAACTCCGTACGGAACAGGCCAACCCCTTCCGCCCCGTGATTCCGCGCGCCAAGCGCATCCTGCGGGTTCCCGATATTGGCGACCAGCTCGACCTGATGGCCGTCCGCCGTCACCGAAGGCCGATCCTTGTACTGCTTCATCTCTTCCCGGCGCAGCTCGAACTTCTCCTTCTTCTCCCGGTAGGCGGCCAACGTCTCGGCATCGGGCTCGATCAGCACGATGCCGCTTGAGCCGTCCACAATGACCATCTGGCCCGTCTTGACGCTGCGCATCGCATCCGTCAGCCCGACCACCGCCGGAATCTCCATCGAGCGGGCCATTATCGCGGAGTGCGACGTGCGTCCGCCAATCTCCGTAACGAATCCAGCCACCTTGGACCGATCCAGCTGCGCTGTATCGGATGGCGTCAGATCATTGGCGAACAGGACGACCGCTTCATCGAAATCATTCAGCGAAGCCGCCTTGGCGCCGGATAGATGGCGCTGCACCCGCTTGCTGACATCGCGGAAGTCGGCTGCCCGCTCGCGGAGATATTCATCATCCATGCCGGCAAAGATCGCGACCAACTGCTCGGTCACCTCATGCAGCGCATATTCGGCGTTCACGTTCAAGGCGCGAATCTGCGCGATGGCCTGCCCGATGAATTCCTCATCCTCCAAGAGGAGCTGATGCGTAGCGAAGATCTCCGCCTCATGTTCTCCAAGCCGGGCCGCCGTGCTTGCCTTAATCTTTTCCAGTTCATCCTTCGACTGTGCAACCGCATTCTGAAGCCGCTCTACTTCTGCATCCGCGTCGCCGGGAGCGATGTCTACCCGTTCCACCGAAGCTTCCTGCTCCTGCAGGACGAACACTTGCCCGATAGCATAGCCGGAAGCGGCGGCAATCCCTTGTAGCAACATGACGGTTCCTCCACTCCTTCTGTTCTCAATCCCGTCTGTATGGTGTCTATTGTGTCGTATCGGCATATCTTCGCCGTTCGTCATATCTATAACCGTATCTCTCCCGAATTAATCGAGAACGGATTCCAACACGGCGCCTACGGCATCAATCGCCTGCTCGGCTTTATCGCCTTCAGCCGACACCGTAATGACGTCGCCGGCCTTCATGCCGAGCGTCAGCACGCCCGTGATGCTTTTCGCACTTACTTTGCGGCCGTTGAACTCCAGAGATACTTGCGAATCCGGGAACTCAGCCGCTTTTTTCATAATGGCTCCCGCCGGACGAGCATGAACGCCTTGCGGATTTTTGATCGTGAATTGTTTCTCCATGATGGCCTCCTCTTTCACAAAAACCTATTTTTTCATTACGATTTCCATAATTTCCGTCTCATTCTTCTTGACGGGACCCAGCTTCGTCTTCAATTCGGCAACCGCATCGCCATTCGCGACGACCACCGGCGTGATGACAGGAAGGCCAGCTGCGCGAATCTTATCCATATCGAACTCGATCAAGACATCGCCCTGCTTCACTTTGTCTCCCGTCTTCACATGCGGAGTGAACGGTTCGCCCTTCAGAGACACCGTATTCACGCCGATATGGAACAGCAGCTCCAACCCCGATTCATGCCCCAGGACGAGCGAGTGATGGGAATCAATCAGATGGATGACATGCCCGTCGAACGGAGCGACCATCACCCCTTGCTCCGGCTCAATCGCCAGGCCGTCTCCGATAATTTTCTGGGCGAATGCCGGATCGTCCACTTGTTCCAGGGGAACGGCATTGCCAGTTATAGGTGCAACGACCGATATCGTTTTCTTCTTTTTGCCAAGTCCAAACATGTGAATTCCTCCTCGTAGTAAGCACTGATGATGCCCTGCCGCGCATCCGCAGCGGAAGCACGGAATAGGACCAATAACGGGAATCCCTGCAATGTCGTTATCTCTCGTACAAAGCAAAAAAGGCATGGGCTAAAGCACGCAGTTCACGCTGTGAACGGCCGCTTAGCTCATGCCTAGTCGTACTAGTAACACGCTGCTTGCAGTGTAAATGTCAACACTATTCTAACATGAGCGCATACCGGATGCAAGCGTGCGTAACTGCTGTTACCAAAATGACATAATCGCCAAGAGCTGTAAATGGGCGGTTACCCATTAAGATGTGCGTTCCCGGATAAAATCATACCGATAACCTGAACGGCCTTCTCCAAAGCGAGCAAAACGCAGCGTAACTATGCGCCCCCTGCCGCCTGTTGGGGATGTTTTGGCTTGCCGCTGTCTGGGGCAGATGAAGAACGGCTGCTGCCTCCGCGCCCGGATGCCGCTTTATGTATAGCGGAAGGAGTTCATGTCTTCCCGCTGGCGCGTCTCCGATTTACATTTTATGTAAATTAGAATAGATTCGTGTCTTTTTGTCGCTTACGGCCTTCCCCTTGCCGGCCTGGCAACGCCTTTTGCATGCGGCTGGGTCCGCCAATGCTGCAATAATGCAGTAATTTGATTGGCACTGGGATGCGGCATAGGAAATCCTGCAAATATGCAGGAATTACCTGCGTTGGGGCTTAGAAAAGGAGACAATTGGGAGAAAAAGATGCTGATTTGCAGCATTTCCGCCAATTATCGCCTCTGGGGATGGAAAATACTGTACTTTTGCAGCTTTGGTCCGGCCTCCACTGCTTACGTTCCGCCAAAATAAAAAAGCCCGCCTCTCAATCCGGAAGCTGGGCATAATAACAAGCTATTCCTGCCTCCTCGAGGGCCGAAGCCATCTCTTCCGGCAGTTCGTGATCCGTAATGCAGGCCGTTAGCTCCCCGATGGAGGCGACCGAGAACAGCGAGGCCTTGCCGACCTTCGTATGATCGAATACCGCGATCGTCTGCTGGGCCTGCCGCATTAGCATCTGTGCGGTCTGCGCTTCCAGCTCGGAGTACGTCGTAATGCCCTTCGCCGGGGAAAAACCGTCAATCCCCATGAACAGCTTCTCGATGTTGAGATGCTCGATCGTGCGCTCGGCCAGCGGGCCGCACAGCTCGAAGCTGTTGCTGCGCATGACGCCGCCGATGACGACGACCTGAATGCCGTCGCAGTCCGACAGCTCCATCGCGATATTCACCGCATTGGTAACGACGGTAATGCCTTGCCGCTCCTTCAGCAGCTTCGCGATCAGGAAGGTGGTCGTGCCGCCGGTAAGACAGATACTGTCGCCTTCTTCAATGAAATCCAACGCCCGCTTGGCGATGGCTTCCTTCTCCAGCCACAACAGCTGGCGCTTCTCCACGAACGGAACTTCACGAATGGCTCCCGCCCCTTCGAATATCGCTCCTCCGATGGTGCGAATCAGCTCGCCCTTCCGCTCCAATACGTCCAAATCCCGGCGTGCTGTCGCCTCCGAGCAATCGAAGTTCTCGATAATCTCCGGAATCGTAATGCGGCCATTCTGCTTCAACCGCTGTAAAATCTGCCTGCGGCGCTGCTCGCCTTTGGATAACGTCTCACTCATTATTCATTACACTCCTATCATACTCCCCCGCAGCAGGAAGAGAGCCGGGCCTCGCCGCCCTAAGGATAACTGGATTCCTCAACCCTACCAGCGATGTCCGCCCCTGGCTGCCTGGACGAGGGGAACCGCAACGCGATATGGCCGGCTCACGGGCTGCGATTGTTCCCTGCCCGGAACCGGCGCCATGCCGCTTCTAGTCAATGGCTACGAACTGAGTCAAGTTGCGCGGATCGTCCGGATTCAAGCCGCGGGTTACCGCCGTATAATAACCATTATATTGTACATATGGTAAATACAAAACTGCCCGGGCCTCATCGCTCGCATCTCCATGGCCTACCTCGAAGACGAGATCGGCAAATGCGGTGTCCGCTCCCGCTTGGGCGGTAATAATGACGACCGTCGCACCGTACTGCTTCATCTCTTCCGCTACCTTCAGCTCGTAGGAGCGGGCTTGTTCGGACAGCAGCAGCACGATCTGGGTGTTCGCATCGACGATCGATTTCGGGCCGTGGCGGAATTCCAGCGTACCGTAGGCCTCGGTCCATGTATACGTCATTTCCTTCAGCTTCAGGCAGGCTTCCAGCGCCAAGCCGTACAGCGCGCCCATGCCGAGATAGATCGTTCTGTCGAATTGGTTCGATTCGACCCATGCTTTCACCTTGTCATCCGCCATTGTAACCAACGCCGCGTCAGATTGCAATACGGCTTCGAGCTCGCGGTAAGCCGCTTCGCTGCCGGACGCAAGCGCGATTGCCGCCTGCATGAGGAACGTCATGCTGCTGAGCGATTTGGTCATGACCGTGCTCTTCTCTGCTCCCGACGGCGAGACGAGGCATTCCGTCATCTTCGCCATCTTGCTCTCCGGATGGCATGTAATGCCGCAGGTCGTCCAGTTCGGCAGATCGGCCACCGATTCGAGCGCCAGAATGACTTCATGCGATTCGCCGGAACGAGATACGCCGACCAGCAGCGTCTTCTTGGATGGTGTCACGGTCTGGTTGCGGAACAAGAACAGCTCCGAGGAAGGAATGGCGGACGCGCTCTTGCCCGTCCATGCCCGGTACGTCGCCGCCATTGTCATCGCCTGGTACCAGGATGAGCCGGATCCGATAAATACGATCTCCTCGAACTGCGCGTTCCCTACATATTTATCTACCCATCCTCGCTGGGATTGAAGTTGATTCCATGCGTCTTGAAGCGCGGCAGCCTGCTCGCTGATTTCCCGGTACGTATGCGTATCTTGAATTGACATCTCCCAAATTCCTCCCTTATAATCATCTTAAATGAAATTATAAGTCATATTTTTGATTGAATCAATCATTAACTGCTGGAGGTTACAATTATGGGACATCTCATCAGCTCAACTTCAATGCTGCAGGCCGCCCGCGAGCAAGGCTTCGGAATTACCGCATTCAACGTGCACACCCTGGAAATGCTGCAAGCGGTAGTGGAAGCGGCCGAAGACACCCAATCTCCGCTCATTTTGCAGACAACGGTCGGCACCGTGAAGCATCTCGGTCCGGAATATATCGTGGCTGCGGCGACGACCGCAGCGAAGCTCTCCTCGGTTCCGATCGCGCTCCATCTGGATCATTGCACCGATTACGATCTAATCGTCCGCTGCATCCGCGCAGGCTACACTTCGGTCATGATCGACGCTTCCATGCATCCTTATGACGACAATGTGCGGATGACGCAGGAAGTCGTCCGCGTTGCCCTGGCTGCCGGGGTCAATGTCGAAGCCGAGTTGGGCAAGGTCGGCGGCGTGGAAGACGATATCATCGTCGAGGAGGAAGACGCCCGCCTGGCCGTGCCGGAAGAATGCGCCGCCTTCGTCGCCGCCACCGGCGTGCCGACGCTGGCGCCTGCTATCGGAACGGCGCACGGCATCTATAAGGGAGAGCCGAAGATCGCCTTCGATCGGCTGGAGCAGATCGCGAAGCAGGTCGCCGTTCCGCTCGTCCTGCACGGCGGTTCCGGCATTCCGGAGGATCAGGTGAAGCGCTGCGTGAAGCTCGGCATGGCGAAGATGAATGTCGCAACCGAGCTGCGCATCGCCTTCTCCGACGCCATCAAGGCCATCTTTGCGGCCAATCCGGATGAGAACGATCCGCGCAAATATATGATTCCGGCCAAGCAAGCCGTCAAGGCGCTGGCTATTCAGAAAATGGAGATGGCCGGCTGCCTCGGCCAAGCGGACGCCGTCCGCTAATCCGCATCGAGGAACGAAGGCGTTCCATTCTCCGCTGTGGTACCGAACACTTCTGTCCCCTGCAGCCGAGCCGTTCCGTCCACTCCTTCCCTATCGGAGTGGAGCCTTCCCGCAGCGGCGGAATTTGAAAGGAGAAGCGACATGATTACGACCGTGACACTCAACGCGGCGATAGACAAAACCTATATCGTACCCGGCTTCGCACTCGATAAGCTGTACCGGGTGGAGCAGATGACCGCCACCGCCGGCGGCAAAGGGATCAATGTCGCCCGCGTCATTCGTGCGCTGGGCGAAGAGGTGACCGCTTCCGGGTTCACGGCCGGCTTCCACGGGCAGATGATTCTGCACAAGCTGGGCGAAGAAGGGATTCCCGCCGATTTCGTGCACGTGGAGGGTGAATCGCGGGTATGCCTCAACATTTTGGATCCGGGGCGCGGAACGCAGACCGAGCTGCTGGAGCAAGGGCCGGCCGTAACCCCGGCCGATCTCGACGCGATGCGGGACAAAGTGGCGGCGCTCGCTGCCCAGTCCACTCACATCGTCTTCTCGGGAAGCCTGCCGCAGGGCTGTCCCCCCGCGCTCTATGCCGAATTGGTCGAGATCGCGCGCCGCGCGGGCGCGATCCCGATTCTGGATACGAGCGGCGCCGCGTTGGAGGAAGGCGTGAAGAGCTCACCCGCTCTTATCAAGCCGAATGAGCATGAGATAGGCAAGCTGACCGGCGGAGGGGCCGATGCCTCCGAAGACGAAGTGCTGCCGGCCATCCGGCGGCTGATGGCCTCCGGCATCGAGCGGGTCGTCGTCTCGCTCGGCGCCCGCGGCGCGTTGGCCGGTGTCCGGGGCGCGCTCTACCGCGTCACCCTGCCTCCCGTCGAAGCGATCAATCCCGTCGGCAGCGGTGATTCCATGGTCGCCGGGCTCGTCGTCGCCGATAAGCGCGGCCTGTCCGCGGAAGACGGCCTCATTCTCGGAGCCGCTTGCGGCACGGCCAATTCACTGATGCCTTCCGCCGGGCAAGTGCGGCTGGACGATGTCGAGTCGCTTCGCACACAGATTCACGTCGAACGGATCGGATAACACCGGAACAGGCCGCCTGTGGTGCCAAGATGCACCGCAGGCGGCCTATTCGGCTTTCGGCTGCGACTCATTCCTGCTCTCTCCGCAGCAGCGCGTAGACGAACGCATAGGTGGCCGGAATGCGGCCGTCCGGGCCGCCGAACCGCTCTTGATACGCCTGTACCATCCGACGGTACAGGGAGGGGCTCATGCCGGAGGCGCCTGCTGCGCCCGCCTCGAGTGCATTGCCGGCCCCGATGCGGCGGACCTGGGCCAGCATCTCCGGCACGCTGCCGTACTCGCAGCGGCAGCTCGCCTCTTCCCAGAGCAGGAAGGGCCCGGCCGCGTCCCGCGCCCAGCCGTGCCAATCGGCTGCGGACGGATACTCCTGCCCGCGCGGACGGGGCGCCCGGCCCTGCTCGGCGTCCGCCTGCCGGAACGCGGCATGCAGCTCGTGCAGCGTGCCCGGCAGGAACGTGGCGAAGGCCAGCAGCCCGCCGGGCCGGAGCAATTGCACGAGCCGCCGCAGTGTCGCGGCCGGCGTGTTGAACCATTGGAAGGCGGCGCTCGACACGATCAGGTCGTAGCCGCCTTCCGGCTGGGCGGCCGCCCACGCTTCGGCGTCGGCCGCTACCGCGCGCACCTGCCCGCCGGGGCAGCCGTGGCGACGCAGCTTCCGCTCCGCCTGGCGAAGCATCGCCGGCGCCAGATCGAGCAGCGTCAGCTCGGCCGCAGAATAGTACGGGCAGAGCCGAACCGCCAATCCGCCCGTGCCGCAGCCGATGTCGGCCATTCGCGCCGCGGGGCCCTGGTGATGCCGCCGCACCCGCTCCGCCAAACCTGCGGCCATCACCTGCTGCACTTCCGCGTAGCCGTCATATTCCGCCGCATGTCTGCCGAAGCGGCGGGCGACCAGCTTCTTATCGACCCGAGCGCCCGCGCCGGCAGGCGCCGGGTCATTCCCCGCTCCCCCAGCCATCGTGTGTGATCGCTTCATACCACGCGTTCACCTCCTCTCGCCATGCCTCCGGATGCGACAAGAACGGCGCATGCCCCGCATCCGGTATTACGGCGGTTCGGAGCCCCGAACCGAAGGATGCCCGCGCCCGCTCCATCGCGGCCCGCGGGCACACGCGATCGTTCGCGCCGTGCAGCCACAGCAGGCGCGGCCGTTCCGCCGCCGGGAGCGCGGCGATGCGCGCCCACTGCGGGGCCAGATCCGCCGCCTCCAAATAGGCAAGCCCCGCATCGAGCCCGGCTGGCGTGAAGCCGGGAGCAGCGGCGAGCTGCCGCCACAGCTTCTCCGCCAGCGACGGCTCGCCTGGGCTGGCCGGGCCCGCATCCAGCTGGCCGAGGAAGGCCAGCAGCGTCTCCTCCGGCGCCTGCGCCAGGCGGCGCCGCATGCGGGCCAGCACGCGCGGCGGCCACCCCGCTTCCCCGGTCTCGGCGGCGAAGCGCAGCGTCGTGCCGACGAGCAGGGCGCTCTCGATGCGCGGCAGTCCCGCCCATTGGCCGCTCCCGGCGGCGAGCCCGGCGAGCAGCTCGATCGCCAGCATGCCGCCAAGCGACCACCCTACGACATGCCACGGGCCGTCCGGCTCCTGCCGGAGCGGAGCGCGCACCGCCTCCCGCAGGTCATCCGCCGTCTCGCACGCGCCGAAGGACACGTACCGGTGCGCGAACATCGGCAAGGCCTCCGCGAGCGGCCGCCACACCTCGGCGCTCAGGCCCCAGCCATGTATCCACAGCAGCTTCGCCTGCTGCCGCGGCCGGGGCCGCCCGAGCGTCCCGCTCATGCCCGCGCCTCCGCGGCCAGGCGCACGACCGCATCCGCCGCCTGCAGCAGGTCGGCGTCGCGGTGCGCCGGGGTCGGCGCGAAGCGGATGCGCGCCGTCCCTTCGGGCACCGTCGGCGGGCGAATCGCCACGCCGGCGACGCCCGCCTCCGCAAGCGCGGCGCTGAGCGCGACCGCGCGCTGGTCGGTGCCGCACATCACCGGCACGATATGGCTGTCGCCGGGGCCCGTGTCCAGGCCCCCGGCTTGCAGCCGCGCGCGGAACAGCGCCGCCTTGCGCATCAGCTCGGCGCGGGCAGAATCGGCGGCGCGCACGTCCCGCAGCCGCTGCCGGATGAAGGCGGCCACAAGCGGGGGCAGCCCCGTATTATAAATGAGCGTCCGCGCCCGGTTGATGAGGTAGCGGACGACAATATCCTCTGCGGCAATATAAGCGCCGACCGCGCCAAAGGCTTTCCCGAAGGTGCCCATGATGATATCCACCTTCGCATGCAGCCCGAGCGCATGGCACAGCCCGCGCCCTCCCGGTCCGTACACGCCGCCGCTGTGCGCCTCGTCGACCATCAGCATCGCGCCGTAGCGCTCCTTCAGCGTCACGAGATCGGCGAGCGGCGCCACCGTCCCGTCCATACTGAACACGGCGTCGGTCACGATCAGCAGTCGCCCCTGCCGCGACGGGACGCCCGCTTCTCCGGTACGCCACTGCTTCAATGCCTTTTCCAGCCGATCCATATCCCGGTGCGGATAGCGAATGTGCTGAGCCCGGCTCAGTACGATGCCGTCCGTAATACTCGCATGATTCAGCCGATCGCTGAAGACGACGTCCTTCCGGCCGACCAGCGCAGGAATGACGCCGGCATTCGTCATGTAGCCGCTGCTGAACACGAGCGCCGCTTCCGTGTCCTTGAAGGCGGCCAATTCCCGCTCCAGCGCGTCATGCTGCGGATCATGACCGGTGATGAGCCGGGAAGCCCCGGAGCCGATGCGCACGGCCGGCTCGCCGAGGCGGCGGCACTCCGCCGCAAGCCCAGCCCATCCATCATCATCAAGCCATGGCTCGAAGCCGAGATAATGATTCGAAGCGAGATGAAGCAGCCGCTTGCCGTTCCGCTCGATCCATCCGTGCTCCAGCCACGCCGCAGGCTCCAGCTTGCGCAGCCGGCCCGCCGCCTCCAAGGCGTCCAGTTCGGAGCGCATCCAATTCCAGCGTCCTGCATTCTCCGCAGCCATCATCGGCTCCATCACAGAGCGCATCGCTCGACTTCGAAGCCGAGATCGGCGATCATCCGGTGATCCGCGGTCGCCTCTTGCCCATCCGTCGTCAAATAATCACCGACGAACACCGAATTGGCCGCGTACAGCGCCAGCGGCTGCAGCGAACCAAGGTTGACCTCCCGCCCGCCGGACGCGCGGATCTCCTTCGTCGGGCAGACGAAGCGGAACATCGCCAGCGCCTTCAAGCAGCGGCGCGGGTCCAGATCATGCAGATGGCCGAGCGGCGTTCCCGGAATCGGGTTCAGGAAATTGACCGGAATCGAATCCGCATCCAGCTCCCGCAGCGAAAATGCGACGTCCACCAGTTGCTCATCAGTCTCTCCCATTCCCATAATCACCCCGGAGCAAGGCGACATCCCGGCTTGCTTCGCGGTGTCAACCGTATGTACCCGATCGGCGTATGTATGGGTCGAGGTGATATGAGAATAATGGTCCTCGCTCGTGTTCAAGTTGTGATTATAGCGATCGACGCCGGCCTGCTTCAGCCGGTTCGCCTGCTCCTGCGACAAAATGCCAAGGCAGGCGCAGATTTTCATCGGCATCGTCGCCTTGATCTCCTCCACGGCGGCGACCACCTGATCGAGCTCCCGCGGCGTCGGCCCGCGCCCGCTGGCTACGATGCAATACGTTCCGGCCTGCATCTCCATCGCCTTGCGCGCTCCGTCCACCAGCACATCCTTTTCCAGCATCGTATACTTCTCGATCGGCGCATCGGACACCCGGGACTGCGAGCAGTAACCGCAATCTTCCGGACAGTGTCCGCTCTTTGCATTAATAATCAGATTCAGCTTCACCTTATTCCCATAAAATTGCCGCCGCACCCGGTAAGCCGCATCCATGATCGCCAGCAACTCGTCATCGTCCGCCCGCAGCACTTCCAACGCTTCTTCCCGGCTTATTCCTTCGCCGGCTAACGACTTATCCGCCAGCTTGCGCCAATCCATCTGCTGCTCTTGCAATGTTTTGCTCATCATCATCGCTCCTTCACTTTTCCCCATTCCCGGTCTGCCAACCACTTCGTCAGCCGAGACAGGCGCATTGTGCATTGCAACCATCGCTCCCGCCATGCCGCCCAAGCGAACAGATCAGCCGCCTGTATGCCTTCCGGCTGCGGCAGCCATGGCATCAGCCCCAATACAGGTACATTCGTCATCGCTTCGATCATGCAGGCATTCTCTTGGATCTCCCTCTCCGATGCCGCCTCCGGCGGACCGCTGAACACGACAGCAATATCATCGTTGCCCCATTCGCGGGCATAATGGATGGCTGTTACCGTGTGACTGACCGTGCCCAATCCGGGGGCAGACACGAGCAGCACAGGAAGTCCCAGCTCCTGAGCCAGATCCGCCATCGTCATCTCCCGCGTCAACGGAACGGCAATGCCGCCCGCTCCTTCTACCAGCAGGAACGCATCCGACTCCAGTCGCCGGCTGCCTTCTTCCATCAGGGCTTCCATAGAAAAACGAATCCCTTCCCGTTCACATGCCATCCAGGGCGCCAACGGCTCACGCAGCGTCCACGTCGCAATGTCCTCCTCGGCGAGCTCGGACATTCCGCTGCCCATTCGCAGCCGGTAGCTGTCCGCATCCGGAGACCCTAACGCCACGCCGCTCTGCACCGGCTTCCAGAGGCTGAGCTTGCGCCTCCGAACCGAATGGAGGTAAGCGGCAATCCCTGAAACAACGACCGTCTTCCCTACCTCTGTCCCGGTCGAGGATACGAACAGGCCGGCGGCATTCACCGGTTTAGGCAGGTTATCTGGCATCATACGTTCTCCTCTTTTCTGTAAACCAAAATGAACTGATACAAAGTTAACGTTACAACGTTTTATTTTACAAGAATGGCATGATGACGACAAGAGTTCGTAAACCTTTTTTTCTATTATCAGGTTTACATATATGGCAGGCTGACATGAGGTAGCTCCTCTTCCCGGCGCCTGCACTTCATACATACCTTTCGATTCTTTGCTCCACTATCCCCTCGAATCAGAAGTACCGCACTCCGCCATTTTCCCCATTCATTCTGTGAAGGGCAACCGTTGCTACAATCCTGCTGACGCGTTACATTCCCCACGCTCCTTGCCTGACTCGTTGGGATAGCGATCAAAAGAGTCAGCGGACACTTCCACTACTCGACCAACCAATTAACGTTCCCGACACACCACTCCTGACTCGTTGGGATAGCGTTCAAAAGAGGCAGCAGACACTTCCGCTACTCGACCAACCAATTAACGTTCCCAACACACCACTCCTGACTCGTTGGGATAGCGATCAAAAGGGCACACAGACACTTCCACTACTCGACCAACCAATTAACGTTCTCAACACACCACTCCTGACTCGTTGGGATAGCGTTCAAAAGAGACAGCAGACACTTCGACCACCCGGCCAACCAATTAACGTTCTCAACACACCACTCCTGACTCGTTGGGATAGCGATCAAAAGAGGCACACAGACACTTCCACTACTCGAACAACCAATTAACGTTCCCTACACACCACTCCTGACTCGTTGGGATAGCGATCAAAAGGGCACACAGACACTTCCACTACTCGACCAACCAATTAACGTTCCCGACACACCACTCCTGACTCGTTGGGATAGCGCTCAAAAGAGACAGCAGACACTTCGACCACCCGGCCAACCAATTAACGTTCCCCACACACCACTCCTGACTCGTTGGGATAGCGATCAAAAGAGAAACTAGAGCATCCCATCAGGCCAAGAAACGGAGCACACGCTTATGTTCCAATTTATGGAATACCCACTTAATAAAAGAACGCCATGCTCCTTTTTGTCTGCAAAAAATTGCCGCCGTTAATTCTTGAAATAATTCAAAACTTTCGGGCCGTTTCACGCATCTAATTATAGGGAAGGAAGAGTTTGCTAAAAGGGATTTTTTGTCGTTTTTAAGAAAATAATAAGGGGTCTTTATGAAGTTTTCATATAATTTAACTACTAGATGTTGTAAGATGAACAAAGGTTTAAGATACAGATAGTTTGGCAATTTGGATGGTGGATACGGAAATTATGATTTATACAGATTGGATTTATTGGCTGTTTGTGCTCGTGGCTGTCGTCACGTATCACCTCATGCCGCATCGTGTCAGACCCTGGGTGCTCTTTGCCGCAGGCGTCACATTCTACTATTATTATGCAGGCTCTTATCTGTTCCTGTTGCTTGCCGAGGTTGTCATCGCCATTATGGTGGTTAAGGCTGCGGCGAAGTGGACCAAGCGGTGGATTTATCCCGCGGGCATTATCGGCGCCATTCTCGTGCTTGGTTATTTCAAGTACACGAATATGATGCTGGATACGTTAAATGAATTGTTTTCGTTTTTGCATCAGCCCTTCTTGCCGAAGGCGGAGCAGATTGTGCTGCCGTTAGGCATTTCTTACTTTACGTTCGAGCTGATTCATTACTTGGTCGAACGCAAGCGTGGAACTTTGCCGGAACATCGGCCGGAAGGACTGTTGTCGTTTATTTTCTTCTTCCCGACGATGGTGGCCGGGCCGATTAAGCAGTTTCAGGTATTCTATCCCCAGCTTACCTCGAAATTTCACATCGACCATGTGATGATTGGGGTAACCCGGATTGGATTCGGGATGTTCAAAAAGCTCGTGCTGGCCGGTTCGATCGATTTGCTGGCGCAACCGGTATACTCGCAGGCTGGAATAGCCGGCTCGGACACGGCAACGCTCTGGATCTCGCTCGTCGCCTATACATTCGTCATTTATTTTGACTTTTCGGGGTATTCGGATATTGCGATCGGAACCGCGCGCTTGTTCGGCATTGTCGTGCCGGAGAACTTCCGCTTCCCTTACTTGGCCCGCAGCGTAGCCGAGTTCTGGAACCGTTGGCACATCTCGCTCGGTTCCTGGCTGACCCGCTATGTGTATTTCCCGCTCGGCGGAAGCCGCGTCTCCGCGCCCCGGGTCTATTTGAATCTGATGGCGACGATGACCGTCTCCGGCCTCTGGCACGGAGCCGCTTGGAATTTCGTCGTCTGGGGCATGTTCCATGGCGTGATGTTATGTATCCATCGCTTTTACGTGAAGCAGATCAAGCCTTCATTAAAGCCTGTTCCGAAGTGGCTCAAGCCGGGAACGACAACCATCGCGATTTTGATTACGTTCTTTGGCGTCACGATCAGCCGCGTATTTTTCATTCTGCCGATTGTAGACGGATGGGATTTGATGCTCCGGCTGCTCGGCATGCGATAGGTTAACCGATTTTCGATTATTGATGGAATGGAAGTGTGAGGTATAATGGCTAATTTATTTCTGAACAAGACCGTGTCCGTCATGCTTATCTCCTTCGCCTTGGTCGGATTGCTCGGACTGGGCAATGGAGCCGATCAAGTGGTCGAACAAATGAGGCAAGAAGTCGTGACACATGCGAAAAAGGAACTCCGCGTTCCGACCTACGATTCGATCGTCTATACGCCGTTGTGGGTGGAATATTTGAAGGAGCAGCCGAATGACGGCAAAAAGGTCATCGGCATGTTCGGGCCTTCCACGGTATTTGGCACGACCGTGAAGAAGGGGGAGAACACCTCGGCCGGCGTCCTTCAGGTTCATTTGAAAGACAGCCGCGTGGTCAACCTGGGAATTGCCGGCGGAAGATTCACGGAGACCTATGCCCTGCTCGCCTCGATGATAGATAATGTCGATTATGTCGTCTATGAGATCAACTACGGCATCGCCGTCGTCTCGGATAATGAGCCGAATGTCATCGTCTATCCGTCGCTTGTCGAGAAGCTGGACCAAAATATTCCGCGAAGCTGGCTGGATGATTTCCCGGACAAGAACCGCCAGTCGCTTCCGAGCGACATTCACAATTGGGTCACGTCCCATTTCCTGAACAAGTGGACCCTCTATCATGATCGCGACGCGATCAGCTACCGTCTGTTCAAGACCCGTACGCCGATGGAGAAAATCCGCCGGGAAATCAAAAAGAAAGAGGACGAGAAAAAAGGGATAAAAGAAAGCTATACCCCGATGTATACAGCCTACGACAAGTTGAAAGACGCCCAAAAGGAAGGCATCGACAAGCATTACAAAGAGCTTTATCGCTGGAATAAGCCTTTCGACAAGGATAACAGCTTCGGGCTGTTCATGATCGAGAAAACGCTGGATCTGCTGCAGGAGCATGACAAGAAAGCCGTATTCTATTCCGCTCCGCTGGATAAAGAGCATATTGCGAAGAAGAAGCTGTTCAACTGGAACGAGTATACCAAGGTGATGGGGGCTTATCAGAAGCTGATTGAGTCCAAAGGCTATCCGTATATCGAATTCAATAAGGATAAGGACAATACGATCCCGCACGAATATTATCGCGATCCGGCTCATCTTATCGACAAAGGAAATAAAATGTTCGGCGAAATTTTGTATAAGAGGTTGAAGGAATATGGAATTACAACCCCGTAGCGCCAGACTGGCCCAGACGAGATCCCGCCGTCTCACTCATCGTGTCGGACGGGCGCTGATGATGGTGGGAGCAGCTCTCGGCGGAGCCATCGTCCTGATCGCCATCGTGCTCGGTATTTTGTTCTTCTCCGGTGAGACGCAGGAATTTATTTATATGAACTTCTAACACACCTAACGGCGTACAAATCCTTGTACGCCGTTTTCTTTCCCCTTCCTGGGATGACAAGCGTCCACACAACCTGTGGATGTTTGCCATATCATACCTCTAAGATGCGTTAAGGATTCGTCTGGATAATGAGGAGTAGGTGGGGAATTGTCCTATGATCTATACAGCTCTTGGTGATTCGATTACATTCGGGGAGAATGCCTCTTCTGCGGCAAGGGCATACCCCCGATTGGCCGGATCGATCTCATGCCCTTACCGGGTATTTGTGCTGGCGCGTCCCGGTTGGAGCGCCTATGATTTATTGGATGCCGCGATATGGCAAGGGTCTTCCCTGATTCGCCGTTCTGCTGTGGTCTCGGTATGGATTGGAGGAGTGGATCTGGCGAATGCGGCGCTGTCCGCGTTTCGAAGCCGGCAGCCTTTGGCTGCCAAAGTGATTTTAAGCCGTTACAAGCGAACCTTGCATGCCATCCTGGCTCACATCAAAAACAACAGCCATGCCCGAATCATTTGCTGCACGCAATATAATCCGTTTCCGAACAGCCCTCTTGCAATCATGTCGATAGACCGGTTAAATCACGCGACCAAAGAAGCCGCCCAAAGCTACGGCGCCAGCGTCGCACCTGTTCATACGTGGTTCGAAGGCAAACAAGCCGATCTTATCTATGGATATCGAAAAGGAAAGCTGGAAGACGCATTGAGCGGGTTCCTGCCCATCCATCCCAATGATCAGGGACACCGGCTTATTGCCAAACGATTGGCCCCCTATCTTGCCGCCTGCAAGCCAGCCTCCTGATCTCCTCCGTCTGCTTTGACAATAAAGAGAGCGGAACAACATCGTTCCGCTCTCTTTGATTATTTCAGATACGCGTCGGCGATTTTAATCATGTCCTCTTTGCTTACTTTATCCGTATTTGCCTGGATTTTATAGGTATGCTTTTGTTTTTTATCCGGGCTTTCGTATACCCACGCTATCTCATGGGAAGAGGAATAATCCGTGTAAAGCATCTCTACGCCCTTCACATCAATTTTTTGCTGTTTAAAGTCAATTTTTTCATCAATGTAGTGCATGCTTGGTTGGTTGTCCCCGCTTGAACGGATTATAACATCAATTTTATCCTTGCCGTTTTTATACTCGAGAGAGATATGAAAAGTTTGATCCGACATTTCTACCGGCATTATGGCATATTCCTTATTCGATTCCTCCGCCTGCTTGCGCAGCTTCTCCGCGATAGCCGCCTCTTCTTTTGCGGAAGGCGGATTCACATCCAAGACGGATCTAAAGAAAACTTTCGCTTGTTTAAATTTATAATCTCCGTTCACGCTCTCTGGAATTGTGATCGACTTATCCGCAATTTTGCCGCGCAATTGAGACAGATTTTGAAAGATGGCAGGCTTGAATCTTAGCTCCGCTTTATGCTTCGAGTTGTGGGGAACGACATAGATAAGCGCGGCCTCTCCGTTCTTTAGCAGCTTATCCTCGAGCTCAAAGATTTTTCTGAAGCGTAATATATCTTCCTCCGATCTTTTCTGCTTTGAATGGGGCTCCTCTTTTAACGGTTTGACCTGATAGACGATTTCGCCTTCCTTATTTTTTAAAGATTGATATTGAACCGTCGCAAAGCCGGTGGATGCCGTCAACAGCATTCCGGCCAACACGAGTAGACTCACTTTATATTTCACAAAAAATCGCTCCTTTTTCGTTTGTCCCGCATCCAGCTTCGTCATCACGCTTCCAGTCAAGTCGGCATCGGGTATCCGTGGGTCACAAAACAGTTTTCTCAAATCCTGATCCTTGTTCCAACTCATACGTTCCCACTCCCTTCGCTTGGGCATAATACTTGCGGAATTTTGCGGCTGCACGCTCGTATTTTTTGCGCAGATTGACGCTCGTATGGTTAAGAATATGGCTAATTTCCTCGTAGCTCTTATCCTCAACGCAGCGTAGAATCAGCAGGTTCCGCTCTTCCGCCGATAATTTCGACATGGCCCGATGCACGAATTCATCAAAATAATGGGTTTCGATCTGCAACTCTACGGGTTTATTCTCCTTGTCATCCCGGTAAAAGAAGGGCAAATATTTCACCAGCTTCCGCTTGCGGATCACATCGATACATTGATGATAGGCAATCTTATACAACCACGCGCAGAACGGTAAATCGGGATTATATTTCGCCAAAGCCCGAAATGCTTTCAAAAACGCGTCTTGGGCGCTGTCCTCGGCTTCCGAATAATGGCCTAACATATGATAACAGTAGTGAAAGATCGGTTTTTGGTAGAATTGCACGATAGTCTCGAATTTTTCAGTATCCCCCTCCACCACATCAGCAATAATCTGACGCAGCTCCGCTTCATCCACGCCGTCCCCCCCCTTTCACTCTATACAACGAACCATCGACACAGGAATGTGACAGCGAATTATAAAAGTAATGTAAAATTTAAAAGATCTGCTTGCTTCGATTAACTATATTTGTTAATATAACTGACGAACGTTCGTTAATACAGAGGTGATTCGATTGAAAAGCGAAGAAATTAAGGATGCGGCTTTGAAATATTTCACCATGCATGGTTATGAGGGAGCATCCCTGTCTCTCATTGCGGAAGATGTCGGCATGAAAAAGCAATCGATCTACGCCCATTTTAAAGGAAAGGACGATCTTTTTCTCCAAGTGCTGCGTGATGCGAAGGAGACGGAGCTCTCTTCCAAGCTTCAATATTTTAGCAGCATAGGCTCCCAGCATCCCGAGAAAGCTTTATACGGATTTCTGCAATTGGTCATCGATCTTTTCCAACAAGACGAGCGGTTGACGTTTTGGCTCCGCATGTCCTTTTTTCCGCCCGCCCACCTTGCCAAAGCGATCGAACAGGAAGTCATTGATATCGAAGAAAAGGTGCAGGCGATGCTGGAACGCAAATTTCAGGCTTGGATCGATGAGAAAGCCATCGTCGAAGAGGCGGCGAAAACACCTACCCTCGCTTTCCTGGGCGTCGTCGATTCCATTATGCTGGAGCTTGTGTACGGCGGCAATGATGAGAAGCGGCTGAAGGAGAAATTGGAGGCCTCCTGGACCGTATTTTGGCGAGGGATTGCACATCCTTGATTTTGACAGAAAGAAAGTGGTTGATGATATGAAGAAAACAATCAAAGAACAAAAAGCGGTCTTGCTTATTCTGCTAAGCAATGTATTCATTGCCTTCCTGGGCATTGGTCTTGTCATCCCCGTCATGCCGTCTTTCATGAACATGATGCATTTGTCAGGCAAAACGATGGGCTACCTGGTCGCCGTATTCGCCGTGGCCCAACTGCTGATGTCGCCGCTCGCCGGACGCTGGGTTGACCGTTACGGCAGAAAAAAGATTATTATCATCGGCCTATTCCTGTTCAGCGTATCCGAGCTCGTCTTCGGGTTGGCCGGGAATGCAGCGATGCTTTATATCTCAAGGCTGCTGGGAGGAGTTAGCGCCGCCTTTATTACGCCGGGGGTTACGGCTTATGTCGCGGATATTACCTCCATTCAGGAACGGCCGAAAGCGATGGGCTATGTCTCGGCCGCCATTAGCACCGGCTTTATTATCGGCCCCGGCATCGGCGGCTTTATCGCGGAATACGGCATACGCATGCCCTTCTTCTTTGCGGCAGGAATCGCCTTTTTCGCTTGCATATTATCCGTGTTTATTTTAAAAGAACAGCTCACGAAGGAGCAGCTTGCGGAGATTTCCGCGAATGCAAAGCAAAGCAGCTTTCTCGCCGATATGAAAAAGTCGCTTCAACCGCTCTACTGTATCGCATTTATTATCGTCTTTGTGCTCGCTTTCGGATTATCGGCATACGAAACGGTCTTCAGCCTCTTTTCCGATCATAAATTCGGGTTCACGCCAAAGGATATTGCAGTCATTATTACGGTAAGCTCCATTTTCGGCGTCGTGGTGCAAATCTTTATGTTCGGAAAAATGGTAGAAATACTCGGGGAAAAGAAACTGATTCAATTGTGCTTGATTACCGGGGCCATCTTGGCCGTGGTGTCCACCGTCATCTCCGGCTTTTGGATCGTGCTGGCGGTAACGTGCTTCATCTTCCTTGCCTTTGATCTGCTGCGGCCGGCTTTGACGACATTTCTATCCAAAGCGGCCGGGAAAGAGCAGGGCTTCGTAGCCGGAATGAACTCCACCTATACGAGCCTGGGCAATATCGCCGGACCGGCGATGGCTGGAATGCTGTTCGACGTTAACATTCACTATCCTTTCCTGTTCTCTGCCGTCATTATGGTCATCGGCCTCGGCATTACCGTGATGTGGAAGGAGAAGCAATTTGCAGAACACGACGCCGAAGAAGCCGAATAGGTGAACTTCGTCCGATTCACTTTAGGGAGTCTCTCACAGGCACTGCAAAATGATGAAGATGACGAGTTAACAGAGGAATGTGGATGCGGGAAAAACGGCGGCGCGCAAACCGGTGGAAGATGGATGAAGCAGTGAAATGCTGCGTGGATCAGGCTGTTGGAAAACCCCTTTTTTTGCGAAGGGGTGGAGATGGTCCATTTTCCTCATCCAAACTTGGCTCTCAGAGCGTTTTTAAATCGATTTTTTCTACCAGGTGAAGAGATCCATCACAGGTAAAAAGTCCCATAGACTACTCAATAGCCTGATTTTACGGGATCCAAGCGACCGCGTCGGATGCTGGGGGCATCATCGCCTTCAGAAAGCATTATCGGCCTGCTGGAAGCATCGTTGCCTCCTGGGGCTTGGACGTGCGGAGGAAATTGCTGCTATTTTACAGGAATTTCGGCTTAATGAGTCCACATCCCGAGGAATTGCTGCAAATCTACATCATTTTAGGCCCTTTTGCTTCAAGCCAAAGCGAAACGGGGGAAATTCCTGTAATTTTGCAGCATTCCCATTCTGGAAAAGTCGTCCATATCGAATTGCTGTATTTATGCAGGATTTCGCTTACCGAATAGGCGTGTCTGGAGAAATCGTGGAGTTTTGCGGATTTCGCCTGCCGGATGGGCGTGTCTAGGGAAATGGTGCAGTTTTCAGGCCGGTAGAAATATCCATTTCCTACTCAAAATATCTTTCTCAATAGCCTGTGTTTTGCAGGATTCCCTGTAATGGAGTACGCGTCATAAAGGAAAAGTGTATTATTGCAGTTTTTCGGCGAGTCGAGCTTTGAGAATCAGGGGGGCTGTCTCACTGTAGTGAAATAACTACTTTTGGGACACCCCCAATCAAAGCTCTTCACCTCGACATTTACCCCGCGCGCCCTCAGCTCTGACACAGCAGAAGAAAAATGATTGAAGCTACACCGTTATTTCCCGGCATGAGGCAGCTGCCGCCGAAGTCCAAAATGGATAAGTTTGTTTGTCTCATTCTGGCTCCCCTTCCGGACGCTTCCCGGACTCCTTGTCTTCCTCCGGCCCGGCTCTGTCCAGCTCCATGTCCTCCCGGCCGATCAGCTCATGAATCTGATGCTTAATCGTCTCGGATCGGGTCCCGAATATCGCCTGCACATTGTTGCCGACCTCCAGCACGCCCGAGGCGCCCAGTTCCTTCAGGCGCTCCTTGTCCACATTGCCCTTATCCTTGACCTGCACGCGCAGGCGCGTAATGCAGGCATCCAGGGAGGCAATGTTGGCTTTGCCCCCAAGCGCCGTCAGGATGCCGCGCGGCAATTCTTCTCCCGCCGCCGCTGTCGCCTTAGCCGCCGCAGCAGGCGCGGCCTCTTCCCTTCCCGGCGTCCGGAGGTTGAAGGTGCGGATGGCGAAGCGGAATCCGAAGTAGTAGATAAGCGCCAGCACCAATCCGACCGGGACGACAAGCCAGTACGGCGTCCGGTTCTGCAGCACGCCGAACAGCAAATAATCGATAACGCCGCCGGAGAACGTCATTCCGATTTTGACGCCGAGCAGATGCATCGTCAGGAAGGACAGGCCCGCGAACAGGACGTGCACGGCAAAGAGAAGCGGCGCCACGAACAGGAAGGAGAATTCAAGCGGCTCCGTAATGCCGGTCAGGAAGGACGTCAATGCGGCCGATCCCATCAGCCCGGCCACAAGCTTCTTGTTCTCCGGGCGCGCCTCATGATAGATCGCAAGCGCGGCTGCCGGGAGGCCGAACATCATGAACGGATATTTTCCGGTCATGAAGGTGCCCGCCGTCAATTCAACGCCGTCTTTTAGCTGGGCGAAGAAGATTTTTTGATCTCCCCGGACGAGATCGCCCGCTTTGCTCACATATTCCCCGAATTCGAACCAGAAAGGCGCATAAAAGATATGATGCAGCCCGAAGGGAATGAGCGCCCGTTCACAAATGCCGAAGATGAAGGCCGCCAGCGCGCGGTTGGAATCGATAAGCGAATGGGAAAATGCATTCAGCCCGCTCTGGATCGGCGGCCAGATGAACACCATCACAATGCCGATAACAAGCGACGTGACGGCCGTAATAATCGGAACAAAGCGCTTGCCCGCGAAGAAGCCGAGATAGGAAGGCATCTCGATCTTGAAGAAGCGCTTGTACAGCACGGCCGCCGTGATGCCGATAATGATGCCGCCGAAGACGCCCGTCTGCAGCGTCGGCACGCCTTGCACGATAGCATAGGCGAAGTTGCTCTCCACCATCTCCGGCGTCACATTCATAATGACTTTCATCGTCACGTTCATGACGAAATAGCCGACGATGGCGGCAAGCCCCGCTACCCCGTCCCCGCCAGCGAGACCGATGGCCACACCGACCGCGAACAGCAAGGACAGGTTGTCGAATACGATGCCTCCGGCTTGCTCCATCACGCTGGAGATCATGCTGACAGCGCCGGTGCCCAGCACCGGAATACGAGCGATCAGATCCGGATTGCGCAGGGCGTTGCCGATGCCGAGCAGGATGCCGGCCGCCGGCAGAATGGCGACCGGCAGCATGAGCGCCTTGCCGACCTTTTGAAGAACGCCGAATATCGATTTGAACATGGAACTCAACTCCTCACGATATGCCGCTGAGCGGAATGGAAAAGAACCCTGTTGTTACCATTTCCAATCCGTTATGGCGCTATGCATGCGAGTGAGTTCGGATTTCTGGGCGTTCCCCTTACAGCTGTTCCTCCATGATGACCGCTTTGGTGACATTCATCTCGCCATACCGGGCCATGACGTCAGGCAGTTCGTCCAGGCGGAAGCGATGGCTGATCAGCGGTTCAATACTTACGATATGCTGCGCAAGCAAAGCGAGCGCCTCCTCGTGCGTGTACGGATTGATGAACGAGCCCATGATCCGCAGTTCCTTGCTGAACACCTCGAATGGCGACAGGCTCGCCCGCGCTTCGGGAGAAGCGACGCCGAAGAGCAGGACTTGGCCGCCCTTGCGGGCCGCCTCCAAGGCCAGCTCCACTGATTCCGGACGGCCGGCGCACTCGATCACGACATCGGCTGTGCTGCGCAGCTCGTCTGCTGCGCCTTCCTCCAGCGGCGAGACGATGGCTTCGGCGCCCAGTTCCCGTAAGAGTCTGTGCTTGTGCTCAGCCGGCTCGCATACGGTAATGCGCGCGACGCCCGCGGCCGCGGCGAGCTGCAGGAATAACTGGCCGATGAAGCCGCCTCCGATAATCATCACATGCTGATTCGCCCGCAGCTCCAGCTTCTTGAATCCATGCAGCACGCAGCCAAGAGGCTCGGCCATCGCCCCTTCCACCCAGCTCACCTGGTCGGGCAGCTTGTAGCAGTTGGCCGCCGGCACAACACAGTATTCACCCATTCCGCCGTCCCTTGTCACGCCGACGGCCTGCAGCCGATCGCACAAGTGAGCGCGGCCGCCGCGGCAATATTCGCACGCCCCGCAATACATATTCGGGTCGACGGACACCCGGTCGCCCGGGCGCAGATCCGTGACCGCCTCCCCCACGGCGTCGACGATGCCGGCCAGCTCATGGCCAAGCACGATCGGCGGCTTCACCTCCGCCGATCCCGGATGGCCATGATAAATATGCTGGTCTGTGCCGCAAATGCCGCAGCAGACGACGCGCAGCCGCACCTCGTCCTGGCCGGGCAGGCGCTCGGCCCATTCCGTTACCTCCATTATCTTCGTTCCGCGCAGAACTGCCGCTTTCATGCTCCTCATCCCTTTTCCCGTATGATTGTTCTCCTTCTCTCTACCCCGTCACCGTTCACGGCTGCCGGATGAATTCAAGGCCGTGACGCGCAGCGTCGCCCACGGAATCCGCTTGCCTTCCGCCTGCGAGACCCGAATCTCCTTCGTTCGCCCAGGCAGCAGATCGAAGAAGTTGTCGCTCGCCGCAATCCACGCTTCATCCAGCTCGATCTTGACCATGCGGGCCGCCCGGTCCGTCTCGATGCGGATGACGCCGGGCTCCTCATCCACGCCGATCTGCAGCTGCGCCGGCTCGAAGCGCATCTCCTTATAGTCGCGCAAGTAGACATAGTTATCTTCCGTGAGGCCGCTTCGGGACGAGATGACGCACACTACCTCCGCCGGATTCGCCCCGTTCGTCAGCTCCGCTTCGGACAGCACATCCAGTTCCCTTTTGCCATTCGGCTCAAGGGATACCTCATATTCGCGCTCACACAGCTTCGTTCCATCCATCCGGTACACGGCCAGCCGGACCTGATCATCATACGGCTCCAGCCGGTCATTGAGCGCCCACAGATGCAGCGCCCGGCCCGCATCGTGATCCGCCGTCAACAGCACCGGGGCAAAGAACTTCCGCGCGTAATGATACGCCGCCTTCGGCAGCCCGTAGTAGTCGATGACCGACCAGCTCGTGCCCGGCCAGCAGTCGTTCATCTGCCAGAACAACGCGCCGCTCGTATCCGGCTTGCGGCGGCGGTAATGCTCAATGCCATATTTCAGCCCTTCGGCCTGCGTCAGCATCGAGTAATTGATGTACTCTTCCATATTCGAAGGGGCTCCGGTATAGCCTTCCATCAGCAGGATGCCCTTCGGATGATGAATATCCTTGTTGCGGTACATCATCTCGTCGCTGCCCCAGCAGAATTGGCTCTCTGGAATGTTGCGCTGCAGCGTGTAGCGGTTCGAGGAGGCATGCATGCCGAATTCGCTGGCGAACTTCGTCGTGTCGCCCTTGAATTTTTTGAACGACAGCCCTTCGACGCTATAGTCCTGCACCTGCGGCTCGCCGAAGGCCCGGGGCTCGATGTTGCCATGCCATACCTGCCAATTATGCGTGTCGCCAACCTCGCGCGAATTGTGATCGTTGCCCCCGTATGGCGAGCTCGGCCAGAACATGCGCGTCGGATCGAGCGTCTCCAGCAGGGCAGGCATCAGCTCGTGGTAAATTTTCTCCCCATAGAACGGATGCGGGATCTCCCCGCTCGAATGCAGCGCTTCATACAGCCAGTCGTTCTCGTTATTGCCGCACCAGAGGGCGAGGCAGGTCCGGCTGCGCAGCCGCTTGACGACCTGCTCGATCTCCCGCCGCACATTATCCATGAAGTTGCGGTTATAGTCCGGATAGAGGGCGCAGGCGAACATGAAGTCCTGCCAGACCAGCAGCCCGAGCCGATCGCACTCCTCGTAAAAAATATCCCGCTCATAGATGCCGCCGCCCCAGACGCGCAGCATGTTCATATTGGCTTCCTGCGCCAGACGGATATACCGCGAATAACGCTCGTCCGGCACCGCCGCAATGAAGCTGTCGATCGGAATCCAGTTCGCGCCCTTGGCGAACAGCTTCACCCCGTTGAGCACGAACGTGAACGCATCCTGCCCTTCTTCGTCATGCAGCATCAGTTCCAGCGTCCGGATGCCGAAGCGCTGCTTCCAATCATCCACTGCGTCGCCGCCGCTCCGCAGTGTCACTTCCAGTCTGTACAAGTAAGGCTCGCCCAGATCATGCGTCCACCACAGCCGCGGCTTCGGCACCCTGAGGCGCGCGCTGCCGGAGAGGCCATGCGCACAGATAGCGCCGTCCTGCACGAAGCCCAGGCCGATATCAAGCGGGAGCGTCTCCCCCGCTACCCGCCGGCCTTCGGCATCCAGCATGGCCACCTCCGCGATGCAGGCTTCGCTGCGGTCGAACACTCGCGCTTCGACCGCCACCTCGACCATCGCTTCGTCTTCCTTCGCCTCCACCGTATGAGCGAAGACATTGTCCACATACGCACGGCGCCGCTTCACGAGATGGACATCCTTCCATATTCCCGCACAGACGAGCCGCGGTCCCCAGTCCCAGCCGTAATGGCTTTGCGCCTTGCGCGTCCATATTCTTTTTTTGCTGAAGCCGGACCAATAATATTGCATCTTGCTCTGTACATGCAGGTGAACCGGATCCAGCTTGACCGCGAGAACGTTCTTGCCTTGGTTTAGCTCCCGCGTCACCTCGAACGAATGGCGGATGAACATATTGTCCGTCGAGCCCAATTCCACCCCGTTCAAATACACGGTCGCGAACGTATCAAGCCCTTCAAAAACAAGCTCCATCCGCTCCATATCCTCCAACTGCCCGTCCCAGTGGAACGTCGTGCGATACCACCACACCTTCTCCTCGACCCAGCGGCATGTCTGATCGTTATGCCCATAGAACGGATCCTCGATAATGCCCTTCTCGATCAGCGTCGTATGCACATCCCCCGGCACCTTCGCCGTCATCCAGAAATAATCGATATACTCGGGGGAAGCCACCTCCAAATCGCGCGCCTCGCCGATATTGAAATCGCGCAGCTTCCAGTTCTCGTTCAGTCTCATATCGCGCTCCTATCCAGAAGACGCCAAGACCTCCCGGCCTTGGCGTCTCCCTGTCTCTGCTGCTTTCTATTCATCTATATAGGTCAAGCTCTCCAAAATTTCCTTGACGCTCAGCTCCGCGCAGGCCATCGATGTATCCGCTACCCCATAGTACATCTTGACCGTATCGCCTTCCACGACGGCGCCGCAAGCAAAGACAACATCGCCAAAGAAGCCGTTTTTCTCGTAATCGGCTTCCGGCTCCATCACCGGTTGCTCCGAGCGGGCGATGACCTTCGTTGGGTCATTCAAGTCCAGCAGCACGGCGCCCATGCAGTAGCGGTGCTCCTTCGTCGCGCCATGGTACAGCTCCAGCCATCCCTTTTCCGTCTTGAACGGGACGGCTCCGCCGCCCATGCGCCCGCTGTCCCACATGCCCGGACGCAAGCCAAGCAGATGCTGATGATTGCCCCAATAGAGCAAATTATCCGATTCGGCAATCCAGATTTCCGGGTTGCCGATGCTTTTCGTCGTCGGACGATGCAGCGCATAATATTTGCCGTTGATTTTTTCCGGGAAAATGAGGACGTCCTTATTATCCGGGCTGAAAATCATGCCGTGATGCGTCACATTGACGAAATCCTTCGTCGAGACAATCGACTCCCCGACGCCGACCGGTGATACGGCCGAGAAATAAATGTAATACGTATCGCCGATCTGCGTCACGCGCGGATCCTCGATGCCGAACGTCTCCAATTCCGTCGACGGATAGACGAATGGCGCATCGTCTACCGTGAAGCGGTGCCCGTCCTTGCTGCGGGCAATGCGGATATAGGAGATGGAAGTCAAATATTCGAATGTCGCGCTCTGCGACTTGTTGCGGATGACGCGCGGATCGGAGAAATCGTAACGTTCGTCGTCCACGCGAAGCTCAATGATGTCCAGTTCCTTCGTCTCCGGGTTGAACACGGGTGCCTTCACAATGTTCGGGTCGGTGCTGATCGGACGCTCGGCTACGCGGAGCAGCAGCAGCACTTCGCCGTTATAAGTCGCGACGCCCGCATTGAACGCGCCGATCACTTCGAAGTCGTCGCGATGCGGCTTGACGTCGGCCGGCGTAATAAGCGGATTTTCTTCATACCGATAAATATTCATGCAGTAGACTCCTTAAGCTGTAAAATGATAATTGCGATTATGCCTGTTCGAACTTCAGGAACGGATCGGCAATGGTCAGACGGTGCGCCTCCGCATCGCTTATGCCCGCATACAGCACCGCCGTGCCGTCATCGTTGCGCACAAGACCGCCGCTGAATACGACGTCCACGAGGTCGGTACGCTTCGCCGCGCCCGGCAGGAATTGATCCCGCACGGCAATAAGCTCGATGGCGGTGTGCTCGCCGGTAGCCGGATCTAGCGCAAACGCCATCGGATAATAGTGGCGGTCGCCTTGGTCATCGAAGCATGCGATATGTCCCAGCACGCCGATACGGCCGTTGCTTAGCAGATGCGCTTCGTTCGCGCCTCCCCATTCTTCGGCGATGAATTGCCCTTCCAGCAGCGGGGCGTTGTCAATAAGCTCAAGCGATAAGTCCTCCAACCGCTCCACGCGGGTAAATCCGATTTGGCCGCGGCCGCCCTTCTCTCCCTGCGGACGGGTAAAAACGCCGATGCTTCCGTCCAGAAGCTCGACCAGCCGCAGATCCTTCATGCCGTCCGGGCCGGTGAAGAACGGCTTCAGATCGGCGATGCGCTTCCCTTTGTAGAACACCGTGCGCCACATCAGCGCGTTCGCCTGTGTCGGATGCGGATAAATCTGCACGCCGCCGAGTACAAGCTCGCCGCCGATCCGGGTCTGGAACGGATCCTGAAGCTCGAATGTCGGCGCGCCTTCCCGCGGCACCCATTCCCCGTTCCGTTCGACGAAGAAATAGACCTCGGAGTGCTCGCTGTCACGCGATTCGACGCGTCCGGCGATGACCTGCTCCCCCTCGTCTTCGAACGGAGCGGTAATATTGTATACATCTTTGCTGCCGACCCCGGTAAACTTCAACTTCTCCGCGTTCGCCGCCAACGGGCTGCGCGTCATATATTGCTTCAGCAGTGCCGCGCATGTGATTGCGCTGCCTTGGTTCCCTGTCATGTATGGCACGTCTCCTTCACTGATGAGTTCTCGCTTATCCAAATGGCCGCTTCCTGCGAACGAAGGATGAACGATTCATTGGCTCCGCTCGGCTCCCCGTGGTTGGACAAGACGAAGCGGAATGTCCCGGCCAGCAGGCTGCCGACGGGCAGAGCATACGGCTCCATCCCGAAGTTCAGCGCCACCAGCGCCACTTCGCCGGCGGCCCGCTTCACGTAGAAGAGCACATTCCCCTGTCGATCCAGCCGCGCATAATCGCCGCTATGCAGCGACGGATGCCGGCTCCGGAGCGCGATAAGCTGCCGGTAGAACGAATAGATCGAATCCGGAACCCGCTGCTGCGTCCGCACATTCAGCACCTCATGCCGCGGGCCCATGCCGATCCACGGCGCCGCATCCGAGAAGCCGCCATAGGTCTCGTCCGTCCACTGCATCGGCGTCCGTGAGTTATCCCGGCTCTTCGCCAAGGCCTTCTCCAGCGCCTCCTCCGGCCTCAAGCCTTCCGCCAGCGCGAGCCGGTAAGCCGTCAGCCCCTGCACGTCGCGCATCTCTTCGATCGTCTCCGCCACGAAGTCGCGCATCCCGATCTCTTCGCCGTAATACAGGAACGGCACGCCCTTCGCGGTCAGCGTCAGCGCGGCGATCAGCTTCGCCCGCCCCTCCTCCAGCCCGGGATTCCCTTCCCCGAACCGGGTGATATGGCGCCTCATGTCATGGCTGCTGAAGAACAGCGTCGGAAGCTGGTCGGGGGCATGCGCCTCCTCCATCCTCCTCAATTCGTCATAGAGGCGTTCGAGCGAGAACGTCTCCTGGCTGCCGAGATTGAAGTTGAACACGACATCCAACAAGCCAGTGCCACTATAGCGGCGCAGCACGTCCATATCCTCGGAGCCGACCTCGCCGACCATGAACGTTCCCTGCCGTGCATGCGCGTGGGCGGACAGCTCCGCGATGGCGTCCAGGATGCCTTCCTGATCCTTGTCATGCACATGCTGCTGCTCTCCCGTCTCCGCATCGTACGGGTTGTCCGGGAATGTCCCGGATACTTTCAAAAAATTGATGACATCGAGCCGGAAGCCGTCAATGCCCCGATCCAGCCAGAAGTCCATCACGCCCTTCATCGCCGCCCGGACTTCGGGATGAGTCCAGTTCAAGTCGACCTGTTCCTTCGCGAACGCGTGATAGTAATATTGTCCGGTCGCTTCATCGAATTCCCAAGCCGGACCGCCGAAGAAGGATTCCCAATTGTTCGGCGGCCCGCCGTTCACCGGGTCCCTCCAGATGTACCAGTCGCGCTTCGGATGCGAACGCGTCGACCGGGATTCCCGGAACCATGGATGCTCCGACGATGTATGGTTCAGCACCAGATCGACGATAACCCGGATATCCCGGGCATGCGCCTCGCGGATGAACGCGTCGAAGTCTTCCATCGTGCCGTAATCGGGATCGATGGCGGTATAGTCGGCGATATCGTAGCCGTTATCCACCTTGGGCGACAGATAGAACGGCGTCAGCCAGAGGCCGTTCACGCCCAGCTTGGCCAGCTCATCCAGCTTCGACGCTATGCCGGCGAAGTCGCCGATGCCGTCCCCATTGCCGTCGCAGAAGCTCGGCATATAGATTTCATAGAAAACGGCCGATGTCCACCACGGTGCTTCCATTCTCTCCACTCCCATTGCTTATCCTGGCAGTTTCCTTACTTGAGGCTGAATTGCATGCCTTCCTTGAACTTTTTGCCGAACACCAGGAACATGATAATAATCGGCAGCGTCAGCAGCACCGATGCGGCGTACAGCGGACCCGGATAGCCCCCGTAAGGCCCGAACATTTGCGACAAGAGCACGTTCAGCGTCAGCATATTGTCGCTGCGCACGACGATCATGTCCCACAGCAGCTCCGTCCACCGTTCCATCAGCAGGAACAGGAAGATAACCGCCGTAATGGAGCGCGACATCGGCATCATGATGCGGTACAAAATTTTGAAATCGGACGCCCCGTCCAGCTTCGCCGCCTCGATGAACACCGTCGGGATCGCCTTGAAAAAGTTCGTGTACATAAAGATCGCCCACAGGCTGACGGCCTTCGGAATAATCATCGCCCAGTACGTATCGTACAAGCCGATCTTCTGAATGACGAGGAAGTTCGGGATGAGCAGAATGATCGCCGGAAAGAACATATGGAACAGGACAAAGTTGTTCACCGTGTCCCGCCCCTTGAAGTTCAGCTTCGACAAGGCGTAAGCGACCATGACGCCAAAGAGCATCATCAGCGCCGTCGACACGACCGAGACAAGAATGCTGTTCAGGAACGCATTCAGCCATGGACGCGGGATGCCCGCCTCGCCCCCGGTAAAGAGCCACTCGTACGATTTCAAGGAAAAGCTTGCCGGAACGAGCTTGCGATCGACCTCCGCCCAGTCGGCGAACGAATTCAATACCATATACAGATACGGATAGACCATAACCAGAAGCAGGAGCGTCGCAACGATATAACGGACCGTCAGACGGAACTTGTTGTTTTGCTTAGACCCAACCATTTCGTTTACCCCACGTTTCCAGCAATTTTTTGATGACGAAGATGGAAATGAACGTGACAACGGACGCCAAGATTGCTACGGCTGAAGCATAACCCGCCTGCAAGTTTTTGAACGCCTGGTTGTAAATCTCCATCTGCCACGTGTTCGTGGCGAAATTCGGTCCTCCGCCCGTCAGTTGGTAGACCTCCGTAAAGATGCCGAAGGTGACGCCGAATGACAGGATGAGCGTCGTATACAACGCAGGGTACAGCAGCGGAAGCGTGATCTTCCAGAAGCGCTGGCGATCCGTTACGCCGTCGATTGCCGCCGCCTCATATACTTCCTTGTCAATGTTCTCGAGACCGGATGTCAAAATAAGCGCATAGTATCCGGTAAATTTCCAGGCGATGATCAGCGCCACGATGCACAATGCCGACAACGGCGATCCGAGCCAGTTGATATCAAGCCCGAACGTATCGCGCAGGAAGGCGTTCACCGGGCTGTTGAAGGACAGGAAGCCCTTCACGATAAGCGATGCCACGACGCCGGATGACAGATACGGCAGGAAGAACCCGATCAGATATAAGCTGCGGAACTTCGGGAGCCCTTGCACCAGCACGGCCACGCCCAGCGACATGATCGTAACGAGCGGCACGAACACCAGCATGAACTTGTACGTGACCCAGAAGGCCGACTGCACGCCTGGCGAAGACAGGGCCTTCATGAAGTTTTTCAGTCCTACGATGTCATAGGTCGGGGCGATTAAGTCCCAGTTCGTGAATGCGAGAAAGAAAGACCAAATCAGCGGACCCAAAAAGAAAATAAGCGAATAAATCAGGTAGGGACTGGTGAATAACCAGCCCAACCGATTGTTGTTCTTATCTATCATTATTGAAGTTCCCCTTCAATCGCCTTCTTCATGTTGTCCCAGCCGGTCTTCGGATCGATTTCGCCCATGACCACTTTGTTGAACGCCTCTTGACCGATCAGCGTTTGCAGCTCGTTGTAACGGGCATTGTCAATCGCCGGAATACCAAGCGGAACGGATTTCGCGAACAGTTCAAGCTCGGGCGATTGTTCCATAATAGCCTTGAATTCAGGCAGTTCAGCCAAATCATCGCGCGCCGGAGGCAAGTTCGTCTTCTCGAACCATGCCACATCGTTCTTCGCATCGGAGTACACCCATTTGATGAACTCGGCAGCCGCCTCCTGCTGTTCCTTCGGCACGCTGGAGAAGATAACGAGACCTTTCGCATCGGAGAACGTCTTCGCTTCAGCCGGATTCATTCCGTCCGGCACTGGAGGAAGCGCAAGCGTGTACGTTTCGTTGAATTTCATCTCCGGGAATTTCTCTGCCCAGTAGTTGAACGTCCACGGGCCAAGATCCGTAAAGATACCGATGCCCGACTCGAACGGGTCGGTTACGTTCTTCGCCAAAATCGCATTCTCCTTGCGCAGATTGTCGACGAACTCCAGCATCTTCACGCCGGCTGCCTCGTCCCCGACAAACTGGTCGCCGTCAATAAATTTGTTGCCGTCGGATGCGGCGTTATAGAGCATGAAGAAGTCGAACCAGCGTTTCCAAGCGGTAGGATCGACGAGATCCGCGCCTTTGCCCCATACATATTTATCCGGATATTTCGCTTTCAGCTTTTTGGCGACATCCAGCATTTCGCTGTATGTTTTCGGCGGCTCGTTATAACCCAGTTCCTTCAAGATGTCGATGCGCCAGCCGAACAGCATTGGATTGGAGTAGATCGGCAGCACGTATTGATTGCCGTCAGCGAACTCCCAAGGCTCGAGCGTATTAGTCATATTGCGGCTCGATACGATATCATTGAATTGCGGCAGCGTGTTCAGCGGAACGAGCGCCTGGCTCTTGGCCAGCTGCGCGGCGAATCCGCGGTTGATATTTTCCGAGATGGCCGGAGCGCTTCCGCCCGCAATCGCCGCCTGAATGCTGGCTTCCGAGCTAGGCGATTCTTTAATGGCGCTGACATTGATTTTGACCTTCGGATTTACAGCCTCGTATGCTTTGGCCATTTCCATCCAGTACGCTTGCTGCGGCGGATTCGGCGCCGCCCAAAATTCGATGGTGGTTACCCCGTCTGCCGACTCCTTCGGCGCTTCCCCTTTGCCGCAAGCAGCCAAAAGCGAGAAGACCATCGTAAGTATGAGCAGAATTGACAGTTTCTTTTTCATGGAAAAAGACCTCCTCTTAATGACATGACTCAACCTCAAGATGACAACATAGAACAGTAACGTTACAAATAAAATGACTAAACGCACTGAAAGCGTTTGTAATCACATTATTAATCATTTGTAAGTCGGTTGTCAATCCGTTTTTTCACGCAACCCTCCTGTTTCGACATTTTTCGTCATGAAATTGTTCCGCTTTACTATTTTCGTAAGTAACGTTATTATTATTTTGTAATGTTGTTTTGTAATTCTATCTTTTCTGGCATAATTACGGTATAAACCGATTGCAGAGCGGAGAGCATTTCCGCTTCGGGTATTATGCAATCTTGAACTGGTTATTATTCCAAAATATGATTACGGAAGCATGCAAGTTGAAAAGAGGTGTTGGTCGCTGATGAAAGTAAAAGTGACAATGCAGGATATTGCGGATCGGCTTCATATTTCCAAAAACTCCGTATCGCAAGCCCTGTCGGGCAAGGATGGAGTAAGCGAAGAGACGCGCCGGCTTGTCCTTGAGACCGCGAAGCAAATGGGATATACCTACCCCTCCGCACGGAAAAAGAAAGTATCCGAGCCATCCGGCAATATCGCCTTGATCGCCTCGGATTTCGCGTTCGCGCAAAAAAGCTTTTTCGGGGAAATTTATTTGAGTGTGGAGCAAGAAACGAGAAGACGCGGCAAACACCTGCTCATCCAATCCATCAACAAGGAATCGGAACTTGAGTTGGCCTTGCCGTCTTTCTTGGAGAATCAAGACGTGGACGGGATTCTGATTCTGTCCCACTTAAGCACGGCCTTCACGAATGCGGTTATCGGCACCGGAATACCGACTGTGCTTATTGACCACCATCATCCGGCCATTCATGCCGATTGCATCTTGACGAACAATCGCTTCAGCGCCTATGAGGCCGTTCAGCATCTGTGCGATTTGGGGCACCGGAGCATCGGATATATCGGCAATATCGATTTCTCGCCGAGCTATTATGAACGGCTGGAAGGATTCCGGCTCGCTCTGCGCGATATGGGCCTCGAAGCCCAACCGGAATGGATCGTGACCGATGCCGTTGAGCAGGCCGATTATGTCATGGAGACGATGCAAGCGCTGAGCGCTCAACCGACAGCCTGGTTCTGCGTGAACGACGGACTCGGGTTCCTCGTCAATTCCACGCTGCATCAGCTAGGGTTCCAGGTGCCGGACGACGTCTCGGTATGCAGCTTCGATAACGGGCAGTTGTCCCGCTTGGCCACGCCGATGACGACCACGATGGCCGTCGATTTGAACCTGTTCGGCCGCAAAGCTGTCGAGCAGCTCTTCTGGCGCATGGAGCATAAGGAGGAGCCGTTCACCGAGCTGCTCCTGCCGACCAAACTGATCGTACGTGAATCTACGGCTCCGCCACGGAAGTAAGGACGGCAGCCCATCATCATGCCGAACGGACAAGCGCTTCCGCTTGTCCGTTCTTCCCGGGCGTCTGGCCGCAGATGCCCGCCGCTGCATGCAGGGGCTGTCCCAAAAGGTCATCGTTAGATGACTGAAGGACACCCCTTCTTCAATTTGTAAAACAAAAAAAACCTTTCCTTGGTAAAATGGAGGTACCACCCAACCACATACCAAAAGGAGAGGTTTCTTTGTACATTCAATATACCATGGACCAACTGTATCTGCCAATGGACTTGGAGGACGACATTCCCCAAAATCACCTTGTTCGAGTCGTCAACGAGGCGGTCAATCGTTTGGACGACCAGATCTTTAAAGCCGCCTATCCTGGCGGAGGACGCGACAGTTACCATCCTAAAATGCTTACCAAAGTTATTATTTACGCCTACACACAGCGGATCTACTCCTCTCGCCAAATTGCCAAAGCGGTCCGAGAGAATGTCATGTTTATGTGGATAGCTGGTAGACAGCGTCCAGATTTCCGTACCATTAATCGCTTTCGCTCCGAGAGAATGAAAAATGTGCTGGAGGTCGTTTTCACAAGCGTCCTTCAATTTCTTGCTGAGGAAAGGTATGTAAAGCTCGAGCATTACTTTGTCGACGGTACCAAAATTGAGGCGAATGCCAATCGGTACACGTTCGTCTGGGGCAAGGCCGTTGTAAAACAGAAAGCGAAGTTGCAAGAAAAAGTACAGACATTGTTTGCAACGATCGAAGCGGCGGAGAAGCAGGAAGATCAGGAGCAGGCTGGGCAAGACCTTGCCGAGCTCGGCGAAGCATCCGCGCTGACCAGCGAAAAGCTGGAGGCGGCCGTTCAGCAATTGGAGGCAAAACTGCAAACCCAACCGAAGGACAAGTCTCTTAAAAAAGCGGTGCGCGCACTCCGAAAAGACCTCCTCCCGCGTTTGCAAAAATATGAGACCCATCAAGAGCGCCTCGGCGACCGGAACAGCTACAGCAAGACAGATCCCGACGCCACCTTCATGCGGATGAAAGAAGATCACATGCGTAATGGCCAACTCAAGCCCGGCTACAATGTGCAGATTGGAACGGAAAACCAGTTCATTATCGGCTACAGCTTGCATCAACGCCCGACCGACACGCGCTGCCTTAAGCCGCATTTGGAGAAGGTTAAAGCAGCTCTTGGCAAGCTGCCGAAAACAGTCATCGCAGATGCAGGGTACGGCGGAGAAGAAAACTATGCTTACTTGGAAAGCGAACAACTAGAAGCATTGGTGAAATACAGCACATACCACAAGGAAAAGTCGAAGAAGTGGCAGCAAGATATCAGTAAGCTGGACAACTGGCAGTACGACGAAGCCGAAGATAGGTGGACGTGTGCAGCGGGTCGCCAACTGCTGTTTCGTTACGAAAGCAAGGAAATGACTGAAAGCGGATATGAGGTACGGAAGCGACACTACCGAAGCGAAAGCTGCGAAGGATGTCCACTCAAAGCAACTTGTACGAAAGCAAAAGGGAACCGGGAAATCAGCGTGAGTTTGAAATACCTACGTTACAAGCAGCAAGCACGGGAGAAACTCAGGAGTGAGGAAGGATACGCGCTGTCGGTTCGGAGAATGATTGAACCGGAGAGTGTATTTGGACAAATGAAAAACAATCGGGGATTCAGACGTTTTCTGCTTCGAGGCCTGCCCAAAGTGAGCCTCGAGGTCGGGTGGCTTTCGCTCGCCCACAATTTGCTTAAGAAGGCGGCAATCGACCAAAAGTCAGAAATGGCGATGCAGGGATAACCACCTAGCATCGCCATTTCTTTGTTTTTTGCACAGGTTTCCATCAAGCGAACTGCCCCTTCAAGTGAGCATACCTACTTTTGGGACAGCCTCTCTTTTCGTCATAGCGTTATGAACTTTTCCCTTTAGGACGGAAGCCGCCCAATATACAGCAGACTCTCGGCAGGAAGATGATCCGCGCTGCCGTTCAGTATCGCCTGCACGTCCTGCAGCATGTCGTGCAGGCCGACTTCCGCGCCAGGCCGGCCCGTATAAGCCTCGGCGACATGGAACGGCTGAGTGAGATAGGCTTCCAGACGCTCGCCTCGATCATAAGTATGCCGCTCCGAGCCCGGAATGCCGTTCAGGCCCTTCACCTGGACGAGGGAACGCAGTTCCCGGTAGCGCCGCAGCAGCTTCTGGGCCCGCTGCTGGACGGCAAGATGGTTCGGGTCGAGATGCACCCCCTCCAGAATGGAGGAGGTCGAGTAGAGCGGATTCACCGCCGGGAACTTCAGTCTGGCCGCGAGGTCAGCATCGAAATGCCACAGCGTCTCTAACGGCCCGTACGGGAGATCCTCGTCGACGGCGAGCCCCTTCAGGTCGACCAGAAATGTCGTGACCCCGGTAATCCCCGCTTGCAGCAGCCGTTCCTGCAAGTCATAGATGCCGCCTGTCAGCACATGCTCCCGGTCCGCGGCGAACACGATCTCCCGCTCCGGGCCGGCATCGGCCATTAGCCGATACGTCTCCTCAATCGAATAGCTTACCTGATCGACGCCGTCCAGCAAATCGCTCAGCTCCGGATACTCTCCCTCCGGCTTGAGCAGGATCGTACCGTACCCTTCCTTCCCCAGGTTGTGGAACAGCTCGCCCAGCAGAACGAGCTGCCCCATCCCCGGACGGGCCACCAAACCGACCGTTCCGCCCTTGGCCAGCGGGGCGAACAAATCGAGCGGCTTAATGCGCGTCTCGATCATGTCCACCGCCTCCCCGCGCAAAATCAATTCATCCAGACTGCATTTCGCCAGCTCGGCGAGCGCCGCGATCGTGCGCACCTCCGCCCGTCCGACCGGAATTTTCCCTGTACATAGATTGGAGACCGTAGCCGGCCGCAATCCAACCGTCCGGGCCGCGCTCGTCAGATTCGGAACCCGCTGTCTCAGCAATGATACGTTCAGCTTCAGATTATCCAACATCTACACCCTTCTTATCGTTAATGTGCGGCCATATCCCGTTCATGAAGCGCTCGGCCGCTTGAATGAATACATTCGGATCCGGCTCGAAAATATTATGATCGCTTTCCTCGAATACGACGATCCCGGCTTGCGGAAGCATCTCCCGGTATTGCCCGGCCGCCTCCGCCGACAAGGCGGCGCCTTGCGTTCCGCCACGGATGATCAAAGCGGGACAATGCAGCGACGGCAATCGCTCCCACAGCATAACCGGGTCGGACTCCTGCTGCAGGGCATGCAGCGCCTCGGTGCTCATTCGCTCGGACAGCGGCTTGCCCCGCCAAGGCGGAAGCGAGGAGAAAAACTCGACCCAGCCCGGCTTCAATCGCGTATGGACCGCCGGGTAATCTCCGATAATGAGCCCCTGGATTCTATCCGGATGCTGTACCGCATACCCAAGAGCATAGGCCACCCCTCTGGAGAAGCCCATGAGCACGAACTGCCGCACCTCCAGTTCTTCGATGGCCGCCTCGATATCGCTGACATGATCCTTCAGCGTATACCCGCTTGCCGGGGCATCGCTGCGGCCGCGTCCCCGTAGGGTAATGACCACGCAATGTCTTGGATATAGCTTCTCCACGACCTCCCTATAATCCTCCGCCGCCTCCGCTAATCCGGGAATGACGACAAGCGGCCAGCCGTCCTTCGACCCGCGGTTCGCTTCCATGACATGAATGTTCACGCCCCGGTTGTTCACATAACGTTCTTCCACGTTCATTGTAACATCCTCCCTGTGCCGGCTCTCCCGGTGATATAGGCTTACCGCAGTGCGTTGTACGGCAGCAGCGCATGGACGCCTTTGACTGAATTCACGATCTGCGTAATCCGGAGATCGACGGTCAATGAGGCGTAAGCATACGCTTCTGTACGCGAAATCCGATAGAGCGATGACATCCAGTCGATCATATCATGCAGGGCCATCCACATCGCTTCCTCCAGATCTTCATGAAATCCCATCGTCAGCCACCCTGTGGCGGTCTTGGCCCGCGGCGTCGCCAGCGGCAGGTCATCCCTTACCGTGAACGTGCAGCTCACTCTCTCCATCGGGCACTCCAGCGCAGGGCCGCCCACTTCGCCGTCGCCCTGGACCGCATGACCGTCTCCGATGGAGAACAGCCCCCCTTCCACCGGGATCGGCAAATACAGCGTGCTGCCGGCCTGCAGCTCCTTGCAGTCGATATTCCCCCCGGAAGCCCGGGGCACGAAGGTCGTATGCTGGCCCGGCTCCGGCGGCGGCATGCCCATAATGCCCATGAATGGCTTTAGTCCGACAGCGTAGTCAAAATTGCCGAACTGGCTTCGCCCCACCATCCGGTCGGCGTCCAAAGCAAAATCAAGGTAAACCTCGGGCTCTTCGGTCATTCCCAGCTTCTCATTCCAGTAGCTCGGAAATCCTCCCGCCGATGTCCATCCCCATGAACCGGGTACAATCTCATGCAGTTTGATCTCCAGCGTCTGCCCCGGCCGGGCTCCCCGGATAAATACCGGACCGACCAGCGCGTGTCCAAAGTGCGGACATTGGCGGCTCGGCTTCCGTTCCGTGAACTTCTTTCTCGGCTCCCCCGGCGCAGAGCGCTTTTCCAAGCCCCATCCGGCGTCCAACGTGCGAAAAATAACCGTATCCCCGGAATCGATCGTTAACGCCGGCTCCAAATCTTTGCTAAAAAAGCCGTGAAGCGTGTCTGCATCCGGGTTCAATTCATGAATCTTCGGCATAGCATCCTCCTCAGCCCGTCGTGCAAGACGGCGAAGGGATGCTGCCGTCTCGTTACTTTATAAAGTAATTGTAATTACTTTTGAAGTCAATCATTATTTTCTCCTTAACGTAAAAACAATTACCCTATAAAAAAACAACCACCGCTAGAGATAACTCCAACGATGGTTGTTCTATATAGCCGCACCAGGCGGAACGCAATCAAGCCGGTTTCCCGTGCCCGTGCCCGTACCCAAACGATACCTCATCAGATCTCGCAAATCCCGCAAATGCCCCAGTGTAGAGACGCCTTGCACATCTTCGTACATTGTCTCGCTCAAGGTCACGTCCATAGTCCCAAGCTTCCGGAAGTTGCCGAACCGCCCCAAGCACATCAAGGGGGCTGTCCCATAAGCAGGTTTTCGCTGCCATGAGACACCCCCCCTGATTCTCAACGCTCGACTTGCCGAAAAGCTGCAAGAATGCAGTTTTCCCTTATAACGTTTGCTTCGTTACAGGAATTCCTGCAAAACCGCATCAATTTCAGCATATGAAACCGATAGAAAGCAAAAATCGGCGGAAAGAATGTACTTTTGCAGGAATTGAATAAAATATCGGCTCAAAGGGCGTAAATTCCTGTATTAACGCAGGATTTCACTGCAACATCCAGCTTCCGCCGCTATCTTCCCGCCTCTACATTCTCTGCTGTCCCTTCCTAATCTCTGCTTCACGTCATATTTCACTGCTGTCCCGTCTTGCCCGTCTCCTTGTGCACACCTATCTATGGCCAACCTCTCTTCACTCGCAAGGTCGTGCTCGCCACGGCGCTGGCCGAGACGAGGTTGACGGTGAAAGATTCGGTTATTGCTGCTTCAGCGCCTGCATCCCTAACGCCAGCGCTCCGGTAATTCCCGCACGGTCCTCCAGACCTGGCGGCACGATATAGCCGCTGTCCGTGTCCAATACGGCCGGATGCTGCACATAGCCGTTCAGCAGCCGCTTCACTTCCTCGCGAATACGCGGGAACAGATGAAGCTGCTTCGATACCCCGCCGCCCAGAATGATTTTCTCCGGGGACATGGTCAAAATATAATTCATCAACGCCTGAGCCAGATAATACGTCTGGAACTCCCAAGCCTTGTGATCTTCGCCCAGTTCATACGCCTTGACGCCCCAGCGCGCTTCAATCGCCGGTCCGGCCGCCAAGCCCTCCAGACAATCCTGATGGTACGGGCACTTGCCCGCATACGTATCCTCCGGATGGCGCTTCACGAAAATATGGCCCATCTCCGGATGAGTCAGCCCGTGAACGAGCTTGCCTTCCACGACCGCCCCTGCCCCGATGCCGGTGCCGACGGTAATATAGAGGCAACTGCTCAGCCCTTTGGCCGCCCCGTAGGTCGCCTCGCCCAGCGCGGCTCCGTTCACGTCCGTATCGAATCCGATCGGCACGTTAATATGGCGCTTCAAATGGCCCACGACGTCATACCCGCTCCAATGCGGCTTCGGTGTCTTCGCAATATGGCCATAGGTGGCGCTCGCCGGGTTCAGATCCACCGGTCCGAACGAGCCGAAGCCGATGGCGTCGACTCCCTTATCCTTAAAAAACTGCACCGTACGGTCCATCGTCTCTTCCGGCGTTGTCGTAGGGAATGTCTCCGTCTCTCCTACCTGTCCGTCCGGCGTGCCGACGGCGACGACAAATTTGGTGCCTCCGCCTTCAATCGCTCCTATACGTGTCATCACTTTCTCCCTCACCTTCTCCATGCCTGGTACGGCTGCGCCCTGTCTGTCTATCGGTGCCGCGCAGCCCGCAGCGGCCGCCTTCCAAGCGGTAACGCTTCCATCGGTCTCATTATACCATTCGTCTCGACACGTTCCAACACGAATCGAGCCGCATCTAAGATTATGACACATTTGTCGAATTTTTTACCCTTCCCCGCGGGAGAATCGGAACAAGTTTTCGTGAACGTCGGTCCGGTAATGCGTTAAAATATCAAATTAAATAGAAGCGCTGGGCGCACAGGGAGGCGTTATCATTGAGCACACAGACATCACAGCGAGGCATGTTCGGCGAATTCGGCGGCAGCTACGTTCCGCCCCAGCTTCAAGGCGTATTGGATCGGTTGGCGGAAGCCTTCTACCGCTATAAGGACGACCCGGAATTCATCGATGAATTCAAAACGTATCTGCGCGAATACGTCGGGCGGGAGAGTCCGTTGACGTATGCGAAGCATCTGAGCGAGAAGCTCGGCGGCGCCAAGATCTATCTGAAAAGGGAAGATCTCAATCATACCGGATCGCATAAAATCAATAATGTGATGGGGCAGATTCTGCTCGCGAAGCGCATGGGCGCGCATCGCGTCATCGCCGAGACCGGCGCGGGCCAGCATGGTGTCGCCACGGCCACCGTCTGCGCCATGTTCGACATGGAGTGCATTATCTATATGGGCGCCGAGGATATTCGCCGCCAGGCGCTGAACGTGTTCCGCATGGAGCTGCTCGGCGCGAAGGTCGTCTCGGTCACGAAGGGGCAGGGCCGCTTGAAAGATGCCGTCGACGAGGCGCTGAACGATCTCGTTGAAAATTATGAGTCCACGTTCTACCTGCTCGGCTCGGCGGTAGGCCCGCATCCGTTCCCGTCGATGGTCAAGCATTTCCAAGCGATCATCAGCGAAGAGTCGAAGCGCCAGATTATGGACAAGGAAGGCCGCTTGCCGGACGCGGTGCTGGCCTGTGTCGGGGGCGGCAGCAACGCAATCGGAGCATTCGCCCATTATGTGGACGAACCGTCCGTCCGCCTGATCGGCGTGGAGCCCGATCAAGCCGCCACCTTGAACCACGGCGTCCCGGGCGTCCTTCACGGCTTCCGCTGTCTCGTGCTGCTCGACGAGGAAGGCAACCCGGCGCCGACGTACTCCATCGCTGCCGGCCTCGACTACCCGGGCATCGGACCGGAGCACAGCCACTTGAAGGTGAGCGGGCGGGCCGAATATGTGACCGTCACGAACGAGGAAGTGCTGGAAGCGTTCCAGGTGCTGTCGAAGACGGAGGGCATTATCCCGGCGCTGGAGAGCGCACATGCCGTTGCCCACGCCTTGAAGCTGGCGCCGCAGCTAGGCCGCGATCAGATAATCATCGTCAATCTGTCGGGACGCGGAGACAAGGACGTGCAGCAGGTGTTCGAGATGCTTCAGTCCGGCAATTGATTGATAGGTCAGGGGCTGTTTGATAAGTAGTTTTTTAGCTGCAGCCAGACAGCCCCGCCCCTTCTTCTCACCGATCAGCTTGCTTAAAAAACTGTAAAAGTACAGTTTTCCTCTATATCGAGTGTTCCGTTACAGGAGTTCCTGCAAAACTGCATCAATTTTGGACTATTCAATCGATCAACGACCAAAATTGTTGAAAATAATGTACTTTTGCAGGAATTTCTTCGAAATGCACCCTAAACAGAGAAAATTGCTGTATCCACGCAGGATTTTACAGCCTCTTCCCACTTCCGCCGCTGGTTCCATCGCTGTGTCCGACAATATGTGCGTCGCTATGTCCACGATATGTCCGTCGCTGTGCCCGGGCTGTGTCCCACTGATATGTCCGCCAATATATGCGTCGCTGTGTCCACGATATGTCCACCGCGGTGTTCGCCACTGTACCCGGCGCTATGTCCGACGCCGTGTCTGCCGCTGTGTCTGCCGCTGTGTTCGTTGCTGTTTCCGCCGCCGCCTTGCCTGCCTCCGTTTTCCCGCCTCCACATCTCGGTTGCCCCCTCACCCCAATCATTTTTCAATCCCTCTGAAGCACCCTCCTCTTCATTCTTTCATGGTAGACTTGATGAAATAAGGACACCCCCCCTGAATAGAAGGAGGCGCAATTGTGATTCATACCGAATGGAGACCGTCCCAAGAGCAAGCCGCCGGCTATGTCCGCCGCCAGTTGGGCGACGAGGCGGCCATCGTCGGAGACTGGTCATGTTCCCGCCTCGGCTGGCAAGCCTCGAACGAGGTGACAGGCGGGCTGTACCGCGTCGCCGGAACCGCCGCATTGGCCGGGCGGACGCTGCCGTGGTCTTTTGTCGTCAAGCTGGTCATCCCTGCGGCGGCCGATGATCCCGGGCATTATAATTACTGGAGGCGCGAAGCTCTGGCCTATCAATCCGGCCTGCTGGAAGAGCTGCCTGGCATTCGAGCCCCGCGCTGCTATGGCGTGGAGGAACAGCCTGATGGTTCGTTCCGTCTCTGGCTGGAGGAAGCCGCCGGCCTGGATACGCAGGAGTGGACGGCGACCCATTACCTGAACGCCGCCTACCGGCTCGGGTTATTCAATGGGGCCTATCTGCAGGATTGGCCCCTCCCGGACGAGCCATGGCTGTGCCGGGGCTGGCTCTCCTCCTGGGTCGCCGCTTCCGAGCCTTATGACGATGGGAGCGCCTGGCCGCCGGATACATGGGAGCATCCCCGGCTGCGGGCAGAGTTCCCGCTCTCCGCAGCGAAGCGCTTCGCCGCATTCTCTAGGCGGCGTGCCGAACTGCTCGCCGGCTTGCGGCGGATTCCGCAGGTATTCACCCATAACGACGCCTGGCCGCCGAACCTTATCTGGGGCGGGGACGGAACGTTAACCGCCATCGACTGGGCCTTCGCGGGCATTGCCGGCGTCGGCGAGGAGCTGGGACGCATGTATGGGCTCTGCCTGCATCAGAGTCTGCCGGAGGGGCTTGATGACGGCGCCTTCCCCGGCATGCTGCTCGATGCCTACGGCGAGGGGTTGAACAAGAGCGGCTGGCGCGGACCGGCGCAGGCGGTCCGGTTCGGCTTCGCCGCCTCGGCCGGCCTGCGCTGCGGCATGCTCGTGCCGAAGCTGGTGCAGGCAGCGCGGCAGCCGGCTCCGGATGCGGAAGCCGCCGAGCGATTCGCGCAGCGCTGCCGGATCGCGCGATGCGTGCTCGAACGGGCGGAGGAAGCAATCGCGCTCTTGCCGGAGGCGGGGTGTTAACCTAACCGCCGAAGCGCATCAAAGGGCCTCCCCTGTCATGCCTTCATGACTTGGGACGGCCCCTTGCATCTATTCTTGAATCATGGCCTCCGCGATCGGCAGCAGTTCTTTTTTGCCCAACGGACTGCTCTTATTGACGGAGACCCGGTATTCAATGCCTTTTTCTTTGTCTTGCCATTTCAACGTTTTCATCCCAAAAGCGGCGGAATAGGTATAGCCGTTAGGCAAAATCGGCTGCTTCACTTCCGCTTTGGAAAAGACATAGTCTTCCGGCAACCCGTCGGGTTTGATGAGCAAGGGAGTGGTCAGTTGGGATGCCTGCTTACTATAGTCGTCATACTTGTCAAAGTGATGTGTTCCTGCGGATTCAACATCATGTCATTGACATAAAGGGCAAAAAAATCACCCGGATTTTTGCTGCTTTTATTAATCTGTCCGTCTCTGCTTCAATCCGCTTCTGCCTGTTCGCGTCGGAAGAAGCGGCCGGCTTGGCCGCCGCTTTGTTCGTGGATTGCGAAACCGCTTCGGCAACCGCGTTCATCGCACCGAACAGCAACAGCATGCAGAAGGCCGCGATTGCCGCCTCTTTGAAGCTATTTTTCATCGTATCCCTTATCCTTCTACCTCTCTTCCACAGGGCAGCTTCCGACACACCAAGTTTTCTTCCGGTCGGCGAGGTCATCATCTGCCTTGATGCGCCTCCTGCGCCTTGCTGCGGGCCGACTCCAGCACGGCCTGCGCCTTCTGCTCCAGTTCGGCCAGCGCCTCATCCACCGGCTTCTCGTTATCGATCACGGATTGCAGCGCTTCATTCGCCAGCAATGAATACGCCTCATAGAAGCTGTCCGGAACCCGCTTCATCACGCGTTCGTTATGTTGAGGCGCCGGCTTCAGCATATAGAACACCTCCGTATCGGCGCGATCGCCGCCGGAGACATAATCGGTTATCGCCGGCAGGTCGCTTCCGGCCGTACGCGATCTGGCCTTGGCCACCTCCGGTCCGTTGATGAAGCGGATAAGGTTCCAAGCCGCCTGCTTGCGGGGAGAATCCGCGGCGATAGCCAGTATCTGGGGCACGGAGACCGAAGTCGATTCATCGGGCCGCGCCGGATTGATCGGAACTGTGACCATGCCCCAGTCGAAGGTCTTCGCTTTGCTGCGGAGCTGGGAAGCAAAGTAATGATCACTGAACAACATCGCCGCTTCGCCGTTCAGGAACTTATTTATGGCGAGGAAATAACCGTAACCTTCCGGGCCCTCCCCCGCTTCCTTCGGGGAACGGACCGAAATCGCCTTGCTCCGGATCGCATCGGCCGCGATCTGGAAGGCCTGCTTCCATCCTTCCGATTGCAGCACGACGTTCTCGCCTTTCGCATCGAATAATTGCAGATCCAGGGTCAACGCAACCTGGGACAGCACATCGTGAGCTTCATTGCCAATCAGGCCATAGACGGGGGCGTCCTCTGTCCCGGTATTCGCGAACCGAGCCGCCAGCGCGAATGTGTCAGGCCACTGCATCTTGTTGGAAGGGGGATCGATGCTGTTCTCTTTGAACAAATCCGCATTGTAATACAGGACCCGCGGCCGGATGAATGGAGCCAGCCCATAGAGCGAACCGTCCCCCTTTTCCCGCAGCATGTCGATCACGCCCGGCATATATCCGTTCAGATCGAATTGGTCCTGCATGATTGCCGGATCCAGATTATACAGCTTGCCCGCCCGGGCCAGTACTTCATATTCATCCTGATCCAGCAGCAGCACATCCGGCTTATGCAATTCGATAAGCCTCTTCAGTTCCTTCTCGTAATCCTCTTGCCGCGCCTCTTCTAACCATTCTCGCGCCTGCAGCACGTCCACCTGGATGCCCGGGAACTTGGCGGCGAACATTTGCCCATATTTGGTATGGAACGGCTCCACATCCGGGTACCATATTTTCAGACTGCCGGGGGCGTCCTCCTCCAGCTCGTCCTGTACGGGCTTGCCTGCCATGCAACCATTCAACAGGATCGCAATACTAAGCAGCAGCCCCGTTATCTTCCATTTACCTGATAACCTCATCTCTTCTTCCTTCCCCCTTAGCTGGCGGTCTTGCCTCTTTACCGGCGGAGGCCCGCCTGCCGCAAGCTTCCCTATGTATGGTGACAGGCGAACGCAAGCCCGCCCGTCCCCATTCGTTCCGCGTCGATTCCCGGTCCCTACTGGCCGCTGCGGGCCGCCTGAAGCGCCGCTTGCGCCTGCTGCTGCAGATTCGCCAACGCCTCGTCCACCGAACTCGTCTGATCGATCACGGCTTGCAGCGCTTCGTTCAGCAGGGGCGCATAAGCGTCGTCAAAAGACTTGGGAATCTTCTTGTCTGTGCGTTCATATTTCCGATCCATCGGCTTCAGCACGTATAACGGTTCCGCGCTTTTCCCGTTGAGGTCCTTGACGTAGCCGATGCGAGTCGGCAGCTGATACAATATGCCTTGCGCATCCGCGCTTGCTCTCTCCGGCCCGGCGACATACTTGATGAATTCCCAAGCCGCCCGCTTGTTCGCGGACTCCGCCGATATGGCGAACGTCTCTCGATAAGACGCAAATGGCGATTCTCCGGGATTCGCGGGGTCTACGGGGACCGGCGCTATGCCCCATTCGAACTTCTTCGCCTTCTTGCTGTACGATGGATCGTTAATGTTGTAGGCCAAGCCTGAACCCGCGATGACCATGGCGGCCTGCCCGTTCATGAAGAGATCATCGGACGGGAGATAGCTCGGGGCCTCGCCCGCCCCAAGCACCTTCACCGTACGGCTGCGGACCGCATCCGCAGTCATGCGGAACGCCTGCTTCCATCCCTCAGATTCCAGCAGCACGCTCTCCCCTTGCGCGTCGAACCTCTGCAGCTTTAGCGTCCGGGCGATGCTGTCCAGCAGTTCCGCCGCATCGCCATCGCCAGCGTACAATCCATACACGGGTTCGTCGGCCGTGCCGGCGCCCTTGAAGCGAGCGGCCAGATCGAACAGCTCTTGCCAGGAGAGGCCGCTGCGGGGCAGCTCGATGCCGTGCTCGGCGAACAGGTCGGCATTATAAAAGATGACGCTGGTGAGGAAATTCGGCGTCAGCCCATAAAGCGAGCCTCCCCCCTTCTCCCGCAGCGAGTCAATCAAGCCGGGCATGTACCCGTCCACATCGAACTGCTCCTGCTTGATGATCGGCTCCAGGTTGAACAGCTTGCCCGCCTGTGCATACTCTTCATACTCGTCCCCGCCAAGCAGCAGCACGTCTGGCTTATGGAGATCCACCCATTTCGCCAGCTCGCTCCGGTAATCGAAATCCTCGCCGCTTCTCCTTTTGTCCATAAGCTCCTTCGTGCTCACAATATCGAACTCGATATTGGGGAACTTGACGTTGAACGCATTTCCGTATTCCCGGTAAAAATCATCTTCGTTATAATAAAGAATCTTTATCGTTCCCTTGCCCTCCTCGCCAAGCTCTTCCAAGACGGGCTTCGACCCGAAGCAGCCGCTGAGCAAGACGACGACCCCAAGCAGAAGCAAGCCTTTTTGGGCAATGGCGGATAGTCGCATCATCGTTTTCATTCTCCTTTACTGGGCCACGCGGAAACGTTACTTGGCTTTCGCTCCGGCCGGCTGCTGGACAGCGCTTTCCGCAAGCTCGATCAGTTCTTCTTTCGTCAATGGATTTTCCGGATTCGTCGAAATGTTAAATTGATATTGGTTGTCTGTCCAGCTCAGTATATTTTTAACGGATTGAGGGGATTTTTTCTTCGTCTCTTCATCCCATTCGTCGGCCGCCGTAAAGTGGTAATCTTTCTGCTTGCCGCGCTTCTTCGCGATCTCTGCGCTCATCAGGCTAAATTGGAGCTTCACGACATCTTTTCCGTTCTTGAATTCGAGATCGACCTGGCCCGCTTCCGTCCATTTGATGAGCTTCAAGTAAGCGGCTTTGTCTTTGGCCTCCGCTTTCACTTCTTTCCGATACTTGTCGCCATAGGCCAGAATCGGCGGCTCGATGTTGGCTTTGGTGAACTTATACCCTTCCGGCAAGCCGTCCGGACGCTTCAATACGGGAGTCTTCAGCTTGGATGCTACTTTCATGTAATCTTCATAGCTTTTGAAATTGTACATATTCAGATAGTTGGAAAAGTGATCGCCGCCATTAAGCGACTTATCGCTTACATACAATATGTAATAGTCACCCGGATTTTTTTTCATTTTGGCATACTTCGCTTTTTCCGACTCCACCGCCTTTTTCTTCTCCGCGGCGGAAGGTGCCTTCGCTGCGGCCAGTACCGTCACTTCCTTGGCCGTGTTGGCCGGCGCCGCCTCCGCGGCGATGTGCATCGAATTGAACAGCAGCAGGCAGCTCGTCGCGGCAATCGCCGCTTTGGTCATGTTTTTCATGTTCTATTTCCCCTCTCCAGCGTTTCGTTTTTGATCGATCTTCGGTTCAAGGCCAGGCCGCAATGCATTGCTTTGGGATCCCTTAGGCGCAAGCCTCTATGTTATAAACACAGCTAGGCGAGAATAGGTTCACTTTTTTGAAGATAGTTCAAAAAAATAGACCAACCAGAAATCTCTGGTCGGTCCGGCGCTGCGGCAAGCTCTCCGCAATCGCTGCCGCAGCGCGGAAGGAAGAACGTCCCTTTATTGAAGCTTCACTGTTAACTCCCGTTCCGGATGTCTGACCAAATACATAAAGATATACATCTCCGCTTCCGTTTCTTCAAAGCCGGGATAGACGTCCACCCGCTTGTTGAGGCTATCGTTAAGTCCGGCGCCTGGTATCCAATCGAACAGGATATGTCCGGGGATGCGCCGATCTTCCTGGCGAATGAACGTCTGATTGATTCCGCCGAATCGTTCGTCCGAGCTTTCGCTTTCTACATACAGATCACCGTTCTGCTTGTAGTAGGTCCACCTCACCGGATATTCTCCGACGTCCATCGTCAACGTCTGCTTTTCGCCCGAAATATGTGAAAGAAGGATCGGTTGTTTGTAATCCCATTTTTCCTCTACTTCATATTGCAGCAGCAACTCCATCGGCAAATCCGCTGTCAGGCGGAGATCAGGCGGAGCGTCGAACACATACGTCTGCACATAATGAGATCCCTCGCCCGTATTGTCCGTTAACCATTCTTCCCCTTCCAGCTTCCGGCCGCCAACGGACAAGTAGACGCCCTTATAAGGCAACCGCGAGTATGAATTGCCATGCTCAATCTCGACCCGAATGCCTGTCGGACGAATGAACAGCTTGCGGACGACGGCCTCTCCCTCCGTCGTTCGCACCGGCACGTCCAGGGTGCGGATCGCCGATGCATGCAAAGCCTTCTCCTTGTTCAGCCGCAGCCCTCCGAGATTCCATTCGCCGTCTATCTTCTTGCCCGGCGTCATGTAGGCGAGCTCGAACGTGATATTTTGCTGATGAATGTCGTCCAACTGATAAATCTCTTGCTCCGCCCACTTGCCGTTATCGAGCCCGACCCGTGTACCGGATCGCTCCATGAGCTTCCCGTCCTTTTTCACCAGAATCGCGGGAAGATTCGTATTCGCGATCCGCTCATCCCAATACGTATAGAGGGATTTGAGCACCATTTTCCCTTCCGCTTCCCGCGAAATCTGAATGCTTGCGGATTCAATGCCGCCATCCTGAACCGGGAACGTCTGCACGCCAGTCTCGGCCAGATCGAGAGCCAGCGGCAACCGCTTGGTGTTATACTCCTGCAGTCCCCGCACGCTAAGCTGCAGTTCCGTCTCCTTGCCGTCGAAGGTCCATGGCGTTTCCAAAAAACCGTTATATCGTTTATTTTCCTTATCCCAAATATGTGAGTAGTACCCCTTTTTCCAGTTCATTCGCATCGATTGAACATCATTCACCTTCACTACGGGTTCCCCGTCAGCCGTGCGCAATTCCACCTCGGAGAATCTCCATTCCAGCGGCTCCTCGTCCCCCGGATCGAAGCTGTATAACAGCGTGGTCCCGTTGTCATCGGACATGGCCGAATCGACCGTAAATGTGACGCCGTTGTTCGTAACCGACTTGTCAATCGTCTGCCCGAATCCGTGGTTCAGCGCCGACTTCACGCCCGGCCGGAACGTAAAATCCCAATGTCCCGACATGGAAGCCAGCACCGGCGTCGCGATCAGCACCAGCGCGACCGCCGACAAGACCGCCAAGCGGCGTCCGCGCAGGAACATCGTCCGGCCTTGCCGTCTTGCAGATTCAGCCTCCGACTCTTGTCTGGCCAGATCAATCCTTGTCCACATCGCATCGAAATCGGGATAGTCGTGGCCCCCCTCATCGCCGAGCCGCCGGGCAAGGTCCGTCTCCACGCGTGTCTCCTTGCTCATTATTCGCACCTTCCTTCCTGTCTCTAACCTGGTTATGTATGCTGTTATCTCCCGGCCTTCCTATCCCTTCCGGCTCCAGCTGGCCCGACTCCTCCAGCATGGCCTTCATCAGCTTCAGGCCCCGATTCAGGCGCGACTTCACCGTACCAACCGGGATATCCAATATGTCGGCAATATCCTTAAGCGCCAGATCATTCGTGAAGCGAAGGGTCACGACCACCCTGATTTTATCCGGCAATCGCGCCATGCGGCGCTTCCATTCATCCTCCGTCTCCTGCTGCTCCACCACGGCGTGCACCGACGGTTCCACCTGCTCCCGCTGGAACAAGAGCAGCACCTTCTCTTTCATTCGTCTCGTCTTGCTCCGCCGCAGATGGTTCAAGCAGTGGTTGACGGCGATGCGCATAAGCCATGTTTTGAGGTGCTCCACCTGCCGCCATCCCGAGGTTAACGCCTTTACGAACACCTCTTGGCATATATCCTCCGCATCTGACGCATCGCGCAGCATATAGTAGCAGGTCCTGTACACTTCCGTGTTGTACCGCTCGAAAAACTCCCTGTCCGTCAACAGGCCCTCCACCTTTCCCATGCTCTACTCTACTAAGGTAACAACTTAGCGGGAGAAAAGGTTCATTATTATCAAATTTTTTCGCAACAAAGCCGCCGCAACGTAGAAATCCCCCCGTCTCCGTCTGAAAAATCGGGGCCGCTAATGAAATGCGGACCATTTGCCGATATACATAAGGGAGTATGTCTGAGGAGGATATTGAAATTGCCACAATTCGTTCGGCGGCTCAATCGCTGGCTGCTGTTCCTGATATTACTGGCGCTGTGCGCCTTTCCGATACAATTCCTGTTCGCCTCCAAATTCAAAGAGGGCGGGCTGTCCTTCTCGTTCGGCATGCCTACGGACGATATCGTCCTCATGCTGCACAGCAATACCGCCTACGTCGGCCGCTACCTCGTTCCGATCGATGAGCGGGAGAACAAGGCATCGCCATACCAGCAATCTGGCGAGACCCTGGTTCCCGCCCGCTTCCTCGCTTCGAAGCTGGAGGCCGAACTGGCCTATGATGAAGCCAAAGGCACGATCACCTTCACCAAAGACGAAGCGCGGGTCACCTACCGGCTGAACAAGCCGGAAGTCAAGATTGCGGGAGCCACGTCCCCGGTCAAGACGACCCCGCACGTCAAGGACGGGTTGACGTACGTGCCGCTTCGCCCGGTCAGCGAGGCGCTCGGGCGCAATATTTACGCCCGGGACGGCGTGATCGCGCTCAGGAATCGCGATGATGCGCCAGATGAGGCAGAGTGGAATGACTGGCGGAAGGAATTGTCCCAATACATCGACTATGATACGTTCGGGCCCTATGGCGTCCAGCTTGGCGGGCGCTTCGAGCGCGTCTTCCGCCGCTGGGAAGACGCCGTCGCTTACGCCCGGCAGGCGCCCGGACGCCGGGTAACCTATCGCGGGCAGCATGTCATGTGGGACCCGGAGAAGCCGGCGCCGAAGTCGTTCCGCTACAACGGGGCGCCGCTCATTCTGCAGTTGCCGGAGCTGCCGCGCGGCTGCGAAGTGACTGCCCTGGCTATGCTGCTGAAGACGGCGGATGTCGACGTCGACAAGATGGAGCTCGCCCGGGAGATCCGCCGGGACCCGACGCCGTATAAGAAAACTGGCGGCAAGGTACACTTCGGCAATCCGCATAAGGGATTCGTCGGTGACATGTACACCTTCGCCAACCCGGGACTCGGCGTCTACCATGAGCCGATTGCCGAGCTGGCCGAACGCTACCTGCCGGGCCGCATTGCCGACTTGACCGGCACGTCGGTCGAGCACCTGCTGTGGATCGTCGGGCAGGGCACCCCGGTCTGGGTCATTCACACGACGATGTATGATGAGGTGCCGGATAAATATTGGGTCACATGGGAGACCCCGGACGGCCCGGTGCGCGTCACCTACTTCGAGCATTCCTTCATCGTCACGGGCTATGACGAGAAATATGTCTATATCAATGATCCGCTCGGCCGGCGCGATCGCATCGGACGTTCCGCCTTCCAGAGAGGCTGGGAGCAGATGGGGAGCCAGGCCATCACCTATTTGCCGCCGGAAGAGTCCGTGGAATGATGCGGATCAACGACCAAGCCCGAAGCCTTCCTGACTGATGCCAGGAGAGCTTCGGGCTTCTTTTTGAGCGGATAATATAATGTCAACAGAACCGGATGCGTACCGAACTTGAATCCGCGTTCCGCATCCTTCCCTTCTTGTGCCTATACATTTTCTTCGTCTTGATGGTTCGATACCCGGCTATTGAAATACCATAACGCATAGAGCACGGCGCCAACCAAAATGAACAATCCGACCATCCAAGGAATCAGTTCACCCATTCCATCCACCTCCCCTGTCAAATCTATGCCTGCCCCCAACTGCCAACGGGCTGCACATAGTCCTGCGGTATGAAGCAGCGAATCTGGTTGTCTGTGTCTACATGATATACCCACGTTGTCATTGTTTGAACCTCAATCCAGCGGCGAGGCCTCCTCTCCATCATGCCATAAAAGGGAATAAATTCAAATCATTCCGCCAAAATGGATATCTTTCTGCCCGAATCCCGCCCGAATCCCTTCGCCATCTGCTTGTTAGATATTATCGAACAGTTCATTTCATCACGATCCCAACGCCTCATAACTGTTCGATTCTCCAAGTGCCCTTTTCATCACTATCCCATTCGCTCATAAGCTCACCTCATGACTTGCGGCCCTTTACGTTACTATCCCAATGCCTCATAACCGAGCGTATCCCCGACTTCCCTTTACAACGCTATCCCGTTCGCTCATATCCACCCCCGGTATTAAGGCAGTTTCGTTTACTTTGGCCTACTCCATTTATATGTTCATTTCATTTCTTCAATATCTCGTATATGCTTGTAAATTCAGTTCTTTTTCTTAGCAATTGAGAGACGGGAATGAGCCAATGGGATAATGGACAAAAGGACACGCCCCCATACATTACGGACCTTGCCCCTGAAAAACTCCCCTAGACTAAGCCGAACTTCCGCTCATCTCCTCTACCTCCCCTCCCTGCGATACAACACGCGCCACACGCGGAAAATAAAAAACGCTCCGGCCAACCGGAGCATCTTTCATCAGTTTATGTATTGTTAACCTTCCGCATTCGGTTCAAAATGCACTTCCATCATCATCAACGATTGTCCGGGGTTCAATATTTTGCGGGTAACGCCCGGCTCGGCGGTCTCCCATTGGCCAATCGGACACATGCGTACCGCCTCCTGATTCCGTATTCCGTTATTTCGGCTTTTCCCCATTATACGGGCCTCCCGCCTTGGTTGGCTATATGTCCCCGGATCGATAGCCCTCCCGGCAATCATCCGCCAACCAAAAAACGGAGCCCGCAGCAACGCGGAACTCCGTTCGCAATCTACGATCAGGATACTTCCTCAACTGGCGTATCGAGCACTTCCGCCTGCAGCCGGTGAAGCTCTGCCTTCAATTCGCTCACCACCGCCTCATAGCCGGGCTCACCGTATACGTTGCGCATTTCGCAAGGATCCTGCTCAAGATCGAACAGTTCCCACTCCGGAGGCCGATTCTCGTCGACCGAACCCGGCGTGCCCAAAGCCTGCGCATAATAGTAAATCAGCTTATACCGGTGCGTTCGAATGCCGTAATGCGAATAGACGCTGTGATGCTCGTCCAGGTGCATCCAATACCGGTAATACATTGAGGTCCGCCAATCGGCAGGCGTCTCCCCTTCCCATATCGGCCGGAGGGAATATCCCTGCATGCCCGCAGGCGCCTCGATCTGCGCATAGTCCAGGAAGGTCTGCGCGAAATCAACGTTCAGCGCCATCGCCTCGGTCACGCTGCCCGGAGCAATCGCACGCGGGTAACGGACAATGAACGGCATGCGCAGCGACTCCTCGTACATGAACCGCTTGTCGAACCAGCCGTGATCGCCGAGGAAGAAGCCTTGATCGGAGGTGTAGATGACGATGGTATCCTCCGCAATTCCTTCCTCGTCCAAATAATCGAGCAGCCGTCCCACATTGTCGTCAATCGACGCCACGCAGCGCAGATAGTCCTTAATGTAGCGCTGATACTTCCACCGCTTCACTTCCTCCTCCGTCAGCCCTTCCGGCGGATCTCCCTTCGTATCGGTCGTGACCATATCGCGCCCAATTCGCATTTTCGCTTCGACAGCAGCTTGCGAGCGATTGGCGTAATCGTCATCGAACGTTTCCGGGTACGGGATCTCCACGTCCTCGTACATGCGGCTGTGGCGTTCATCCGGCTGCCAAGGCCGATGCGGCGCCTTATGATGGCACATCAGCATGAACGGCTTGTCTGGGTCCCGCTTCCGCAGCCAATCCAACGACAGGTCTGCGATGACATCGGTTACATAACCTTCGATGCGGCGGCTGCCATTCGCCTCCAGGAACTCGGAATTAAAATATTCGCCCTGCCCGTCGAGGACGCTCCAATGATCGAAGCCGGTCGGATTGGCATGGCCTCCATGTCCGAGATGCCATTTGCCGACAATCGCCGTCTGGTATCCGTGCTGCTGAAGCAGCTTCGGGAACGTCTGCTGTCTTCCGTCGAAATGATCGTCGATCGATTTCACTCCATTGAGATGGTTGTAGGTCCCTGTCAAGATAGAGGCCCGGCTCGGTGAACAAATCGAATTGGTGCAAAAGCAGTTGTCGAAGCGGATCCCTTCATTCGCAATCCGGTCGATATGAGGCGTCTCGTTGATGCGGCTGCCGTAACAGCTCATCGCGTGGGAAGCATGGTCATCTGACATCACAAATAATATGTTCGGTCTTCGGTATGATGCGGTCGTCATCGTTGTCCACTCCTTCGGTCAGAGCCGGCTCCTGCCCAGACCATCCATATATTATAATGTTGATGCAGCGAAGAGCCTGTCCTTCTTATAAACTATAATAAATGTTAACGGTAACCCTTCGTGCGCATGACAGGGAGAACCCTGCCGTATTACAGCACAGGTCCCCATCATGCAATCACGAATCCTTCGGCTTGTCTTCCTTCACTCGCTTCAAATACTCATCGTACCGGCTGTCGATTTCCTTCGCCATGCTTCGATACTTCTTCGTCTCCTCGACAATCGGGTCGAGGGCCGTCTGGATCCGGATCTCGGTGCGGGGCGGAAGACGTCTCCGCACCGCTTCCTCCTGCTCCTCCGTCTCCATGTCTCCTTCAGTCAGATATTCGCTTAGCCGGGCTTCCAGCCGCCGGCGCTCCTCTGATTCGGGCATGAGCGATCCCCCTCCTTCATACCGTAGTATACCCAATCCATGGGCTTGTTCGAGAAAACACACTCCTCATGATGATCAACCGGTCAACCCGCACCCGGGCATGCGGCTCGAAGGACCCACAGCGGCCGGGTTCACCGGTTCGCAATGAGAAGCCGGATTGTTACCCTTGCGCTTCCGCCGCCTCCAACGCTCCGATGAAGGCGTTATGGATGGCGCCGTTGCTCGCGACGACATCGCGCACGCCCAGATGATACGGCTGTCCGTGCGTGTCGGTGATCTGTCCGCCGGATTCACGAATAAGCAGACTGCCTGCCGCCAAATCCCATGCATTGAGATTCAGCTCCCAGAATCCGGTCAGCCTTCCGGCTGCGACATAAGCCATGTGCAGCGCAGCCGAGCCCGCCGTGCGGATATTGCGCACCTGCGGAGCCAGCGCCTGAATGCCCGCCAGATTGGCCGGCAGAGCGCGGGTACGCTCGGTCGGGAAGCCGCTCGCAATCAGGCTGCCGGACAATTCCTTCTCCGGCGCGACCTGCATGCGGCGGCCATGCACATAGGCGCCTTTGCCCTTCTCCGCGACGAACAGCTCGTCGCGCATCGGGTCATAGACGACGCCGACGATGACTTCGCCATGATGCGCCAGCGCGATTGAGACGGAATAGAACGGGAACCCGTGAACGTAGTTCGTCGTGCCGTCCAACGGATCGATAACCCACACATATTCCTCGTCCTTGACCTGTTCCCAGGCTTGCTTGGAGGCGTCGCTTCCCGGCTCCACCCCTTCTTCGCCCAGAATGGCATGGTCCGGAAAATGCGTCAAGATCAGCCTGCGGATCATTTGCTCCGCGCCTTTATCCACTTCCGTAACAAGGTCGTGCATGGATGACTTTATATGAAGCGACTTGAACTGCCCAAGCTTGCTCTTGATCCATTCGCCTGCCTTCGCCGCGCAATTCACCGCCACCGCGGTGTGGCTTTTGCTGGAGACGATGTATGGAACTTTTTCCTTCGTATTCAAAACAATCACGCTACTTTCTGTAAAAAATGGAACGAACTACCCCATCAATTATACGTTACTGCCACAGCCAAGTTTCATAGATTTTTTGATCGGCCCTGCCTTCACGCCGCGAGTCTCGTTCCTGCCTTTACACCGGAAGATACAGAAAATCCGCCTTGAGGAACCGTCCTCGAATGAGATCGATCCCGCAAGGCGGACGCCTGCTGCAGCGTCCCGTAACTATCGTCTTATACTCCGATAATATGGAAACCGCCGTCTACATAGATTACTTCTCCCGTGATGCCTCGCGACAGATGGCTCATCAGGAACATCGCGGTGTCGCCCACCTCTGCGGTTTCCGTTGTGCGGCGGAGCGGCGCTTTCTCTTCCACTTCCTTGAGGATGGAGTTGAAATCGCTGATGCCCTTCGCAGCCAATGTGCGGATCGGTCCGGCCGAGATGGCGTTGACGCGAATGTTATGTTGTCCGAGATCGTTCGCCAAATAGCGAACCGACGCCTCAAGCGCTGCCTTCGCCACGCCCATGACGTTGTAATTCTTCATCGCGCGCTCAGCGCCCAGATACGTCATCGTCATGATGCTGCCGCCTTCCGTCATCAGCGGATGCAGGCGCTGGGCCACCGCGACGAGCGAGTAAGCGCTGATGTCATTCGCCAGGGCGAAGCCTGCGCGGGACGTGTCGACATACATCCCTTGCAGCTCCTCCGTCTTCGCGAAGGCAATGCTGTGCACGAGTCCGTGCAGCGTGCCGAATTCTTCCCGAAGGCGGCTTGCCAGCGCATCGATATCTTCATCGACGGTCACGTTGCAAGGGAGAATGATCGAATTCGGAATCGTCTCCGCCAGCTTGCGCACACGGCCTTCTACCCGTTCGCTCTCATATGTAAATGCCAATCTTGCGCCTTGAGCGGCTAAAGACTGCGCAATCGCCCAAGCGATGCTGCGATCGTTCGCTACGCCCATGACGACGATATTTTTACCTGCCAATAATTGAGTCATTGCTTCAACCTTCCTCCTCTCGCTCACTCGCTTCACCGCGCATCAGAGACGCGATCAAGCGGTAAACGTTCTGTGTCCAACGTATCGTATTTTCGCCACATTTTCAAGTGGAAGTCCATTATGGAGCGATTCGGACGCTGGCCTGATCCGCGAGCGCAACCCCTTCTCCCTCATAAGCGGCGAGATCATCCATCAGCTTGAACAAGGCCTTATCCTTGTGCTTCGCCTCAATCATCACGTCCAGCCGCTCCGTATGGGCGGCAGCCATCCGCAAAAAATGAAGCAGCGGCATAACATCGACTTCGTCGGCATGGCCGCGAGGATCCTTCTCGCTCCTCGGGCTGGAGACGTGAATCTTCGGCGGGAGCGGATCGTCCGGCGAGGCGCCGGCCTGGGCATACGGCGTCTCCCATGTCCTCGCGATGCGGGGCCACAGCTCTTCCAGCGGCTCGCCTTCATTATTGACCTGATGATGATGGATGTCGAGCACCATAGGCAGCCCGAGCCGCTCACAGACGGCCAATGTCTCGGCCGCCGTGAAGGTCTTATCGTCATTCTCCAGCGTCAGACGCTGCAGCAGTTCTTCCGGCAGTTCCCCTGCATGGCGGATGAACCGCTCACCGGCCGCTCGCTTGTTGCCGTAAGCGCCGCCGATGTGGATATTGTTCTTCGCCCGCGCGTCGAGCCCCATCGCCTCCAGCATCCGAAGATGATAGGCCAGATCGCGCTTCGAGCTCTCCAGCACTTCCTTCCGCGTCGTGCTGAGCACGGTGAAGTGATCGGGGTGGAACGACAGGCGCATGCCGTGCCGCTTCGCATAATCCCCGATGGCAGCGAAATCATCCCGCAGCCCCGGGAACGGATCCCAATCGGCCAGCTCCTGGTGGGTCACCAGCGGAATCAGCTTCGAGGACATGCGGTACAGCCGGATATCATGCGCGCGGTTATGCTTTAGCAGCCGGAGGGTATTATGCAGATTCTCCGCCGCAATCCGCTCCAGCTTGCGCAGCGCCGCCTCTCGATCGGCCAGCCCCTGGAAGCGCTTATACGTCATCGTGCGAGACGGGGAAGCGTTCGCCACCAGCATCGACATGGCCACGTACCCGAATCGGACAAGCATGGAATCAGACTCCTTTTCCTCTGCGGCGCATACTGCGCGCAGGCGTTCTTATTCCTAGAATGCCCTATTTCTCCCAACCGGAACCGTGGCACGCGGTCCATTGACTCCTCTTTTCTCGCCCCGGATCAAAAATAGAAGCCCCTCGGCCGAGACAACCGGCTGCTGGCGCTTCTATTCCATGACGCGCAGGCGGAGCTAGGCGCGGTTCGGATTGCCGAAGAACATCTCATGGGCCAGAGCGGTCTGAACCCGGGACTCTTCTTCGTTCAGTCTGCGGACGAGCTCCATCTCGACCGCCGTCACTTCCTCGCCCTGGAAATTAATCTCGGCGATGGAGGCGCTAATCTTCACAATGGCAACCGCTGTATTGTCCGGCGAATAAGCGATGACCATCTGGCCGGTCGGATAAATCCGGAAGCCTTCCTTGGTCATTTTGCAGCGTCCGTATTCCAGCAGTTCATATAATTCCTGCTCCTTCTTGAACTTGCATACGGAATTGAACTCGGTCTGAAATCCCATCCGTCCCCGCTCCTTTGCGTTATAATCTCTCTAATATTGAACCATGATGGAAGGGGATGTGGCAACCGGGCAATCACTAGCGGCCCCGAGAAGACCAACTTAGATGATGTTTGCCATGGCAGCGAAAGAACTGGCCAAGTTGGCAAATCCATGGATAAACCAGCTCGGAAGGATGGAGCCGCCCGCCTTTTTCTCATTTATCCATCCCATGAACCATCCCATCCCCCCCGTTGCGATTGCAAGGGCAATCGCTGCGTACAGCGGTACGGAAGAGTAGAACAATGCGCCATGCATCAATCCAAATAACGAAGCTTGAATTATATTTCCGGCAAAGAATCCCGTCTTTGCTGATAGGCGCTTGCACAGGAAGCCCCGAAAGACGATTTCCTCCGATAACCCCGTCTGAATAAAAGAATAGAAGAATACGGGAACGAGCGCAGATACGCCTTGCCCGGAAAATTGCGACACGGCCGCATCCGATGAATCGACAAAAACATACAGGAGCAGCATGACTGGCGTAAATAGTAGAATAATGCTCAGCAGCTGCAAATAAAATCGTTTTTTGTGCTCGATCACCGGCCTCTTCCAACCAAGCCAGCGCAGGAAAGACTGATGTCTTCGGGCCGTAACCAACCACCATACGAACGGAATCGCTGTGAATAGGCCGACTTGAAGCATGGCGCTCACCATTATGGATGCGATATTCATCTTATTCATTCCTTACTCTTCATCTCTTGTCCGTGCTTGAACGGGCCTGCCCCGCAGCCGGGACAATATTCCCACGAAGGATGAAGCGGGTTCCGGCACCGCTCGCAAAGCCGTCCGCGTTCCGTTCCACAGCGGGGACAATAGAGTTGATCGTCAGTCAACAAGCGGCCGCAGTTGCGGCATGGAATGGAAGCGTGATCCGGGGCCTCGCTCCGGCTGCGGGCCACAAAATATAAGATGACTCCGATCAGGTTCGGCACGTATACCGCAATCGTCATCCATAGCCACGGATCCATGCCGTGCCGGGCGGCATCTTTATATATAAATCTTCCAATGATGAGCACCAGCGCCGCCATGGCCAGAAGCGCTCCCGGGAATAGGACATAGGCCAACAAATACTCACCGGCCCGCGACATCTCCACGATGCCGAACGCGCCGATGCCGATTGCAAATATCGCGACGATAGCCGTGATCGCAATAAATAAGCGCTTCGTTCTCATAAGCAATCCCTCCATGTTCCGGAGCGCTTTATGGAAGGGTTCAGCATGCCTGCCCCCCATATCACCACCGCATTGATCGCGGTAATCATGGCGTATCCCAGCATCCCCCACCCGATCCAGTGCAAATGAGGCATAAGGTGCACGAAGCATAAGGATAAAACCCCATAACCAAGCACGCTTAAGAGCAGAGACGCGATAAGAACCGGCGTCATGGATCTGGCTCGAATCCGCTCCCGCGTGCGCAACATTACATGCGGAGGAACCTGCGCTTGTTCTCGGCCCATTTCCCGAAGAATATTCTCAATCTCCGTCTCTTTCACGTTCTGCCACCTCCACTTCCCTTTTCAATGCCTTCTTCGCCGAATTCAGCCGGGATTTGACTGTCCCCTCCGGGATGCGCAATATCTCGGCCGCTTCCTGATAAGTGCACTCCTCGAAGTAATACAGCACGAGGAGAATGCGATGCTCGTCCTTGAGCCTGCTTAGCGCGCGGCGAACCAGTTCCTTGCGGTACGAAGCTATCAATAGGTCTTCAGGGTCATCCGCAGACCCTGGAATATTCGCGATGTCCCGCTGCTGGAGCTCCGGATTAAAATATTGCTTCATGCGGCCCAGCCACCGCTTCGCCTTGCGATAGCGGTCCCGGTACAGATTCGTCGCGATGGTGAACAGCCAATTCTCCAGGCTCCTGTTCCCATCATATCGATCCCAATGCTTCAAGGCGCGAACCCACACGTCTTGGAACAGATCGTCCGCATCCGAAGCCGAGCCGCATAGGTGAAGACAGTAGCGGTAGAGAGGATGCTTGTATCGTTCCAACGCCGTTTCCAAATCATAGCGGACCGATTCCGCGTTCCCCACATCCTCCCCCCCTTATGTTGTATTACGCCTGACAGTCTCTTTCGTTCGCCGCAACGTACTGATTTAGGAAAAAAATAAAAATCCCCTTGCAATCACGCTTCGTGACCGCAAAGGGATTTACTATTCTGGGAATTCTCAAATATTTTGGGCGTAACGCTCGTCGGGCGTTTTCGTCAAGACGACATATAAGCTGGACACCGCGTCTGTGCCGTTGCGATAAGAGAAGCGCTCATCTCCCGTAATATGAAGGACATCCCCTGCCGCTACTGCAGTTTCCGTCCCGTCGCTGATTACGGTGCCCGCCCCGTCAACAACGAGAATATATACGTTGGCGCCCAGATGATTATGGGTCGGCAGCTCGGCTCCCGGACTAAAATTCAGCATAAAAATGACATTTTCCGCTTCCTTGTGAATAATGCGCTTCGTAAATTTATTGTCCTGATATTCCTGAAACTGGGCCAGGTTACTCTTTTGCATTCAAAATCACTCTCCTGTTTAGGTTGTTTTTTTAAATTTCTGTTCAAAACGCCGCTTTTCTCTCTAAAAACGAATTTCATATTCGCAGCAATCGTCGCCATTCACATTGCACTTGATTTCCTTGACAAAAACTCTCTTACACCGCCTCTTCATAACTGGTGGATGTGAATTTACTTCTAGTATATTGGACTGGCATTTTCGACTTGTGATTACAGTCACAAAACCGGAAATAAGTCACCACCTCGCTTCGGACCCTTTTTGTTATTTTCAGAAAATTTGATTTCAATCCTCTTTTTTTTCGGCAAGCAGGCATAGAATCAGGGTGTCATCCAAATTGAACCGCAGGAGGTTAGTCAAATGCACACGGAAAATAAGCTGTCCAAAGATATTTACTGGGTCGGAAAAATCGATCGCCGCGAGGTTCCCTTTCATCGTCTTCTGTTAGCAAAAGGGACAACCTATAATTCCTATTTGCTCAAAACCGGTAAACCAACGGTTATAGATACGGTAGATATCGCGTTCGGAAGAGAGTTCGTCGACAAAATATCGGAAATGATCGATCCGCTTGATATCCAATATATTGTCATCAACCATACCGAACCCGATCATTCAGGCGGTCTGGCGGCGCTGGCTGCCAAGGCAACCAATGCCACGATTGTCTGTACGGAAATTGCCGTACCGGAAATTCAACAAATGTACAAGCTTCACCACCGCAATTACCTGGTGGTCAAGGATGGAGATCAGCTTGATATCGGAGGCAAGACGCTTCTCTTCAAAGAAACACCCTATCTGCATACGGAAGAAACCATGATCACGTATTGCATAGAGGATAAAATATTGTTTCCTTGCGATATTTTCAGCACCCATGTCGCCGTGGATCATCTCTTTGCCGATGAAGCGGAATTGGATATCACGGAGGATTTCATTGGATATTACCGGGCCATTATCCATCCGCACCGAAGATATGTCCGGACACTGATGGAAGCCATCCGGGATTTGGAGATCGACATCATTGCCCCTTCCCATGGCTTTATACTGCGGCGCGGCATCGCCAAGTACATCGGCTTGTATGCCGAGCTCAGCACCGACACGAAGGACGGCAAACAAGTAACCATCGTCTATGCAACGCTCAAAAATAACACCAAAAAAATGGCCCATATTTTGAGAGATTGCTTTCATGAAAACAATATCGCCGTCGAACTGTGGGACGTGGACAAGGCTGACGAGGCTGACATCTTGCACAGCATCGGGACTGCGGACGCCGTCTTGGTCGGCAGTTCGACGAAATATGCGGATATGACCGGAAAATTGGAGGCCCTGCTGCAGAAAATGCAGAAGATGGACCTGGCAGGAAAGCTTGCGGCAGCCTTCGGATCTTACGGTTGGAGCGGCGAGGCGATTGAGGTGGTTCAGGATTATTTGAATCAGACGAACATGACCGTACAAAGCACCTCCAGCGTAATCAAGTCAACCGGCATGACGCATGTGGAATTCCCTGTGCGCGTGCGCTTCTCTCCACAGGAGGAAGACAAAATCAAAAAAATCAGAAATGCTGCCGAATTCATCTCGGACTTGCTGCTTAGTGCGGTCTAATGAGATCAGGCAAGGAAAGGAAGAGGAATATGGCCGAGAACCGCCATTATGTTATTGTGGGCAGCGGAGTTGCCTCCGTACATGCAGCCAAAGCGATCAGAGATCATGACAATGAAGCGCAAATCTCCATTTTTGGGGAAGAACCGGCCCTTCCATACAACAGGGTAAAGCTATCGAAAGGCTTGTTTACCGATTTGCACAGTGAAAAAATACTAATCAAGAAAGAAAAATGGTTCCGCGAAAACCGAATTGCAGTGCATGACAGCACCCGGATCTCTTCTATTCATACCGAGAAAAAAGCGGTTATAACCGCTGACGGCCGCGAGATAGCGTATCATAAGCTTCTTCTATGTACAGGAGCCACGAATCGCAAGCTGAGTCTGGAGGGTGCTTCCCTTCCCAACGTGCATAACATTCGGGACAGGCATGATGCGGACAAGTTCAAGGCAGCCTTGCAGACCGGGGACCGGGTCTGTGTCATCGGGGGCGGCATTCAAGGGTTGGAAACAGCCTGGGCGCTTATCCAGGCCGGATATTCCGTCAAGATTATCGAGGCCGGACCGCGGCTAATGCCCCGGCAGTTGGACGCCCCATCTGCGTCGATATTGATGACAAATTCCGTTGAATGCGGAGCGGAGGTCAGTCTGGGTCAAGGCGTCACCCGCATCATTGGCGCAGGCCGCGCAGACGGGATAGAGCTTGAAGACGGCTCGATTCTCGCTTGCGAGCATATCGTCTATTCGATTGGAGCCATTCCGAACATAGCGCTTGCGCGCGAGGCAGGCCTGGAAGCCGGTTCGGGCATTATCGTCAACGAGCGAATGCAGACAAACAATAGCCATATTTATGCCGCCGGAGACTGCGCCGAATTCCAGGGCCAGGTGGACGGCCTGTGGGGAAGTGCCATTGAGCAGGGACAAGTGGCCGGGGCCAATATGGCCAACCACAAAGCGGTTTACCAGCGGCCGGTTCCGATGACTTTGTCCAACACATTCAACACCCCCTTATTTTCTATCGGTCTGGTGGATGCACAACAGTGCGATACCAGCATAACCGATTCGGCGCAAGGGCGTTACAGACGGATTTTTATCAAAGGCGGTTCCCTGTGCGGAGCGATTGCCTTCGATAACGCTGCCGCTTCCTTACCGTATAAAGCCGCTATTGAAGAAACGCTTCCTCTGGATGGAATCGATGTTGCAAGCTGCAGCATAGAGGAAGTCATGAATGAAATCGCCAGAAGATTGCAATGACAAGGAGAGAGTATTATGAAAAAATATATATGTCAGCCTTGCGGATATATTTACGATCCAAGCGTAGGCGATCCTGATGAAGATATTTTGCCTGGCACCGCGTTCGAGGAGCTTCCCGAGGATTGGGTGTGCCCAGTGTGCGGGGAAGACAAGAGCCAATTCGCGCCTATTGAAAACTAACAGCATGAAATAATGTGCGGTCATGTTTGCGGACTGCATATGCAGCAGATAGAGGGAATGGAGTGGAGACGATGACAGAAGATTCCTGCCAATACGCCAAGGAGCCTTGCACCCGCAAGGTTCCTATTTTCGCCTCTCTTTCTGATGAGGAATTGGCTAAAGTCAGCGCCATGATCAAACATCGAAAGTATGAGTGGTTCTGGAGGAACAGCCTTCGGACACCTTGTTCATTATTAAGCAAGGCCATGTCAAGCTGTTGAAAGTGACGCCTCAAGGAAAAGAGCAAATTTTGCATATCCTGTCCAACGGTGATTTTTTTGGCGAGTTGAATATATTCAATAGCGATGAATTGAGTAATTTTAGTGCCTATGCGCTGAAAAAGACCGACATTTGCATGTTCACCAGAGATGATATGGAGCATCTTGTCCGCAACAACCCGGACATTTCGTGGAAGCTTCTCAAAACGGTGACCAAACGATTGGCGCATACGGAAAACCTGGCCCAAAGCCTGGCTACCAAGGACCCTGAAATACGTATTGCCTATATGATCCTGGAGCTCGGGAATAAATACGGCAAACCGGTTCAAGGAGCGCAGGATCGGATCAAGATAGAACTCCCCCTGTCACGCGAAGAATTGGCCAATTATGTGGGCGTGACACGGGAAACGATCAGCCGCAAATTCAGCAAGTTCGAACGGCTGGGTATCATTGAAATCAAAGGCACTCGGGAAATCACGATCCTGAATGCGCAAAAGCTCAACGAATATATTGATTAGGTCATATATGGAGCTGCAATCCCCTCTATTCACTTCCATCTAAGGCCAAGCACCCCCTTAGCAGCCCGTAGGGCAGAGGCACTTGTAAAGTGCCCGGCCTACGGGTTACCATTCACCCTCCGTAATCAGCACTATGGAATTTCCTGTCGGCATTCCAATTCCGCAGCCCGCTCGTTATACGCTTGAATCCCGTCCCCTGCTTCTGAGGGCATGCCTCCGACACGGCTCAAATTCTCGCGCCCGTTGGACAATGCCCAATCCTGGGTCCGCCAGCGTGCAGGCCCAGGAACTCCATACCATTGACACCTCTTGCTCCGCTTACTCCTGCACCTCGATCTCCAACTCCACCCGCAGTTCATCGAGCTTCTCTCCGGCTCCCTCCTCTTCCAATGAAGAAGTATAAGCCAGAATTCGGTACTTGCCAGCTGGCAAGAAAGCGCGCCTTACATTGTCGCTGAACGGATCGTTTACGACAGCCTCCGGTGCAGTGTCTCTATTATATAGAAAATTATAAGTTACCAAATGAAAGGAATTCAGGGCATCCAGCACCATGTCCCCCGGCTCGAATACCGTTTGCTTGCGCGCAACCTGGGTCATGTCCTCTGTAGCTTGCCCCGCTTCGTCCCGAATGGAATAGAGTATCATCCGATTCGGATGAATGATTTCTATACGATCATCACCTTCATATTGTAGCGTCGACCAGATGTCTATCGGCTCTCCTGCCTTATATACGGTCTTCGATGAATAGAGCGACAACGTGAAGTTTCCCTTCCGGGTCCTCGCGTTCTTGCTCGATTTCATCGTCTTCATCGGCTGATGATCGATATCAATCCGCTTCGTTCGCGGATCGTAACTGACCCATCCGCCCATCGCCTGGGCAACGGCGCGAAGCGGCAGATAGGTTCGTCCCTTGTAATGAAGAAGAGAAGACTCTTCATCCGCTTCGACTACATTGTTGTTCACTTTTATCGTCACATCTGATTTGAGTACGTTATCGCTTATTTTTTGTCCTTTCTGAACTTCCGCCTTCACTACACTGCCAAATTTGAAACAAGGAAAATGATAATCGTACATAGAAAAAATTTTCTCATATGCTTTCTCACATCCTCACTCTTTTTTCATTCAAGTAAATATTACAGCCGAAATTGGATAAACGCTCGGATCCTGGGGGCATCATCGCCCTCTGGAGGCATCGTTGCCCCTGGGGCTTGAACGGTGGAGGGAATTGCTGCTATTTTACAGGAATTTTGGCTCAATGAGTCCACATCACGAGGAATTGCTGCATATCTACATCATTTTAGGCCCTTTTGCTCCAAGTCGAAGCGAAACGGGTGAAATTCCTGCCGTTTTGCAGGATCCCCTTTCTAGTGAGGTCGTCCATTACGAATTGCTGTATTTGCGCAGGATTTCGCTTACCGAATAAGCGTGTCTGGAGAAATCATGCAGTTTTGCGGATTCGCCTACCGGATAGACGTGTCTGGAGAAATCGTGCAGTTCTGCGGATTCCGCTTACCGGATAGACGTGTCTAGGGAAATTGTGCTGTTTTCAGACCATTGGAACCCCCCATTTTTTTTGCGAGGGGGTGGAGATTGTCCATTTTCCTAAGAAAAAATTGGCACTTAGAGCGTTTTACATCAATTTTTTCTACTGGGGGACGAGTCAAAATAAAGTGCCAATGATGTACAGGAGCATTTACTGCTTATAGGGGAGGACGGTATTATTATATTTTACAGCAGGACATTGACCAAGTTTATCTGATGCTCTCAGCATTCCAATTTCTTCATCAGAGGCAGGCAAGTTTATTTATAACAATCGAGTTGAAAGCCTGTCTATCAATGGTTGGGAGAGAGAAGACGAAGAAGTTCTATGTTCTATCATATGTATATCTGGCGATACAACGGAAATTACCTGCGGTGAACTCGTTACAAACCGGTATTTTACCCTTGATGAAGAGAATCCAGGTATTCGTTACTCACAAATGAGAGTTGTAAAGGCTAAAGCAGCTAAAGGGGATAGTGGAGCACCAACGTTTCATGCCGACTTTGGAATAATGAGATCAGTGATTACAGGCACTTTATCCTTTGCTGGGTATCAAATGATTACAATATCGAGGGGCCGGATTATTCAGCCCCTCATCTTATTTGCAATAATCTATTTTCTTCATTCCGCTCCATACACCTTGTCGTACCATGCCCTCAGATGATGGATGGCGACGCCGGCGAAGGACGGATGGCTTCCGCCCTGCTGCTCCAGCGCCCGAAGATGGTAAGCAAAATAATGCTCCGACTGGCCATGGAACGACACGCTCTCGCCTTCGTCGGTCTGGCCCAGCTCGACGCCGACGAGGACCGGCCGGTTCAGCCGCTCCCCGATGCTCAGATCGGCGGCGGCCACGTCATAGATCGCATTGACGTGGTTGCGGTACGCCATAATCGTGATGGCGTCGAACCGTTCCTGCACCCAGACGCTCATCGAGACCTCATCCCCTGGCGCCGGAATCTTGTCCAGCCAGAAGGGCACGTCGGCCGCGATGAACAGCCCCGCATCCCGGGCCTCACGAATCCAGCGGTCCATACTGTCCGACCACTCCTTCACGATGCGGGCCTGCTCCTCCTTCCAGCCCGGCAGGAGATAAGGCTCGACATCGAAATGGACGCCGCTGAACCGCTCCTCCTCCGGAACGGCCGCATTGTAATCGCGGACCCAGCGGATGAAGCCGACGCCCTCCTCACGGCGGTCGGGCTTGGCCCACTCGGGCTTCCCTTCGAGGGCATGCACCTGGATGCCGGCCTCGCGGGCCATGCGGATGAAGCGGCGGTAAGACTCCGCTTCCTGCTCCTGATCAATCTGCAGATAGATCAGATTGATCCGCTGCTCCTGGGCAAAGGAGACGACCTCGGCCGGCACTTCCGCCATCCACTTCGTCTCCCACAGCCAGGTCGCCCGCGTATTCTCCGTTCCGGCCTGGCTGAGCAGCAGAGGAGCGACCACCATATAGCAGAGCAGCACGGCCACCTTCAGCCCGTGCTGCCCGGTAAGGAACGAGGGCCGCCAACCGCCTTCCTCGCTCCGACGGAACAGCCATAGAAGCGGTCTAGACCAGAACAACCTGATCCCACTCGCTCTGAATTTGCTGCACCGAATTGCCCAGCTTGAAAATATTCGGCCGCTCAATGCCCTTGAAGGCGTTGCGGGTATCCAGAATCGGAATGCCCAGATCCGCCAGCACTTCATAATCGAATGACTGGTGACTCGTAATCAGCACCATGCAGTCATACGTTCCGAAGTCCTCAAGATTGTAGTCGATAGTACGCACCATTTTGCCCGACTTGCTAATGAAGTGAGTAGCATGCGGATCGTAGTAATCGACATTGGCGCCGCTCGCCTTGAACAGCTCGTACACTTCCAGTCCCGGCGACTCCCGGAGATCGTCGATGTCGGATTTGTACGCCATCCCGAGGATGAGGATCTTGGAATGATTGAGCGATTTGGAGCTCTGGTTCAGAATCCGTCCGGCCTTCTCCACGACATAGTAAGGCATGTTCGCATTGATCGATTGGGCGATATCGATGAATTTGCTGTAGAAGCGGAAGCCCTTCGCCTTCCAGGACAGGTACATCGGATCAAGCGGGATGCAGTGGCCGCCGATGCCTGGTCCCGGGTAGAATGGCATGAATCCGAACGGCTTCGTCGAAGCCGCTTCGATGACTTCCCAGATGTCGATGCTCATCCGGTCGCACATCATCGCCATCTCGTTGATGAAGGCGATATTGATGCTGCGGAACGTGTTCTCCAGCAGCTTGGACATTTCGGCCACCTTCGTGGACGAGACCGGCACGACCTTCATGACGACGCGGCTGTAGAGCGCAGCCCCCAGCTCCAGGCAGGTCGGGGTGGCGCCGCCGATGACCTTCGGCGTGTTGAACGTATTGTATTTTGTGTTAGAAGGATCGACCCGCTCCGGCGAGAAGCAGAGGAAGAAATCCTCTCCCGCGCGGTAGCCTAGCTTCTCGATCTCCCGTTGAATGAGCTCCTCCGTCGTACCCGGATAAGTCGTGCTCTCCAGCGTAATGAGGGTCCCCTTCTTCATATACTGCTTCAATTGATCCACGACTTGCGTAATGTACGACGTGTCCGGATCCTGATTCTCGCTCAGCGGCGTCGGGACGCAAATGCTGACCGCATCCATCTCGCGGATATGCTCGTATTCGTTCGTAGCCATGAACCGTCCTGTGTCCATGCATTGTTGCAGCGTCTCATCGCTGACGTCCTTAATGTAGGAGTGCCCTTTGCGGATGCTGGCGATCTTGGAAGGATTCAAGTCAATTCCGATGACGCGGAACCCTTGCTTGCACATCTCGACCGCAAGCGGAAGACCGACATATCCGAGACCGATGACTCCGACGACAGACGATTGATTTTCGATGTTGTGTTTCAAATTGGCGGCATACATGTTCACAGGCTTCACCTTCCATAGAAGAATTGGATTATAGAGTTTGTTCCCACAGTCCGCTTACCGGCCTGCGGGAACGCACTTATATATCTATTTAAAAACAGCTTTTGATTCTGGCGTCTAAATCCGCCGGCGAGAATGGCTTCGTAATATAATCGCTGACGCCCTGCTGGAAGCAGTGCTCGATTGTACTTCCTACGCGCTGCTCCGACAGAATGACGATTTTGGGCTCTTTGGCCAGTTCCATCTTCTGAATCTGGGAAATGAACGGCAAGCCGTTCAACCCATACAGATTGAGTTCGGTGACGATCAGGTCGTAGCCTTCCTTCCGGATCAGGTCCAGGGCGGTGATCGCATCGATTGCCGCGTGCACCTCATAGCCTTGGAGCTTGAGCTGAATCTGCAGGAACTCGCGCACGCTGTCGTCATGGTCGACGATGAGAATTTTCTTCGCATCAGGCGCCTCCAGCTCATCGTGCAGGACGCAGATGCCGGCGGTACCGTCCATCGTCTTCAGCTCCAACCAGCGGTTGAAGAGGAGCGCTTCCGCTTCCGCCGGGTTATCCAGCGCGGCTATCGCGCATACGATCGGCTTGCCGACATGGCTCTGCTCGAGCAGCATCTTCAGCTGCAGCGCATGATAGTGGGTCATGTCGAGCGCGCAGTCCGGCAGCAGCACGGCCAGAATGTCATGCGCCGCATCCCGCAGCAGCTCGAAGCGGAGATTCCGGTCAGCCGAGAGCCACTCCCGTACCTGCGCTTCCCAGTTCGAACCGAACGGTTGAGCGTGAAGAAGAATCACCCCCAGGCGGTCGCTGACATTGGCGCACAAGCGATGGACCTTTTCTTTGACAGACGGTGCAGCTTCCGGTTTCATTACCGTGTTCAGCATTTTCGGAAATACCACCTTTCCCAACTGTTATCGTCAAGCCGATTTGACCGGCTTGCTGTCCTCTTGCCAGCTCTGGCGGGTCATCGCCCCCCACGAGTTGTTGTTCTGGAAATATTGAATATGGCCTTGAATCCGCCATAGACCTCCCAACTGACGATAGCCGAAGAACATGAGCACGCTGAACGCGAGCATGCGCAGCAGGTCGCTAATCCGCGGATATCGCTTGAAGGCGATCTCCTCCAGCAGCAGCGAGCCGATGGCAAGCAGCATGCCGGACAGGAAATTAATCAGCATGAAGATAAGCACGATAGGCCACTGCGTCATGTCCAGGAAGGCATAGCCGAGAAGGGCAAGCAAGCCCGTGACTTTGAAGTACGGATTCAGCGCCTCGAACAAAATCGTATACGGCATCGACAGCAAGCCGAATACTTTGTACTTCGGACGGAACGCCATGTCGTAGTTCTCGATCATGTTTTTCAGATTCCCGCGTCCCCAGCGCTTGCGCTGATTGGACAAAATATGATACGTATCCGGCGCCTGGGTCCAGCAGACCGCTTCCGGGCAGAACGCGACGCGGTACGGCAGTTTATTCTCCAACATATAGCGGTGCAGCTTGATAATGATGTTCATGTCCTCGCCCGGATACCCATCGCGGTACCCGCCGACCTTGATGACATAATCCTTGCGGAACAGCCCGAACGCGCCCGAGACGATGATCAGCCCGTTGATCGCGCCCCAGCCGATGCGGCCGCCGAGGAACGCCTTCAAATACTCCAGCGTCTGGAACATCGGCCACCACTTCTTCGGCAGTCTCACATCGGTGACGGTGCCGTTCTCGATTTTGCAGCCATTGGCGATCCGTACGTTGCCTCCGATGGCCACATACTCCTCCGGATTGGACATGTACAGGTTCGCCATTTGGATAAGCGAATCTTTCTCCAGCAGCGAGTCGGCGTCGATCGACGAGATGAGCGGATAATGCGAGAAGTTGATTCCCGCGTTGAGCGAGTCAGCCTTCCCGCCATTCGCCTTGTCGATGAGATACAGATTCGGGAATTCCGGATTGTAATAGACGCCCCGGAACTTCGTGCATTTTACCGCGTAGCGCACGGCCAGATTGTCCATGCGGTACATCCCGAACTCTTCGATCATCACCTGCAGCGTACTATCGCTGGAGCCGTCATTGACAACGATAATCTCGTAAGTCGGATAATTGAGCGTCATGAGCGACTTCACATTCTCGATAATCGTCAATTCTTCATTATAGGCAGGCACGAGCAGCGATACCGGCGGTACATGCTCCGAGCCTGCGAGATTGCTGCGCAGCGCGTAACGCTTGCGGCGAACAATTGAGAAAATGCTCTTAAAAGAACACAGCATTATGCCGAAATAAATAGAGTTGACAATAATGACGTAGTACATGATGACGATGCCATAGACAAGCAGCAGATCTCTAAGCAGAATAATCGCCTCCTACTCTGCCAAGTAGCGGAGCGATCGCGGCCTCGCCGAAATACTGCTCATAGATGATCCGCTTCGGCTGATATCCGGCACCCTGCTCTCGCCGGCCAGCAAAGAAGTGTTCACGCAGAAGCTCCTTGTGTATGCGATCCTTCGCCATGTCCGACTTGAAGTGATCGTCGGTCTCCAGCGCTGCTTCGCACAGCGCATGGAAGCCTTCATCCCCCATATTGGACAGGCTGTTCGCGCTGTAGTAGCGAACCCACCAATTGGAATCGGTCAATGCTTGCTTAAGCACCGGGATTCGATCCGTGTTCTTGGAATGTCCGAGCGCTTCTGCCACAGCGGCTCGGATCTCCCATTCCGGATCCTTGATCCATTCGCGGATGTTGTTCTCGGTCAGCGCATGTCCGGCGCGAACGAGCATTTTGACCGCGAGGGCCCGGATCTCTTTGTCATGACTGTCAACGAGCGGAAGCAGGGCGGGCGTCAACGCGACGTCTGTCTGTCCGCTTAACGCGAGCAATGCCGCCTTGACCATATTGTCCGACTCGTCCTTGAGACAGCGGACGAGCATCGGGGTCGCGTTCACCCGCGTCTCTTCCAATACCTCCGCAGCCAGCAAATGGCTCTGGCGGTGGCGCGTCAACTGCTGCAGCATCGTATGAAGCTGCTCCGCATCGTTGGCGCATTTGGCCACGGAACGCGCCAGCACCTGTAGAAGCGGACCGTCCTTCTCCTGCATCATCGCCTTCGTCAGATGGGGTACCGCCCGCTCGGAGCGCATTCCGCCCAATCGGAACGCCGCCTTCATCTGCTTGGAATAGAACAGGCTGCCTAATTCCTTAATGTCGCGGTCGACCAGACCCATCTCTTCACAGAGCGCCGACAGCTTCTGCTGCTGCTCCCCGCTGAATTTTTCCATCCATTCCATCAGCTTCTCCTGAATCACCCGCATCTCCAGAGGACGAAGAGGCCCCTTGGGAGGCTGGAACGGATCCGGGTCCAGCATATGTCTCTGCAAATACACGAAATAGGGCTGATGCTTCTCCAAATAAATCTCCTGATGCTTGGCTAGCCGGTTATTGCGTGCTTTCATCAATAACAAAATGAGTACACCGATTCCAATCAAGCCAAGACAAACGTAAATGAAGCCGAGAGCGACTCCCAAACTGGAAAACATGTACGCGTGCCTCCTTTGTCGGTATAAAGCGCAGCGTGGGCCGCTACTCTGCACCCAGCTGCTCGAATATATTTTTCATGTCGGTATAGCTTTGCTTCAATCGTTCGGTATAGCCAACCTGCTCCCAGTCATCCCATTGGTATACTGGGATATTTAGGAAAGCGTAAGGTACGGCCTTTTTCCCGGCTGAAGCCTGTCCCCGATCCGACAGCCAAGGCAGGAACCGGATGCCTTCCGTCTTCACGGTCGTGAACGTCCGCTTGTCTTTGACCGGATCGTAGCTGATGACCTGCTTCGAGCTCGGGTCGGCGAAGCCGAGCAGCATCCATGGGATGCGCAGCTCGATGAAGTCCCCCTTGTACTGCCAGGCGGCAAGCGATTGATATTGTTCATCCTGCGGATTGTTCGTCCCGCGGATCAGCTTGCCTACCGTCACGTCCTGGAACGGATGCGCCGTTCGCGTATCTGGCGGCTCCATTTTCAGGCTGACTGCCAATTTCCACGGATTGAATATCCCTGAATTGTCTTGAAGCTCTTTCTTGCCCGGCTCCACCATCCAATAGCCAGACGGACCATACAGCCGGTTGTTGAAATCATAGTTGGACGTGATGCGAATCTCGCTTTCTTGATCCGTACCGAGCGTGATGAGCGTCTCCAGCCCTTCATCCAGCTTCAGGCCCGGGAGCTCCGGCATGGTGCGGTTGCCCCCCTCCAGCACGCTGGATCCGATGTGCAACTGCTGCGACTTCGGATCGAACGGCTTGTCCAGCTTGAGCGCGAGATAGACGTAAGCTTCATCATGGGTCGCCCACATCTCCCGGATGCCCGGAAGCTCGGTCTTCACTTGAACCTTGTCCTCCAGGGCCTCCCAGTCGCTCCAATCGCCGTCAAGCACGATCTGCTCTTCCTTGCTCGGATACATGCCGAGAATACCGAACAATTGTTCATTCGTCAGCACGTTCAGCCAGTAGGAACGGCGATCCTCCGGAATTTCGAAGCGCATCGTGTTCCAGGTCTTCTTGAACCATTCATCCTGCCACATGAACAGAATCGCGCCGGCGAACTGCTCGTCATAAATGTCCTTCGTCAAGGAAGCGTTAATGCGGCCTTGCTCCCGCTCGTCATGGCCTCCTTGATTGCGGCCTCCCATGCCCAGATGGGAGATGCCGATCGAAGCCGGCACCCCGTATTCGGTAATCATGACCGGCATATCGGGATACTCCGCCTTCAACAGGCGCAAATACGCTTTATACGTATTGAACTGGCCATTCTCGTCCTTCACCGTCTGCAGCGTCTTGTCCAGATGGAAAAAGTCCGGGTAATACGGATACACGTGGTATGCCGCAAAATATCCGGCCTTCCAGTCAACCGGCTGAATATGGCGGGCGTCGACGCTGGCCATATCTTCCTGGTACAGCGGTTCGCCGGGATGCGTCAGCACGTCGGTCGTCACCCAGTTGGTGAACGTCATTGGGTGCTGCCAGCCGTAACGGCTCTCCAGCTCTGCCGCATGATCGATCATTTCTGCCAGCCAGCTCTCGAACGGCGTTGCCTTCTCCGTCGCCTGGAACCGGCTTCCTTGGTAGGGCTTCACATCCTTATGCAGGCGGTTCGTATTATCGACCATCGACGGGTCCCACTCGGTCCCGAGATGCCAGGCCATCAAATATTGTCCTGCATTCTGCTTGTACTTTCCCCCTGCTGTCCCCGGGTTGACCGGGATATCCAGATCCCCATAGACGGCCTTGACCGCCTTCTCGATTTCCTGCTTGAACTCCTGTTCGATCTCCGGAAGATACGCATCCTGCTTCTCGATGAGCTGCTCCTCCGGGGACCAGATTCCTTGTATAAAATAGAGCGGGCGCTCCGCTTCCTCCCGATTGAACTTCACTAGCGCCTTGTAGAAGACCGGCTGGTGCACCGTATAGACGCGGATGACATTGGCACCCATATCATGGATTTGGCGGAACCAGCGCAAATACGTCTCCTCATCGACCGGAAATTCACCCGGGAAGTGTCCCGGAACCGTCGCCCCAAGATTGACTCCTTTCACAAATAACGGTTCGAACTGCTCATTCCTGTATTCGAGGAATTGATCTCCTTCCGTTTTGAACTTCAGCTTTATGCCGCTCGCATCAGCATAGGCTATCTGCTTCGGATACAGCAGACCGGGTAAATAATACCCCGCCAGCCCGCCGACAGCGAGAAGCAAGACAACAACTGTAATGAGATTCCACTTCATTCTCCGGCTCATGGGTCGTAGTATTGTTCACCCTTTCCTGCACAACGAATTTCCTGTGACTTATCGAGTGCCACGGGAATCAGCCGCAACACCTAACATTAACTATAACCAAGAAAACCAATGGTTTAACATGGTTATTTAGACTCTTTTTGTTCAGGACCCTTGAGTCAAAAAAATGGTTCTATGCGGGCGGAAGGCAGTAGCCCGTGATCAGACGGTCTATTCGGTTAGTCCCGTCTATCAGTGAGGAGAAAAGCAGGAGTCTGGTTCTGGTTTTCTTTAGTTGTCATGGTTAGACGCATGCCTCCTTTAAAAGTTTCGGTATTGTAACCATTTTACCAATAATACCTAGTTTTTTCGTTCTTTAGTCATATTTTATATTAACACTCAATGCATCAAAATGGTTTTAACAATTTCTAGTTAATTTCTACTATTTTCATGTAAAAATAATCCTAAAAATGGCTGGACTAAAATGGATAAAAAAGGACTAGCTCTCCTCCCTCTCTCCAGAAAAGAAAAATCCTTGCATGTAGCATGCAAGGATTGAGGACAAATCCGCCTCAATTCAGGCAGGATTACGTATAAAGCAGCGTGATGACCAGCAGTTCATATAGAACAAGCGGGAGAATGACATTGTCAAAATACGCCCCTGACAATGCCCGCTGCTCCGTCAGCGGTCTAGTGTACAAATAGAGGTGACATCTGTCCACATTGACGATAATGCCATCATAGACTTCCCCGTCTATCGTCTGAACCCGCACATGCCGATCCTTATACATACGACCCATATGCTGAACCCGGTCACGTATAGAATGCAAGGCTTGAACCGTGCCCGGCTCCATCTGATAGACAACTTGTTGTTGATGCGGATCCGGGTAATGATGAGCGGAATATGGCTGATGCAAGGGCCTGAACCTCCGATCGGATTGAAATAAGGTACACTTCACCTTATGCGCATTCCGGAGGCATCAGCACAGAAACTTCTCGCTCCTCGTCCGCGGCTCCCTGTAACCCCTACTCCAACATATAACAGAAGCGGGCCAGCCCATAATGCCAGCCCGCCGGATAGAGATGAGAGCGGAGGTTGTTCGGTTACTCCTTGCTGCGGTAATAGATATGGCGAAGCCTGAGGGACAGATCCTCTCCGATATCCAACAGGCCGTACGAATACTTCGGTTGAAGCCGTTTGTCCGTCGGGGAGCCGGGATTGAAGAGCAGGATTCCTTCCCTTTCTTCCATATACGGGATGTGCGAATGGCCGAAGACAATGATATCGACACCGTGATTGCGGAAAGTATGGAAGGCGATATCCTTCGTCGATCGGCCTGCCCCGTCCCCATGAACGAGCCCGATCCGGATACCGCCAGCCTCAATGATTTTGCGGCGGCCGAAGCGCTTCACAATATCCGCACCGTCATTATTCCCGGCGACGCTGTTAACCGGGGCCAGCGACTCGAACATCGGGATGACGCTTGGAGATGTCCAATCTCCCGCATGCAGGATGAGATCAACGCCGCGCAGCCCTTTGACCAGCGCGCGAGGCAGCTTCTGTCCCCGATGGGGCATATGGGTATCCGACACGATTCCGATGCGCATAGGCTCTCCTTCCTCCTTTTCTTTTCCCTGAAATAGGATGCTCACTCGCAGCCTTCTTCTTGATTGATATCTATTGTGGCACAACTCCCGCCTCACGTCGATCCCTTTGCCGCGTTATCCCACTCGGTCAGTGCGGAATAGGACATGGGCGGCGGGCCTTACGGGCACTATCCCTTTCGCTCAGCGCGGGATAGGACGGGGGCGGCGGGCCTTACGGGCACTATCCCTTTCGCTCAGCGTGGGATAGGACCGGGCGGCGGGCCTTACGGGCACTATCCCTTTCGCTCAGCGTGGGATAGGACGGGGGCGGCGGGCCTTACGGGCACTATCCCCTCCGCTCATCTCGGGATAGGACATGGGGCGGCGGGCCCTACGGGTACTATCCCTTTCGCCAGCGCGGGATAGGACGGGGGCGGCGGGCCTTACGGGCACTATCCCCTCCGCTCAGCGCGGGATGGGACGGGGACGGCGGGCCTTACAGGCACTATCCCCTCCGCTCAGCGTGGGATAGGACGCAGACCGTCCGAACGGGCCGGGTTGGAGCGCTCAGCAGGTAGGTACATGCTCATATGTAGAGCGACAACCGAATGTGGGCCGGGTTCGTTCCCTATTGGCGTGCATGGTGTTCAGTAGACGCGGTATTTGTTTGTTTTATGAAGCAAGGGGATAGTGACCGTAAGGGGTTCGTAAGGCATACCCTCCCATTCGACATTTCCTTTCCACCGATTTCACCGCATGCCAGTGTTCACCTTGGCGGGTGCTATTTACCGTTTTTCTTCCTATTATATGCATCGTTCCCTTTCAACACGCCCAAATGAAAAAGAAACCCGAAGTCTTAGCAAAGACCGGGTTTCTCGGGAAGCCGCCCGACACATGCTGTCCATGTCCGGCAGGCCCTCTCATTGCTTTTATTCAGCCTGCCATCGACAAGCGCCTGGGCGCTGGAAGCAAGCTGTGAAGTGTGAAGCTATACGTTCTCGTATTGCAGCTTCTGCTTCGTCTCGAAGCGATCCAGAGCGAGCAGAATGAGACGTTCGAGCAGAGCCGGATACGTGATGCCCATCTCCTGCCACAGGATCGGGTACATGCTGATCGGAGTGAAGCCCGGCATCGTATTGACTTCATTAATCAGGACGGCCATGTCGGAACGGCGGACGAAGAAATCCACGCGCGACAGTCCGGAGCCGTCGATGGCACGGTAGGCCTGCAGCGCCATCTCGCGGATGCGCTCCAGCAGTTCCTCGTCCAGCGGCGCGGGGATGGCGATTTCTGATTTGCCGTCGATATATTTTGCCTTATAATCGTAAAATTCATTGGATGAGATAATCTCGCCCGGTATGGACGCTTGCGGCTCGTCATTGCCGAGAACGCTCACTTCGACTTCCCGCGCGTCAACGAACTCCTCTACAATAATCTTCCGATCGTATTGCAGCGCGAATTCAATAGCCTGCTTCAATTCCGCGGCATCGCGGGCTTTGGAAATACCGACCGAGGAGCCGAGGTTCGCCGGCTTCACGAAGCAAGGATAGCCCAGCTCGGTCTGCACCCGGTCCATAATCTCCGCTTGATTCTGATCCCACTCCCAGCGGAGAAAATGCTCGTATTTGCACTGCGGCAATCCCGCGTGAGCAAAGACTTGCTTCATGATGGCTTTGTCCATTCCGACGGAAGAGGCGAGCACGCCTGCACCGACATACGGGATGTCGGCCATCTCCAACAGTCCCTGGATGGTGCCGTCTTCGCCGTTCGTGCCATGCAGAAGCGGGAAGGCGACATCGATCTGGCGCCGGTTCACGCCGTCCTCCGACTGCCCTTCCGCGTTGTCTATGCCGGCGAACAGCATCTCCATCGCGGTTACGGTTCCCCCTCTGAACGATTCCAGCATCAGTTCCTCTTGGTTCGCGAACGGCCGGTCCCGCCATGTGCCAACCCGCCACTCTCCCTTTTTCGTAATATAAAAAGGAAGGATCTCATACTTGCCGTAATCCATCGCTCCCATCACCGCAAAAGCTGTAGATAACGATACTTCATGTTCCCCTGATTTGCCGCCGTAGATGAGACCGACGCGCAATTTGCGTTCTTGTTCCATGTTCCCCTCCGGTTAGCGCCAGATGCGCCTGTTGTCTTCTCCCAGAATGCCCGTCACGCCTCGCACATCGGGCCACACCGCAATAAGCGGGAACGGATTGTCTCCTTCCCCGCCTGGCAACCTAAAATGCATCGACAATATGGAAAAAGCGGTACCGCGTCGCTTCCGTCCATGCATACGAGTCCTGGTAATCCCAGTACCGGTGGCGGCTGCTTACCGTGTGAGCATTCACCAGCGGCATGCCGTTCGCATCGAATGCGGTGACCATCGTCGTATGCTGGTAATGACCGTTGCCGTCCCAATCATACGCGATGACGTCACCGAGCTGCAGATCACCGGGATGATCGACCAGCTCGGCCCGCAGGCCGTACGTGCTGTTCGTCAAATGCCGCTCCAAGCTGTTGGCGACCGCCCAGCTGTAGCTCCACGCTTCTTGGCCGTTAACCATGCCTTTATACCACCAGCCCGAATCTCTTCTACCAGTATAGTTCATCGGTGCGCCGCCTGCAAAGAGACATTGCGAGATATAATTGGTGCAATCGACCTCGAAGCTGAGGAAGCGCGGGTTCGGTTCATTCCACCATTCGTCCGCGTAAGCGACCGCTTTGTCGCGGCGGTACGGAATGGCCCGCAGCGAGGTGGACGGCCCAAGCACATTCCGGTTCAACAGCGGCAGCGAGCGGTTCGAACGCGATGCCCGCTCCTGCTCAGCTCCGAAGAACTGCTGTCCCCGCCGCTCCGGCACCGGAATCTCCACCCGGGACACGACCCACCCGGTTCCTTCTTTGAGCAAGGTCAACCGCTCTCGCTCAATTCTCTCATCCTTCAGAGGCAGCCCCTTCTGCTCATAGCCTCTCCGGATATGGAATTCGAGGTCTACCGTAACCTCCTGATCAGCCTCATGGGTGCGCAGGAGCTTCGCCTTCGTCTCGCTCTTGGTCGGACTTGCCCCCCGGCTCTCGTACCACGAGGCCAGTCTCCGCGCCCGTTCGCTCGTGAGGAGCGCATGCTCCATGTCGGTCACCGGCGCGTGTATGGCCCGGGGCCGATCGTCGATTTCAGAACGATTATGCTGATCTACGTACAAATAAAGGGTCGTTTTCCAGTCGTGACGCATCTCCTCTCTCCACCTCCTTCACTCACTTTTGCCGCATCAGCCGCGGACGGAGCCTATCGCTCTTTTCTCTCCGCCGGCCCGGTATTTTGCTATCCATTGTATGCAGAAATGCCGCTTCGCATGTCGAAGCGGTAGATTTAGGCACGTTTGTGCGGGAAAAGCTCTTTACGGTGTCTCGCGAACACGATATACTAAAGATGTAAGCAATTTATGAAATCGGGTTTCATCAGATGAAACGGACAATGTAAAACAAATGAAGCATGACAGCGTGAAGCTCCATGGCGGGCTTCGGATGAACAGAATTTAGAAGGAGGTAATTTTCAATGGCAAGAACAGATGCTTTCTCTACGGCGCGCGAACTGAAGGTCGGCGGCAAGTCGTACCGCTATTACAGCCTGGAAGCATTGGGCGCGCAAGGCTACCAAGGAATTGATCGCCTTCCGTTCTCGATCAAAGTCCTGCTTGAGGCTGCCGTTCGCCAATTCGATGGCCGCGCGATTACGAAGGATCACGTCAACCAAATTGCAAAGTGGGCGGAAGGTCAAGATGAAAACAAGGAAATTCCGTTCATTCCCTCTCGCATCGTTCTTCAGGACTTCACCGGCGTACCGGTTGTCGTCGATTTGGCGGCTATGCGCGATACGGTGAAAAAAGCGGGCGGCGATCCGAAGCGCATCAACCCGCTCGTTCCAGTCGATCTCGTTATTGACCACTCGGTAATGGTCGACGCTTTCGGTTCGGATCAAGCTTTGGAATATAACATGAACGTGGAGTTCGAGCGCAACGAAGAGCGCTACCGCTTCCTGCGCTGGGCTCAGACGGCATTCGATAATTTCCGTGCGGTGCCGCCGGCTACCGGTATCGTTCACCAGGTGAACCTGGAATATCTGGCTTCCGTGGCCGCGACCAAGGAAGTCGACGGCGTGACCGAAGTCTTCCCTGACTCCCTCGTCGGTACGGATTCCCATACGACGATGATCAACGGTCTCGGCGTGGTCGGCTGGGGCGTTGGCGGAATTGAGGCCGAAGCCGGCATGCTCGGCCAGCCGCTCTATTTCATTACGCCGGAAGTCATCGGCTTCAAATTGACGGGAACGCTTGCAGAGGGCGCGACCGCGACCGACCTGGCGCTGACCGTTACGCAAATGCTGCGCAAAAAAGGCGTCGTCGGCAAATTCGTCGAGTTCTTCGGCCCGGGTCTCGAATCGATCAGCCTGGCGGATCGAGCGACCGTTGCCAACATGGCTCCGGAATACGGCGCGACGATCGGATTTTTCCCGGTAGACCATGAGACGCTGAACTACCTTCGACTTACCGGCCGCACCGAGGAGCAAGTCGCTCTGGTGGAAGCGTACTACAAGGCGCAAGGCATGTTCCGCCATACCGATACGCCGGACCCTGTCTTCACCGACATCATTGAGCTCGACCTGAGTTCGGTCGTGCCGAGCCTTGCCGGACCGAAGCGTCCGCAAGACCGCGTCGAGCTGTCGAATATGAAGCAGTCCTTCCTCGATATCGTCCGCACGCCGATCGACAAAGGCGGATACGGCTTGTCCGACAGCAAAATCGAGCAGAAAGTGCCAGTAGCTCATCCGAACGGCGAGACAAGCCAACTGTCGACAGGCGCTGTCGTCATCGCCGCGATTACGAGCTGCACGAACACCTCCAACCCAAGCGTTATGCTCGGTGCGGGCCTGGTGGCGAAGAAGGCTGTCGAGCGCGGACTGCGCAAGCCGGCTTACGTGAAGAGCAGCTTGACGCCGGGTTCCCTGGTCGTTACGGAGTATTTGAAGAAATCCGGTCTGATGGATTCGCTGGAGCAGCTCGGCTTCCATGTCGCCGGCTACGGCTGCGCAACGTGCATCGGGAACTCCGGTCCGCTGCCGGATGAAGTGAGCCAGGCGATTGCCGATCACGACATGACGGTCGCGGCGGTTCTGTCCGGTAACCGGAACTTCGAAGGCCGCATTCACGCGCAAGTGAAAGCGAACTACCTGGCTTCGCCTCCGCTCGTCGTCGCCTACGCGCTCGCGGGCACGGTCAATATCGACCTGGATAACGAGCCAATCGGATACGACAAGAACAACCAGCCTGTATATTTGAAAGATATCTGGCCTTCTTCGGAAGAGATCAAGCAGGCGATGGCGCAAGCGATCAACGCTTCGATGTTCCGCGAAAAATACGAGCATGTCTTCACGCAGAACGAGCGCTGGAATGCGATTCCGGTTCCGGAAGGCGAGCTGTATGAATGGGATGAGAAGTCTACCTATATCCAGAATCCGCCGTTCTTCGAGAATCTGGGCACCCAGCTCGGAGATATCGCCGATATCGAGAATGCCCGCGTCCTGGCGCTGCTTGGCGATTCCGTGACCACGGACCACATCTCGCCGGCCGGCAATATCAAGGCGGACAGCCCGGCAGGGGAATACCTGATCGCGAACGGCGTTCAACGCAAAGACTTCAACTCTTACGGTTCCCGCCGCGGCAACCACGAGGTCATGATGCGCGGAACGTTCGCGAACATCCGCATCCGCAACCAGGTGGCTCCGGGCACCGAGGGCGGCGTGACGAAGTATTTGCCGAACGATGGGGTGATGTCCATTTACGATGCATCCATGAAATATCAAGGAGAGAACACGAACCTTGTTGTCATTGCCGGTAAAGAATACGGTACAGGCAGCTCCCGCGACTGGGCGGCGAAGGGAACGTACCTCCTCGGCGTCAAAGCGGTCATCGCCGAAAGCTTCGAGCGCATCCACCGCAGCAATCTGGTCGGCATGGGCGTGCTTCCGCTGCAATTCCAGGAAGGCCACAGCTGGAAGGCGCTCGGCATCGACGGCACGGAAATGTTCAGCATCAACGGCTTGTCGAACGACATTCAACCGGGACAAACGCTGCAAGTCACAGCGGCTCGCCAAGACGGCACGACGTTCGAATTCCCGGTTACGGTCCGCCTGGACAGCATGGTTGACGTCGACTACTACCACAACGGCGGCATCCTGCAAACCGTACTGCGGCAAATGATTGCCGGAGAAAAGGCGAATGCGTAAGCGAAATGCTTGACTGCGCAACTATTGAAAAATAAAAACGGGGCTGTTCCCAAAGGTCCATGACCGCCGGGAGCAGCTCTTTTTTGTTCCCCACATAGGGTTCCGCCGCAATTATTTCTATCTGTCCCCGATGCCAACCGCTTCCCAACAGCTAGGCTCCCGCATAGGATGAACTATCTTGAGACCAAGGCATATCCAACGGAGGCGATTCTGCATGACAGTCGCATTAACCGGCATTCACGCCGTCTATTTGCTGTTCGTCGCCCTCATCATTCTGTGCCTCGTCCTGCGGCGGGACACCACGGTCGTCTGCCTGATCGGCATCTTTGCGTTAGGACTGCTCGCCACCTCGTCCGCCAGCTCGGCGGTGAGCGGCATGTTCACGAGCTTCATCTATGCGCTCGAGCAACTGCTGGGGACGATCCTCATCATCTCCATCATCGTCGCGATGAGCCGCGTGATGCTCGCTTCCGGCGTGAACGAGACGATGATCTCGCCATTCACGCGGCTGATGCGAGGGCCGGGCCCGGCCTATTGGACGGTCGGGCTCCTGATGTTCCTCATCAGCCTGTTCTTCTGGCCATCCCCAGCCGTCGCCCTTATCGGTGCCGTCCTGCTACCGGCTGCCGTCCGCGTAGGCCTTCCCCCGCTGGCGGTCGCCATGGCCATGAATCTGTTCGGCCACGGCATCGCGCTGTCCGGCGACTTCGTCATCCAGGGCGCGCCGAAGCTGACCGCCGACGCGGCGGGCGTGCCTGTGCAGCAGGTGCTGCAAGCAAGCGTGCCGCTCGTCCTCGTCATGGGCGCGGTCACCGTGGCCGTTTCCTACTGGATGATGTGCCGCGATATGCGTGCCGGCCGGCTTACGATGGCGACCGGTCTGGCGAACAATGCCGCCGGCAGCGAGCCGGCACGCCTGCCTCTATCCGCCCGGGCGAAGACGGCGGTGGCGCTGCTTATCCCGCTGCTGTTCGCCATCGATGTCATCCTGCTGTTCCGCCTCCATCTGCAAGGCGGAGAGGCCACCGCCCTTATCGGCGGTACGGCGATCGCGATTCTCGTGCTCCTGGCCGGGCTCACCCACCGGAAGCAGGCGCTGGAGGCGACGACCGCCTACCTGATCGAAGGCTTGCAGTTCGGCTTCAAAGTGTTCGGCCCCGTCATTCCGATCGCCGCCTTCTTCTATCTTGGTGATGCGGCCTTTTTCGATCTGTTCCATCACGGGCTGCCGGAGGCGTCCCAAGGGATCGTCAATGATCTCGGCATCGCGCTGGCCCATAGCGTGCCGCTCCACCCGGCCGTCGGAGCCGGGACGCTGGCCGTCGTCGGCGCCATAACGGGCCTGGACGGTTCCGGCTTCTCCGGCATCTCGCTCGCCGGATCGGTCGCCTCCCTGTTCGGAGCCGCCAGTGGCGGCGGAACGGCGACGCTGACGGCGCTCGGCCAGATCGCGGGCATCTGGGTCGGGGGCGGCACGCTTATTCCGTGGGCGCTTATCCCTGCGGCCGCCATCTGCGGCGTCAGCCCATTCGAGCTCGCCCGCCGCAATCTGATTCCCGTCGTCATCGGTCTGACGGCAACTACGCTCGCCGCCATTCTTCTGTTGGCGCTTCAGTGAGAGCGGCAGCGGAGGTCATACCGCGTCAGGACAAGAAATGTCTGGCGCCTGCGCCAAAATCAGAGTACGATAGAAGGAGCAATTATCCAAAAAGTAGCTAGGAGGTAGCATAATGCTCCGAATCGGAATTATCGGACTCGATACATCCCACGTCACGGCCTTCACCGCGCTGCTGAATGATGACACTCATCCCTATCATGTGCCGGGCGGGAAGGTCGTCGCCGCCTATCAAGGCGGGACGCCCGGGCTGGAGTTGAGCATATCCCGTTTGAAAGCGTATACAGATGAGCTCGTCGGGCAGTACGGCGTCACCCTCGTGCCGGATCTCCCGTCATTGGCGGAGCAATGCGATGTCCTGCTGCTGGAGTCGGTCGACGGTGGCGTGCATGAAGCGCAGTTCGCGGCGGTGGCGCCCTTCGGCAAGCCCGTCTTCATCGACAAGCCGCTGGCGCTCTCCACCGCCTCCGCCAACCGCATCGCGGACCTGGCCGCCCAATACGGCACGCCGGTCATGAGCAGCTCCGCGCTGCGCTATGCGGAAGCGCTCACTTCGGCGGTGCAGGAAGTGACGGCCGAGGCGGAAGGCAGGGCCTATGTGCAAGGCGTGGATGCCTTCGGTCCGACGCCGCGGGGAGATGGCGCGCCGGGGCTGTTCTATTACGGCATCCACTGTGCGGAGATGCTGTACGCGGCCATGGGGCCCGGGTGCCGGGAAGTCCGGGCGGAAGCGATCCCCGGCGGGGAGTGCATTACCGCCCGCTGGGAGGACGGGCGCGTGGCGACGATCCGCGGCCGCCAGGGCGGAGCGTTCGGCGCGCTCGTTCATGGCGAGCGCCAATCTCGCTATGCCGATGTGGCGGCCGATGCCAAGCCGTTCTATGCGAGCCTGCTGGAACGGGTTATGGCTTTCTTCCAGACCCGGGAGCCGGATGTCCCGCTCACGGAGACGCTGGAGCTTATCGCCTTTCTGGAAGCGGCCAATGCGAGCCTCGCCGGGAATCGTACGGTAAGGCTGCTTTAAGCAAGGCAATAAGAACGCCCCCTGACGCGTTCCCTTCCCAGGGAGCATCCAGGGGGCGGTGAATGCCGCATATTCCGTCCAACAAGCCGGGCAGGCGGTTCTGGCGGGCGGAGCCTCTCCGCCCGGCGCCGCTACCTTCTCTGAGGCTCGATGCCCCTGTCCGGTGTGCGGCTGTTCCCCTCCCAGTCGTTCTGCGCGGCGTGCGAGCGGCTCCGTCTTCTCCGAGCATATACGACCACGCCAATGATAAGCAAGACAGGCAGCAGCATGAGAACGAGGGCGACGATCATATTTTCCCACACAAAAGTCAAGGTGCTAACCCTCCCTTCGATTCATGCCGGATGCGAGAGAACTCATCTTCCCTTGCAACTCTATACCAGACTATACGTATATTGCCTTCATGCGTTGCACCAAATTAACAAAGACAGCCTTCTCCATCGGGGCAGGGCTGCCTGAGGCATAGGCGTACGAGCGCTTCGAAGCTCTTACGTCCACGCTGCTTAATCCAGAATAATCGGCAGGGACTTCACGCCGAACACAAGCTGGCTGTCGATGCGTTCCAGCCGATGAGAATGATCGCGGCGGTAGTTCGGGAACCGGTCAAGCATCGCGTTCAGAGCAATCTTCGCCTCCAACCGGGCGAGTTGGGACCCGAGGCAGAAGTGAATGCCGTGGCCAAAAGCGACATGCGGGTTCGGGTGGCGGCGGATATTGAAGACAGATGGCTGATCGAAGACCGATTCATCATGATTCGCCGAGCCAATCCAGAGGAGTATATATTGCCCTGCCTTCAATAGCTGACCATCTACTTCCACATCCTCCTTGATGCGGCGGTCCATGACCTGGATAGGCGACGCATAGCGCAGCACCTCCTCGATTGCCCCTGGCAAAAGCGAGCGATCCTCCCGGATATCACGCCAAGCCTCGCGATCGCTGTCGAAGCAGAGCAGGGCCGAAGAGAGGAGATTCGTCGTTGTCTCGTTGCCCGCGACGAGCAGCAGAATGCAGAATCCGATCAGTTCGATAGAGGACAGAGGCTCCCCGTCAGCGGTCGCGTGCACCAGCCGGGTGATCAGATCGTCCTGCGGATTGTGGCGGCGCTCCTCCGCAATCGCTTCGAAATATACGGACATCTCCTTCTGGCAATTGACATAGCGCTCATAGTCATTGCTGACCAGCGCGTCCGACCATTCCCGGAACTGCTCGCGATCGCTGGCCGGAATGCCGAGCATCTCCGCGATGATAATGACCGGAAGCGGCCCGGTAAAATCGCGCACCGCATCCATCCGCCCCTCCTGCGCCGCCTTATCCAGCAGCTCATGCGTTACCGCTTCGATGCGCGGAATCATCTCTTCAATAGACCGCGGCGTGAACGCTGTCGTCACGAGCGTACGCATCTGGCGATGCTTCGGCGGATCGATACGCAAAATGCTGAACTCGATCGGCTCCTTCTCCTCGGTCATCGCATCCGAAGAGAAATGATCATGATCGGCAAAAATCTCCTTGAGCCGATTATACCGGTACACATTCCACACATTATTCTCCAGCACCAGCGGACTCTCCGCCCGCATTTTCGCGAAATGAGACAGCGGCAGCAAGTCATGTTCACGTGCCCACTCCATGGTTCAATCTCTCCTCTCTTCCCATGCGTTAGATCAAGCTTCCATTCATCACGATGCGGAACAGTATCTCCTCCAGCTCCTCCGGAGAAATGTGCTGCTCCTGCCTGCTCATCCTCTCAACTATCCCCCAAGTAGAATTGGACTGACCGTCAGTTCCAAGTCGAAGGTACCATATAACCCATAACCTGTAAATCGGTCTCGGGACGGGCATCTTCTCATTCATTCCTCATCATGCAACAAGCCTATGTGAGAGGCAGCGAGGGCGGCTCACGAAGCCCCGCAAGCCCCTTGTCATGAGGGAACCTGCGGGCTTTGTCTACTGGAGCGGCCTCGTCACCGCTTATTCGGAATGTGGAAGGATACCGTCGTCCCCTCCCCCTGCATGCTCTGAATGCTCAATCCTTGGCCATACTGCTTCCGCAACCGCTTGTCCGTGTTGATCAGGCCGATTCCACCTTGCGGGCCCTTGCCGCTTGTCAGCAACCGCTCCAACGTATGACTGTCCATGCCGACCCCGTCATCCGCCACGGCGATCCGGATTCCGTCTGCCTCCGCATCAATGCGAATATGAATGGTTCCTCCTTGGGATCGGCTCAGAATGCCGTGACGGAGCGCATTCTCTACGAGCGGCTGAATCGTCAGCGGCGGAAGCTCCGCATCGAGCTCGTAGTTCACGTCCCAGATCACATCCAGCCTGTCGCCGAAGCGCGTCTTCTCGATCGTCAGGTAAGCGCGCACGAGATCCAGCTCGTGCTCCAGCGGGACGAGATGCTCCGCATTCCACAGATCGAAGCTCAGCCGCAAATATTTGCTGAACGATTCAATGAGCGCGCGCATCTTATCGGCATCGAGCTTGCTCAGAGCCACGATGGAATTCAACGTATTGAACAGGAAATGCGGCTTAATCTGGGCCTGCAAATAGGCGGCTTCCATTCGCAGCAGCTCCCCGACCGACCGTCTCAGGTCGGTCAATGCCCGCACCCGCGACTTCAGCTCCAAGGCTTCAACGGGCTTCGTCACATAATCATTCGCTCCGGCGCGGAAGCCGGAATCAATGTCTTCCGCCCGGCTGCGAGCCGTCAGCAGCAGCACCGGAAGCTCTGACATGGAGAACCGCTCGCGAACGGCGCGGGTCAGCTCATAGCCGGACATATGCGGCATCATGACATCGGCAACGATCAGATCCCAGCGCTTCTGATCCAGCATGGCGGCGGCCTCCCTGCCGTTCATGGCGGTCGCGACATTATATCCTTCCGCGAACAGCAGATTGGTCAGAATGTTCAGATTGACCGGATCATCGTCGACAGCCAATATGTTCATGCCGTCTGCCGCAGCGGCCATTTCCGGCGAACTGTTTGGAACGCCCGGGGCAGGCAGAGAGGTACGGCGGCTTCGAAGCAAGGCGGGCTCCGCCTTCCCTCTCTTCCAGACCGGGCTTGCCGTCTGCGCCAGCGGAAGCGTGAAGGTGAACACAGAACCGGTTCCTACCTCCGATTCCACCTTTAGCGTTCCGCCATGCAGTTCAACCAGCTGCTTCGTAATGCTTAAGCCGAGGCCGATGCCCCCGACGGTCGTGCTCGCTTCTCCCTGTTCATACGCCTGGAATGCTCTTCGCTTCGTCGCTTCGTCCATCCCGCGCCCGGTATCCGAGACGCCGATATGCGCGTACCCCTTCCGGACATAGGCGTCGACCAACACGGCGCCCTCGTCCGTATATTTAATCGCGTTGTGAAGCAGGTTGAACAGGATCTGAATGAGCCGTTCCTCGTCGGCAATGACGGGAGGGAGCTCCTCCGGAATGTTCATCTCCAGCCGGATCGGCTTGCCTTCGGTCATGAAGGACAGCATGTCGATCACGCCGATCGCCACCGGGGGGACGGACACGCGCTGCAGCTGAAGCCGCAGCTTCTCCTGCTTCAGCTGGGAGGAATCGAGCAGATCGTTCAGCAGATGCGACATGCGGCGTCCGACCGCTACGATCAGCTCCAAATTTTTGCGGTTCGGTTCGGTCAGCGATCGCCGCTCGTCCTCGAGCACGCTCTGGGCCATGTTAATGATGCCGTGCAGCGGAGTCCGCAATTCATGCGAAGTGTTCGCCAGGAACTCATCCTTCACCTTGTCCGCCTTAATCAATTGAACGTTCAAATCAGCCATCTGGGCCGAAGTCCGGAAAAATCGCTTGAACCAGAACGTGGCGAAGGCGAGAAAGGCGATAATCAAATCGATCGGATAGTAGGTCAATTCGAACCACACTCTCGTCTTGATGCTTCCCCACATAATATTGACTGTAACGGCTATCGCCGAGATCAATAAGTAAATGGCATCACGTTCCGTTTTCATGGACGCGCGCAGCATAATAACGGGAACGATAAGGTAGGAGAAGATAATGACCAGGCTGTATAAAATATCAATGCTTAACGTAACCCGGGCCGGCACACAAAAAATGAAGAAGGACACAGCTAAGCACGCGGCTCCATGCCATCGAAAGGCGGCAACCTGTCTATACTCCGGAAATAAATGCTTGGCGAACTGCAGCAGGAAGCCCGAGACGCCGAACATCGATATATAAATCAGCTTGACATACCATTCATAGTCGAGCTGCAGCCAATCCAGCAGCACCTTGTCATCATCCACCAGGGTCATGATGATCGCGCTGATGACGAGAAGCGAAAAATAAATGAGCGCTTTTTGCCGCCCTCCAATGAAATACAAAATGATGGCATACACAACATGCATGAAGAGGACAATGCATACCATTAATTGGGTGCCGATGCTCAGCCACGTCGCGCCGGTTACGGCCTCCGCCGTGCCGAATAACAGCGGGCGCGCGATGCCGCCGATGCGCCGGTTCATGAAGTTGGCGGCATGAATGACAAGCTCGACCTCGCCGCCGTCAGGAACGAAGAACGCGGAATAAGGAATGTTCTGGGCAATGTTGTGCTCGGCATCTGCAGCCGGACGGCCGGAATGCGCCAGCAGACGGCCGTTCACGTACAACTCGGACGAGTTCTGAATATTGGGAACCCGAATAGCCAACGACTTTCCCTCTCCCGGATCAATCAAAATGCGAAGCCGGTACGTCCCGTAACCATAGCCCGCCTCGAACACATTCGCCTTCCAATTGCCGGGCACCTGCAGCATATGCCGCTCGTCTGCAGGGGGATGATCCCCCTGCTGCAAATATACGCCGGGGTAGAATTCCCATTCTCCATTTAGCGTAAAGACCCGTTCGGCGGAAATATCCCAGCCGCGCAAATCCAACACGCCTTGTTCGGCTTGCGGGGAATCCGGCGCCGTGAACTTCGCTATCCACAACAGGCGGATACTCGTCAGAATGACCAAGACCAACCCGGCGGTTATCATAATTTTTCGTATGGACATAGGATCTACAACTTTCTTTGTCTCATTGCGGCCGATCCGGCCTTACCTGTTAGATTATGTACATTCTAAATCATCTCTTCTAGTTGCCGCTCCATCTCTCATACCACGATTGATAGGCCGCCTGCGGCGGAATCCCGAACTCGTTCTGCGTCATGTCGCACAGCTTGGCATAGGTGGCTTCCACCGCATTCCGGTCCCCCAGCTCCGCATATAACCGCATCAGCATATAGTAGCCGGACTCAATTCGAGGGTAGACATTGACCTGTCGGTGATAGACCTCGAGCGCAGCCGGGAAATCGTTGTCCGCCACGTAATAGTCGGCAACCTCGTTCACGAGATGGAGCCACAGGGAACGAAGGCGCTGACGTTCTCCCTCTGCCCACAAGTAACTGTAATCGGCCAAATAATCGCCGCTGTACTGCTGCAGCAGCTCCCGATAGGCCAGAATCGTATCCTGTCCGACAGGGGGCAGCGCTTCGGTCTCCTGCTCCCATTGCACGCAGTCGATAACCGCGTCTTGAAGGACAAGCATATAACTGTCCTCGCAGTTGATGATCTTCAACTGCTCGAGGTAAGGCTCCAACGTTTTGCGCACTTGATAAATGGCCGTATACAGCTGGGCATACCCTTTCTTGGCATTCATGTCCGGCCATAGCAGCTCGAGAAGAATTTCTTTGCGAACCTGCCTTCCCCGATGATGCAGCAAATAGGCGAATAGTTCCTGGGCTTTGGATGTTCGCCACCGGATCGGCTTCTGCGACGGATTCTCGAACTCGATATGCAGGTTCTGGAAGCAGCGAATCATGCGGATGGACGCCTGCTTCTTGGCCTGCACCGTTATGGCCGCCCGCTCCGCCAGCCGCTCCAGCGTCGCCGTCAACCGTTCGACTTCTACCGGCTTCAGCAAATAGTCGATGGCATTGAGTTCGAACGCCTTGACGGCGTAATGATCATAGGCTGTAATGAACACGATCTGGGTCGCCGGGAGCGAAGACTGAATCCGCTCCGCCAGCTCAATCCCCGTCATTTCCGGCATGTCGATATCCAAAAACACGACATCCGGCGCAATGTCTTCCACTTCCTTCAGGGCCCGCTTCGGATCCTGATAGGTTCCTTCTATTACAATTTTCCCTGTCTCGGCCAACAGGTCATTCAAATAAGCAAGCGCCAAATACTCATCATCGATCAATATGGCTCTCATCGGCCTTCCCTCCGCAGGTTATATAGTTGATACCCCTTCGTTCGGCAGCCAGGCTCATGAAAGATATCGATATCTAACTATGATACGCCCTGACAACATTTTTACCCGAAGGAATGTGCCCTAATTCACTTGGGCATGTGCTTCGGTTGTTTCTATTATATACGATGCAGGGTATCTCCTTTACTAGATTATACGACAATGATTGTTAAATTGTTCCTCAGTACGACAATAATGATTCCATTGGCCTGCCATCCGGTCAACAACAAAACAGGGCGCAGCAGATATCACTCTGCCCGCCCTGTTTTGTTATTCCGGCTTAGTTATCGATTAGCAAATTGTAAATGGCTTGCGCAGCTTCCGCCCGATTCGCCTCTGCTCCCGGAACGAACCGCCCTGTCGCCCGCCCCTTCATCAAGCCAACCCCGGCCGCGGCGTTCACATGCTCGACAGCCCAGAGAGAAATCCGGTCCGCATCGCTGAATGTCCGCTTCGCGTTGACGGCAAGCTTCTTGCCTGTCTTCACTTCATAAGCTTTGACCAGCATGACCGCCATCTCTTCCCGGGTAACTGCGCCCGCGGGGTCGAAGCGGTTCGCGCTCTTGCCGCTGACGATCCCCGCCTCATGCGCCGCCGCGACCGGCGCAGCGTACCATGCATCCGCGTCGACGTCGGCAAATGCCTTGCCGCCCGTCCCTCTCAGCTTCAGCGCCTGCGCCAGCAGCGCGGTGAACTCCGCCCGCGTAATGGCCCGGGCCGGCTCGAACTTCGTAGCGCTGGTGCCGCTTATGATCCGCTTCAGCGCAAGCTCTTGAATGACGCCGTAGGCCCAATGGCCGGAAGGCAGATCGGCGAACGGCTTCGTCATTTCCAGGATCGCATAGGTGCCGAACTCGCGAATAAGTGCAGCCATCTCGACACGATCATAGTCTCCCTCTGCCTGCGTGGCCGTTCCGCTGCCGGAGACAGCATATATCCCTGCCCGTCTCGGCTTGAAGCCCGAATCAGCGGTGAGCCGAAGCACAACGGGCTGATCGAAGGAGGTCAGCTTCTCCGTCGTTCCGTTCGCGAGCGTGATCATCAGGCCAAGTTCGTACATATCGCCGGATAGCCTCACCTTCATGCCGGATGCCCTCTCGGCCTTGGCGATTCTCTCGTTCGCCGCTTCCTTCGCGAGCGGCGCCAGCTTCAAGGAGATGACGGAGCCTTGCTTCTCGTTGTCCGTCCATTTGTTGATTAGCTGCTTCATCAATTCGGCAGGGATCTCGATCGAGATATGCTCCGACTTCACTTCCAGCTTGTTCTGAAGCAGCAGCCCGTACGTATTGGACGGGAACTTCACTTCGCCAGTCCCGGCCGGCATCTCGAAGACAATGGCGCCGCCTCCGATAGCGGCCAGCTTTTCCGGTGTCGCCGTTACGGTTCCCGGCTTATCTTCGGCAGGCTTCGGACTTGGCGTTGGACTTGGATTCGAGGGTGAATCCGAGCTGGAGCTTGATCCGGAGCCTGAACCTGTCCCCGGGCCCGGATTCGGATTCGGATTCGGGCCGGGCTCTTCCGGCAGCTTGCCGCCCTTCAGATCGGTAATCCGCCCTTCCACCCCGGCGTTGATGATGCCGATGCGATCTAGATGCTCGATGAACACTTCATAATCGACAATGTTCAGCTCATAGAAGCGGCCGTCGTTCTTCGCCTGCTTCATCGAGCGGTAGAAGTCGCCCCCGTCCGCCATGAACGAGTTCGTCGCCACGATGTAATAGCCTTGCGGATCGATATCGGCATAGGTGCCGTCGTCATTCTTCACCTGCACTTTGACGATCCGCTCGCCCTTCTGCGTCACCTCGCCGGTCACGGCGTCGACCGTCTCGCCCTTCTTCGTGGAGTCGTAATAGAAGCGCATGCCCGACACCTGCGGGAAGCGTCCCTGCCCCGTCTCCACGCCGCTGACGCCGTTCTCCAGGGCAGCGATAATTTCCTCGCCCGTCATCTTCACGGCGGACAGATTGTTGCCGAACGGCATGACCGTCAGCAGATCGCCCAGCGTAATATCGCCCGCCTGGATCGAGGCCCGAATGCCGCCGCCATTTTGTATCGTTACATACCCTTTAACGCCGGTCTCGTTCAGCAGACGCTGCACCTTCGCGCGCATGCTGTCGGCAATCAGATTGCCCAGATTCGTCTCCTGCTTGCGCACGCTGCCGCGTTCGCCGTCCAGGAATACCTTCGTCTTGCCGATGACCTGCTTCTTGAATTCCTCCAGCGGCCCGGCGTACTCGGCCAGCTTCGCCGCGGCCTCCGCATCGTCGGCAAAGACATATTGGCCCGAGGCATCCTTCGCATCGATATCGGTCAGCTTGCCGCTCCAGTCCGTCAATGCCCCGTTGCGGTCGAAGGTGACATCCAGCTCGCCGAGGTACCGGCCGTATTCGCCGGTCTGGACGATCAAGGTCCGTTCGCCGTCTGCCCGCTCGATGACGGCCGGCTCCGTTAATTTCGTATGCGAATGGCCGCCAATGATGATATCGATGCCTTCCACGCTCTCCGCCAGCGCCCGGTCGACTTCATAACCGAGATGGGTCAGCGCAATAATTTTGTCGATTCCTTCTTCGCGCAGCATGGCCACCGTTGCCCGGGCGCTCTCCGCGTAATTGCGGAAGGCGATATGCTCGCCCGGAGAAGCCAGAAATGCCGTATCCTCCGTCGTCAAGCCGAATACACCGACCTTCTCGCCATCGACATCGAGGATAATCGCCGGGTAAATGCTCGCTTCCGCTCCCGGATGGCCTATCTCATGCTGGAACATGCCCTGCAGCTCCGGCTCCTTGTCGAAATCGATATTGGAGCTGACGAATGGGAATTTCGCCTGCTTGATGAAGTTCGCCAACTTCGCCGGCCCGGCATCGAATTCATGATTGCCGAAGGTCATCGCATCGTAGCCGACCAGGTTCATGAAGTCCAGATCCGCCAGACCTTCATACTTGTTGAAATACAGCGTGCCGGAAAAGACATCGCCCGCATCGAGAAGAAGGGAATGATCCGCGCCCCCACGCGCTTCCTTAATGGCCGTAATACGGCGCGGCACACTGTCCAGATGCGCATGCGTATCATTTGTATGAAGCAGCCTCAACTGGAATTCTTCGTCATCCGGCTTGCCGAACTGAAGCTGAGCGAGCAGCGGATCATGATCGCTCACCCGTCCATGCGCTTCCATGAAATCGGCATTGATATGCACGATGTCCAGCTCTGCCCGCTTGGCCAGCTTGTTATCGGCCAAAATATGATCCAGCGTCTGCGAGTTGCCTTCATAAATATAAGAGTAGCGCCTGGCTTCCGGCAGTCCGTCTACCAGATTGAACAATTCATTCCCCGCGACAACCCGCAATGTGTCGGAGAATTGGAAATCATTCAAATCCCCGATCAGCACGACGTTCGTCTGCGGATTGTGGGTCAGCACTTCGCTCACGAAGCTGTGAACGAGCGCGGCTTGCTTCGCCCGCTGCACTTCGCTCGAGCGCTGCGGCGGCTGAATGCCTCCATACGGCGCATGATCGCCGCCCTTCGAGTTGAAGTGGTTGGCGATGACCAGCACCCGCTCGCCCCGGAACAGGAACTCGGCGGCCAACGGCTTGCGCGAGCTGTCGAACGCTTCGTTCGCCGGCTCAATCCGTCCCGGATTGTACGTTAACCCGTCCGGACCGTAACGAACGGCGGTCTTCGCGTCGCCCTTCGCATTCTGTTGGCTGTTGGCCAGCGTCACCCGCTCCGGATTATACAGGAACCCGACGCGAATATTGCCTCCCGGCGCGCCCCCGTCCATTTTGTCCTCCGGGTCGATATCCGTATAGTGATAGACCGGCCCGCCGGCCGCTTGAATCGCCCCGATAATCGCGTCATAGTTGCGGCTTGCATCGACAACGCCATTATCCGTGTCCCCGTTATTGTCCTGTACTTCCATCAATCCGATTATATCCGGGGACTTCAGGTTGCGCACAATAACGTCTCCGATTTTGCGGGTTTTCTCTTTGCCCTTCGTGCTCGGATCGTTCCAATAATTTTCGACATTGAAGGAAGCGATTGTCAATTTCTCGCTGTCCGCCACGATACTCGTCACCGCAGGCTTTCCCTTGCCGCTCTCCACCTCCGGCAGCCGTTCCGGCAGCAGCTTATAATTGCTGAAGGAGTAGGCGATGACGCCGATAAGCGGCTCTGTAAATCGATCGCCCGTCTTGACGACCGGATTCGGCTTCGGCGTCATATAGTCAAGGGATACCAGCACGCGCTGCGGATTGAGGCTACCCTCGGTCAGCACGAGGCCGCCCGCCGGAGACACGACGGGATGGCTGCCCTCCTGCCGCACGCTGACCGGAATTTCATATTTATAAGGGCCGATAATGTCCGGGTTCTCGATCATGACGCGCATCCCTTCCAGGCTCTCGTACAGATCAAGCGCATTGCGTTCCGGATCGTAATAAGCATCCGTCAATTGATAGCCGTCCGTAATGATCGATGGCGGAATCATTCGATCCTTCCCCAGCACAACAGGAGGAGGCAGATCCTGATCATGCGAAATAATATCCACGCTCGATGCCGCGATTTCCGTCGTCGTCAGATCGACCGGATTGCTGGAATACGTCTTTTCCTTATATTCCTTGACTACGCCGGCTACCTTTACTTGGTCCCCGACCTTCGCCGGGCTGTCCTTGTGATAGACGAGAATGGCGTCCGAGGCCCGGCCATCCTTGCTGTACCGGTCCGGATTGCTTTCCTGAATGTAGAAGTTGCTCTTATCCCGCTTGAACGTCACGATGCCTTCCACGCCCGTCACGGCTTGATCCGCGTACGGAGAGCGATGGCCTTCGCCCTGAATATCGTGGATCAGGAGATGGCCGGTATCCTTCAGCACCTTGTACGTGAACGTATAGACCGCACTGATAGCTCCATCCTTCACAACGATGGCCTTGATCGTCGTATCCTCCTGGATCGCGATCGGCGCTGCGTAGCGGGCGCTGGCCTGCGTCGGCTCCGTTCCGTCCAGCGTATAGTAGATGACGCCGCCGGAAGCCGGCGTGCTGAGCGCAATCTCGCTGCCCTTCGCGACATTCCCGGATGGCAGGCTGGCCGTTACGGACAGCTCGGTCTCCACCACATCCGCATATGCTCGCGGAATCAGCTGGTACCCGTACGAGCTATGATAGGACAAGACGCCGGCAATCCTCTCGTAGGTGCGGCTGACCGCAAGCGCTGCGGGAACGTTTTTGGCGTAAATGACAATGCCTGCGCCAAGCTGGTCAGTGGCATAGTAGGTAGAGCCGCTGCTGCGGTCGATCGCAGCCGCGGCGACTTCCACCAACTGGCCTTCGTACTGCTTCCCGGCCTCCTGGGCAAAATCCGCCGAGGTGATCGGCTTTGCCGCCGGCAGAGGCAAGCCCGGCTCCACCATTCGGAGACTGCCTCCCGGCTCCTTATTCAACTGCAGGAGACCGTTGTACAGCTCAAGCCTGCCCTGCACCTCGATCTTATCCCCTTGCTCCGCCGTAATATTCTGGCCGCGGACGACAATGCCCGCCGTATCGTCCTGAATATACAGATTGGAGAAGCCGCTTCCCGTGTCTTCCCTGTAGGTCACGATGCCTTGCACCAGGGCGGTATCGCCTGCATTCCCCCCTCTTGCCTCTGCAATGCTGGAGGACGTTACAACCGAATAGATGAATTCGGCGATATCGCTGTCCTTCAGCCCATCCTGCTTGGCATAGGCCTTGATGGTCGTCGGGCCAGTAATCTCGATCGGCTGCGTATATGGAATGAATTCGGACTTATCGGAGTTGCCGTTCAGATTGTAGTAGACGGAGGCGGTCACGGTTGGCGACGAGAGACTCACCCGCGTCCCCGCCTGCACCGCTCCGGAAGGCGGAATGGCGGTTACGGATGCCGCTTGATCCGGAGGCGTGACGGTGACCTTTTCCATGAAGGTGGTTGATTTGACGCCGCGATGAGGCTTGAAATACTCTTCCAGCGTTCCGGTGACTCGAATTCGGGAACCGATCAGGCCTAGATTCGATTGCAAGCCGAACTCTTGTCTGAACGGAGACGCGATTTGGACGAACAGCGTTCTGTCCTCTGCCGTCTCCTCAGCGCTGTCTGCGATGACCAGATTCGTATCGGAGTTGAATTTCGCGCTATCCCGCGTAAATGTGGTGCTGCTGATAGCAAAGCCGACAACATACCCTTCCACCGTGTAGGACTTGCCGTCATTGTTCTTCGCGATCGCATCGGCGACGGTAAGCACCGCCTTCGCTGCAGCGGCTGCCGTTCCTGCGGTCCATCCCGCTGGCGCGATCGAAGACAGCAGCAATACGGCCGCCACAATGACACGGATTGACTTTGTCCAGATCCGATGTACCATTTTGTCGCTCCCTTCCCAATATGGGTTATCATTACAAATCGTAGCTTGTCTGTATAACCTTGGTGTTAGAGGACTGTAAAGAATATATGAAGAAACCCGGTTTATTCATGCCGGAATTGCCTTACCAATCCCTCCTTATCATTCCACAAAAAGAAACCTTGAAAGACAGGCAATCAATCAAGGTAAATAACGCGATGCTATTCTAATTTTCTCTCGCTTATTCCGAAGGCAGCGGCTTATCTCGTCAACGTTGCTGCAGCCCCATCATACGTCCTCTCGTTGTGGAAAATACGAAGAAATGTCTTTCAAATAGTGGACACTTTTCTGCGGAAGAGATAGATGCTCCCCAACCGTTCAAACCCTATATATGGGACTATGGGATGGATTGATGCACGATATGTAGACTCATCTCTGTTCAATAGCCATATCCCCCTCTTGTCCACTTATACGTGGACAAGATCGCAATCCGTCTACCCAGAGAGAACAAAGTTCACCCATGCATCCTGATCATCCCATCCTTCGGCTCATTCTATGGATATATACTTGGGAGGAATAAAGTCCGCCAGCCATATCGTATGATTGCCCGGATAAAACATAATCCCTTCGTTCCGGGCCGTCTCGGCATCCACCTTCAACAACACCGGGGCAGCGTCTCTTCGTTTCCCGACCAGCATGGCTGTCTCTTTATCAGCGGATAAATGGACATATTGTCTCCCCATCGGCCGGAGTCCTTCCTTCAAGATTTGCGCTGCAAAGCGTCTCGCCGTTCCATGATACACCACCGGGGGAGGAGTCTCCGCCTGCTTGACGATTTTGCGGGGCACGGAATGACCGTATAACGCTCTAATCTTCCCCTCCGCAACCTCAAACCGTTGTTTGTCCGCCGCCTCCATCATATTGTGGATATCCTGCTCATTGACAGACTCCCATCGTTGGTCCAGGCGAAGCGTCTGCAGCAGCTGCTCCAGGCTTACCCAGCCTTCCTCATCCAATTCTAATTCATACTCCCAAGGCGCATGCCTCAGCGCATACGATATTTCCTTGCTTAATTTGAACACATCTATATCCCGTCTCGTCATCAAATAGCGCCTCCATAACATGAACTCTACTATTCCTATACGACGCTGCCTTGGCAATCGATTCATCGGTCATTGGCCCTCCTGGGAAGCCGATGTGTAGCATATGCTCGCCCTCCTCTCCTGCTCTTGGCTCAGGGGGATACAATTTTTCTATTCCGACACCTTCCAAATGATGCAGAAATGCAGCTTTTTGATAGACACCGATATGCAAAAAAGGGAATCCTGCAAATATCAGGTCGTTGGAAAACCCCTTTTTTTCGGAGGGGTGAGTACCTAATCGAAACTTGGCATTCAGAGCGTCATCGCCTTCTGGAGACATCCTAATCTCCTGGGGTTTTAACGTGTGGAGGGAATTGCTGCTATTTTACAGGATTTTCGGCTCAATGAGTCCACATTTCGAGGAATTGCTGCACAGCTACATCATTTTAGGCCCTTTTGAGCTAAGTCGAAGAGAAACGGGTGAAATTGCTGCAGTTTTACAGGATTTCCTTTCTGGTGAAGTCGTCCCTACCGAATTGCTGTATTTTATACGAAAATAAAAACGTTGAAGTAAGCACGACAGCCCTTTCAAAATGTATGAATAGAACTTTTTCGGGCCATTATTACTCTAAGAAAGCAAAAAAAGACTCACCCCCCGAAAATGATCACAACATTTTCAAAATTTAGCTTGTTTCGTTTTCAGTTAGTTGAAGTGCAAAGCCCAGCTCTTGGAGTTTCTTTACGTAAAAATTAGCTGTTCTTTGTTTAGACATGCGTACCTGCATGTCTATTTCTTTGTATGGCGTTCCTTCTTTCATCATGGCATAAATGATCTTAATTAAGAGATGTCCGGTTGCTACGCTTGCTGTTTTTTCGCCTCGTCGTTTCCGTATCCGTCTAAAGTGCTCACCTATTCGATTCCTTGACCTGTAATTTGCCCATGCCGCTTGCGTTATGCTACGTTTCAGATACTTGTTCCCTTGCAGGCATTTCCGGCTTTTCTTGCGCCCCGCGCTCTCATTATTACCTGGAGACACCCCTGCCCATGAGGTGAATTGCTCGACCGTGGGAAAACGCGTGGCGATATCCGGCCCCATTTCTGCAAATATAGCGGAAGCGCAAGACTTGTCAATTCCGGGAATGCTGTCTAAACACTCAATCTCTTTTCGATAAGGCTCAAGCTGTTCGTCGATTAATGATTCAATTTCTTGCAGTTCTGCTTCCTCGAACAGCAGGTGCTTCCAGTGTGCACGCATCATAACACGATGATGTCGCCGTAGCTGACCATTCAGAGCTTCAACTAACTGAGGCACTTTTGTTTTTAGCTTGGTTTTGACAAGTTCGCGTACGTCATCTTCTACGAGCACTTCTCCGTCCATGAGCTTTTCCAGAAGCAGACGCCCGGATACGCCGAACAAATCGCTCATAAAACTCGTAAGCTTGATGTTTCCGTCTTGAAGAATTTTATGGATACGATTCTTCTCAGAAGCAATGGTCACCACGATTCTCAGACGATACCTCGTTAGATCTCGTAAATCCCGCAAATGCTGCGGCAACACCACGCTTGGTTGAATGAGACCACAACGATGAAGTTGTGCAATCCACTCCGCATCTTTCTTGTCTGTCTTACGCCCTGGTGTATTCTTGATTTGTTTAGCGTTTGCCAACACTAAATAGCAGCTAGACTCTAAAATATTCCATACCGGTTTCCACAGCACACCTGTGCTCTCCATGGCTACTTCTTTACACTCATGTGCGTTAAGCCAATCTTGAAGTCGGAGTAGTTCGGTAGTTGTTGTTCCAAAGCTTTCGATGACTTTCTTGGGCTTGGATTCTAAATCCCCGTAAAGGATACAGGCAACTACTGTTTTTTGATGGACATCTAATCCGCAACAGCATTCGCGTACGGCATCCATGCTTGCACCTGCTTTCATGTGTACTAACAAATCATGCGACCTGAATAAGGAAATTTTATACACGCACTTGGGTGTGCATTGGGCGGTTCTCGCGATCGCAATTGGACGGTTTGTGCAACAGGGTCGTACCCCAATAATACAGTCGTCCTTGGATTTGTTAGTCTCATGATTACCATCTACAGTAACTTTAAAAGTTTACATCTACCTATTTTCATTCTGGGGGGTGACGTCGTAGACGTCATGGGGGTTTGTGCAGGATTTTGCCTACTGAATCAACGTGTCTTGCGAAACCGTGCAGTTTTGAGGATTTCGCCTATCGGATAGAGACTTCATTGTGCAGTTTTCAGGCACTTCGATCAGATAAAATTTTTCTACTGAGAGACAGGTCCTGATGAAGTGCCCAAAAATCCTTTGGACTTTCTCAACAGCCTGATTTTTGCAGGATTGCGGCCGGCGTCGATGGTGCAACCGAGGAAAAACAAAAACGATCACCCCGCACCAACTCCAGGGGTGATCGCCTAATCGCCTTGCTATGCTATTCCGCCTTCCCTGCCGGGACCGCGCCCGCCAGTTCGTCGTACATCGCTTGCAGGTCGATGACCTGGCCGCCCTGGAGGCGGGACTGCTCGGCCGCGAAGGCCATCAGATGGCTGCGTACGGATACCGATGCCGAGGACAGGCTCTCCGTGCCGGAGCTGAAGCCGCGCACTTCCTTCAGGAACGAGCGCACGATGCCCGAATCGCCGCCGCCGTGGCCCGTGATGGACGGAGCGAGCTGCACGCTCCGCTTCTCCTTCGTCACGAAGTCGGTGATGGTGAACGAGTCATCCTCCATATTGCCGCGGATGTCTCCCTTCGTGCCCATCACCTGCACGATGCGCGTATTGTCGTGCGTGAAGCCGCACATGCTGAACATCGCGGTCGCTCCGCTCGCGAATTCGAGGTTGACGACCTGATGGTCGACGACGTTGTTGTCCGTCTGATAGACGCAGCGTCCGTACGGACCTTCCCGCAGCGCCTTCAGGATGCCTTCCTTCGTGTAGTCATCCGTAATCTTGCGCGCCCAGTCGATGCCCTCGCCGAGATAATAGCGCGGCGCATGGTATTGGCAGGTCTGCTCCGCCGGACAGCCCTCGATGCAGCGGGCCGGCGCCCCTTCCGGCTTATGCCCTGCATGGAAATGCATCAGCGATCCGAACGAGCTGACCCGCACGCAGGGCTCATTCATCAGATACGCCAAAATATCCATGTCATGGCACGACTTCTGCAAAATCATCGGGCTCGATTCGTCGCTGTTGCGCCAGTTGCCTCTGACGAAGCTGTGGGACATATGCATATTGCCCACATTCTCGTTCAATTGAATAGACACGATATCCCCGATCGCGCCGCGATCGATCTCCCGCTTCATCGCCGACCAGAACGACGTATAGCGCAGCACATGGCATATCGTCAGCAGCCGGTTATGCTTCTTCGCCGCCAGCTCCATCTCGACGCATTCCCGCGGCTCCGGCGACATCGGCTTCTCCAGCAATACATGATAGCCAAGCTCCAGCGCCCGCAGCGTCGGCTCATAATGCATGCGGTCCATCGTGCAGATAATAGCTACATCGGCACGCCGGCCCCCTTCCAGGATCGCTTCCCATGTCTCGAACTGCTGTTCGTCGCTGAGGCCGAACTGCTCGGCGAAGGCTTGCCGCCGCTCCGCATTCGGATCGGCCACGCCGACAAGCTGCAGCTCGTGCGGATTATCCAGGGCGTACGGCGAATAAGCGCGCGCCCCCCGGTCGCCTGCGCCAATGACAATTGCTGTAATCGGATTCATATGACATCTCTCCTTTGGACGACGCAGAGAAACGCCAGCACGAAGCGGCGTTCCCCCGGCATACTCTGCTTATTTTGCTTGGGCGGCTTGGTAATCCTGATTCATTTCGTCAATAACTTTGACTAAATCTTTATCTTTTTTGATTGTTTCGATAAATTTATCATACTCCTCAATCGTCTCTTTGCCAATAATTACTTTTGTACGCATATCGTCAACTTTTTTCTTTATCTCCGGAAAGTAGCGATTATACGCTTCCGAGTAGAGGCCCCGCTCCGGTTCCGGTACGACATGCTTCTTCCGCTCGTTCACGATCTCGACGTTGCGTTCGTACAGCTCATCCGGCATGCCGACGGCACCAATGGCCATATCGTCGCTAATCAGATGGAAGAGGCTCGACATGTTGCCGTCTCCCGTCAAATCTTTCTTCGCCTGCTCCGTAGGCACGATTTTCCCGTTCTCTTCCTTGTAATGGATATCTTTCAGACCATAGTAGGTCAAAATATTCCCTTCCGGACTGTTGCCGTAATCGAACAGCTCGAGAATTTTCTTCACTTTATCTTCCGGCACCTTCTTCGGAATCAAATACACTCCGTAGTACGCGGCGCCGGATGGCGTATATTTATAGCCGTTCGGATTCTCCAAGTAGGGCAGCGGATACAGATCCGCCTTCGGGTCGATGTCGCGGATCAGCTTGCCGGTTACCCAGACATGGTTCATGGACAAGCCTGTGCCACCAACCTTGCTGCTGCGGAACGTATCCAGTATTTGCGAAAATTTCAAGATGGCGAAATCCTTCGGGAACAAACCCGCATCATATGCTTTCTTAATCCACAGCAGCGCGTCGCGGGAGGCGTCTTCCGTAATAATCGGCACGAGCTTGCCGTCCTTCAGCTTCCAGTTGCCCTGCGTCTCGTTGTAAATATTGTAGACGAAGGCCATCGAGCTCGGAGAGGCCGCATACGGAATCTCATCCGCCTGCCCGTTGCCGTTCGGATCCTTCTCCTTGAACGCCTTCAGCACGTCGAACAGGGAGTCGAGCGACGTCGGCACCTCCAGGTTCAGCGCATCGAGCCAGTCTTTGCGGAGCATCGCGAAGGCGCCGCCGCCAAAGCTGGGGTAATAGCGCGGAATGACGTAATTTTTGCCATCGACCTTCGTCTCGTCCCACATCGACGCCTTGACCCCGTCCGTCAAGTTCGGATAATCCTTGATGAATGGCGTCAAATCCCAGAAGACGCCCTGTTTGATCATTTTTTGGAGCTGCGCGTTGTTGAGCGTCTCCACGAAGACGACATCCGGCATATCGCCGGAAGCGAGCATGACATTGACCTTGTCCTCGATCGTCGTCGGTGTCAGCCAGGTGATGTCCAGCTCCGTATTGGTGCGCTTCTCAAGCTCTTTCCAGATCGGACTGCTGCTGTTGACCATGTCTGTCGCATAGTTCAACGTCTGAATCGAGATCTTCGTCGGACCGTCTCCTCCGGACGAAGCGCTCTTGCCTCCGCCGCCGCATGCCGTCAGCAGCAGCGAGCAGGCGAGCAGAATGAGCATCGATGTTTTCAACGCGGAAGCCAGCTTGCGTGGTTGCTTGTGAATCATCGTGGACCCTCCTTTTTTTACGTGAACATGCTTCTTTTTGTGTGCATCCTTATCGCGTCATTCTTTGACAGAGCCAACCATCGCACCCTTGGCGAAATGCTTCTGCAAGAATGGATACACCATCATAATCGGCAGCGTCGCAATGACGACCGCGGCCATTTTGAGCGTCTCGGTCGGCATCTGGCGGTTCACATGGAAGTCCATGCCGCCACCCGTGCCGCCGCCCATCGCCGTCGGATCGACCAGCATATTTTGCAGGAGCACCTGCAGCGGCCATTTGCTCTGGTCGTTGATGAACATAAGCGCATTGAAGTACGTATTCCAGTAGCCTACCGCGAAGAAAAGGCCGAAGGCGACCAGCGCCGGCAGGGACAGCGGAAGCATAATGCGCCAGAACACCCCGATCTCGTTGCAGCCGTCGATGCGGCCGGCTTCCTCCAGGCTGTCCGGGATACTGTCGAAGAACCCCTTCATCAGCAGCACGTACCAGGCGCTCGTCAAGCTCGGCAAAATCAGTGACCAGACGCTGTCGATCAGGCCGAGATTGCGGACGACCAGATACAGCGGCACCAGCCCCGGTTGGAACAGGAACGTAATCAGAATCATCATCATAATGGCTTTGCGGAAGCGCAGCCGCTTGCGGGACAGCGCATAAGCGAGTCCTCCCGATACGATAAGGCTGAACGCCGTGCCCACGGTCGCCAGGAAGGCGCTGATTCCGAGCGAGCTCATGAACAGCCCGTTGGACAGCAAATATTTATAGGCGTCCAGCGTCCATTGCTGCGGGAACAGAATTAACGGCCGCATGTAATATTCCGTCGGATCCGTGAACGACAGCACAATCGTATAGTAAATGGGGAACACGGTGGCGATACTGAACAGAATTAGCACCGTCACGTTGCTCGCCTGGAACAACCGATCCCGCCACTGTTCTCTCATGGCATTCGACCCCTTTCCTGCTTTTCTAATCGAGGTTATACAACAAGTTAGTACAAGCTGTCTTGACCGAACCGCTTCGCTACCTTGTTCGCCGTCACGACGAGAATGACGCCGACGACCGACTTGAACAGCCCGATGGCCGTGCTGTAGCTGAATTCGCCCTGCTTGATTCCGATGCGGTACACATAGGTATCGAATACATCCGCCACATGGGTTACTGCCGAGTTCATCATCAGATAAATCTGCTCGAAGCCGGTATCCATAATCGTGCCGAGGCGGAGAATGAACAGAATCATGATGACATTGCGCATGCCCGGCAGCGTAATATGCCAGATGCGGCGCATCCGCCCCGCTCCGTCCATGACGGCCGCTTCATACAGCTGCGGATCGATGCCGGCGATCGCCGCCAGGAAGATAATCGTGCCCCAGCCGACCTCCTTCCATATCGATTGCGCCGTCAGCAAGCCCCAGAAATAATTCGGGTTAGACAAAATGTCGACCGTCTCCTTGTCCATCGCTACGAGCAGCTTGTTCACCAGCCCCTCCGATTGGGAGAACATGAGGAACGTCAAGCCGTAAATAAGCACCCATGACAGAAAATGCGGAATATAAATAAGCGACTGCACCGTGCGCTTCAACACCGAGTTCCGCACCTCGTTCAGCATGAGAGACAGGATGATCGGCGCCGGAAAAAAGAAGAGGAGATTCAGGAAGCTGATCGCCAGCGTATTCCGCAGCAGCATATAGAAATCTTCATTGGCGAAAAAACGGCTGAAATGCTCGAACCCGACCCAGGGACTGCCCGTGACGCCGAAGTACGGAGAGTAATCCTGGAAGGCAATGACCAGATTCGTAATCGGAATGTACTTGAAAATGAGAAAAAACAGCAGTCCCGGCAGGGCTAACAAATATAAATACTTGTCGCGCTTCAGATCGGACCATAGCTTACGCTTGCTGGCACGAGCGCGAACACGGGGCGCTGGACCTGCTGTTCGCTCGGCGGCGATATTCGTTGGCTGTGAGCTCATCGGTCACCCTCGCTTTCTATTCGAATCGAAGCTTTATGGCTTGGTAGTGCTAATGTAAACGCTATCATCATTCCATGCAATTTGACTTTTTTTCCAGACTGGCTTCACCCCTTTACCGCTATGCCGCACAAGGTCGAGAAGCCGCGTCCTGCCTGGACGGAACGCCGCTGCAGCGCCGTTTCCGCCCGATCGGATTTCCGGATGTTGCACTTTTTTTCCAGCCCTCTCCGGCGCTTTTTCTCCCCTTTTCCAACGGGACAATTTTGATTGGAAGCCTTTTCAACCTGCATGTCATTCAGTATGATGAAGACAACGGCATCCGGACTTCCGCGATCCGAATCCGCTGCATGATGGGAGGATAACCGTTGAGGCGACAATGGATAAGCCTGTTGTCTTCGAAAGGCGTGTTTTATTGGAAGACCATCGCAATGGCTGTGCTGTTGACCTGTCTTCCGCTGACGGTCATCAGCGCGGCTTATTTATATATCGGGAACCAGCATATGGTGAACCAGTTCCAGCAGAAGAACGAGGACGCGCTCCAGGATGCGGCGAAGCAGATTGACGAGCAATTCTCCCAGCTTGTCCAATATGCGCTGAACATGGTCGTGAAGCCGCATTTCAAGCCGTCCGTGTCCGACATGGACTTCGGGCATCAATTCGAGGAGACGCTCCAGCTGCTTGATACGCTCACCTTGATTGAAAATGCCGATCCGCTGATCGACCAGGTGTACCTGTACGTGCAAAAGCAGAACAAAGTGCTGCAGCCTGCTCTCGGCCTCCGCACGCTGGAGGATCCGCAAGATGCCGGGCGCTGGGGCCGGCTGCTGCAGGAAGAGAAGGGCATCTACTGGGTGCATGATCTCGTGCGCCCGTTCGCCAAGGGCGGCGCGCCGCACGCGATCGTCCTCAAGCTCCCGTTCAACGGATCGACATCGTTCGGCGCGATCGTCATCTACATCAATCCGTCGAAGCTGCATATCTTCGCCAATACGGACAACCTGTCGTATGTGCTGGACGCGGAGGGGCATGTGATTGGCCATTCCGCGACGACGTCGGACCATCCGGACGCGCTACCGCTCATTCGAGAGCATCTGCAGGAAGAGCCTGCCCCGGCCGAACCCGGACGGCTCCCTCCGCCGCGAACATGGCAGATGCCAATCGAAGGCGGGGACTCGCTGCTCGTCAATACCGTCTCCTTCGAGAAAATGGGCGGAACGTGGACCTATATCGCGGGAACCCCGCTGTCGGTCATTACGGCCCCTACCCGGCCGTATACCCATGTCGTGCTCGTCCTGTGGGCCTTCGCCCTGCTGGCCGCGCTTGCGCTCAGCTGGTTCGCTTCGCGCCGGATGTACCGGCCGATTCGCCGGGTCGTCACGATGCTCGGCGGCTGGCGGACGCCGGAGTCGGCGGTCCATAATGAGCTGGACTATATCGAGAAGGAATGGAAGCAGTACCGGTTCGCGAATGAGACGCTGCAGAGCCGCCTCGATCAATCCATTCCTTCCGTGCGCGAAGCATTCATCAACCAGTTCGTGACCGGTCAGGCTTCGCACCTGAGCGAGCGGGAGATTCGCGAGAAGCTGAAGCTGCTGCAAGTGAATATCGAGGGGAAACGCTTCGCGGCCGTCGTTGTTCAGCCGCATAAGTTGGGGGTTGGCCGGGAGCCGTTCTCCGACCGGGACGAGCATCTGATGGCCTATGCGGCCATCAACATCGTGCAGGAGCTGTCCGAGCAGGCGGCCGATTACGTCCACCTGATCAACTTCCTCGACGGCTCCTTCGGCGCCGTGCTTATCCTGCCGGGGACGGAACCGGACGAATCCCGGCGCCGGATCGAGCAGCTCTGCGATCAATGTCTGCGCGCCCTGCGCGATGTGCTCCGTCTGGAGGCGACGATCGTCATCAGCGGGCCGACTTCGTCCTGGCTCGACGTGCCGTATGCGCTCGAGCAGGCGCGGCGCGCCCTGCGCCATCGCACCTTCGATTCCGGCAGCCAGCTGCTGGATGCGGAGCATGTCCTGTCCCAGACGGCGGGCAGCGTCGAATTCCCGCTGGAGCTGGAGCAGGACATCATTCACGCCCTCAATATGGGCTTGGAAGAGGAAGCCGTGCAAGCGGTGGAGCAGTTCGTCACCGCTCTTCATGCAGGCGGGGCGGCCGAATGGCTGATCCACCAGGCCTTGATGCGGCTCGTCGGCAACATCCACCGCGCGATGCTCCAGGCCGGGCACAACCCGTATGCGGTGTTCGATGCGGCAGGCCTGCAGGAGGAGCTGAACGGGCTGCGCGACACGCGCGCCTGCCTGGCCTGGTTCCATGCCCGCATCATCAAGCCGTACATCGCCTCGCTGAACAAGAGCTACAGCGCGAATATGAAGCGGCTGGTCGAGGAGATGCTGGAGCGCATCGGCCACGATTATATGAGCGACCTGTCGCTCGACACCGTCGCCGCCGAGGCCGGCGTGAGCGCATCCCAGCTCAGCAAGGCCTTCAAGCAGATGACCGGCTCCAACTACGTCGATTACTTGACGTCGCTCAAGATGAACAAATGCAAGGAGCTGCTCCTGTCGACCGATATGAAAATCAACGAGATCGCGGAATCGGTCGGCTACCAGCCCTCTTACTTCAACCGGATGTTCAAGAAGCTGGAAGGCATGACACCCGGCCAATACCGGCAGCGGCATGCCGGATAAGGTCATCCCCGCGCGGAGAAGAGGCTGTTCCCTTCACTCGCAGTTCCCGGTGCGGAGATCCGGCCAGTCCCTGACCTCGAATTCATGGACAAAAACGAGGCTGTCCCATAAGTAGTTTTTACTACAATGAGACAGCCCCCCTGATTCTTAAAGCTCCACTCGCCGAAAAACTGTAAAAATACACTTTTCCTTTATGACGTGTACTCCGTCACAAGGAATCCTGCAAAACGGCATCAATTTCTGATTATCCAATCGATAAAAGGCAAAAATCGATGGAAATCATGTACTTTTCAGGCTGTTGAGAAAGAAGTTTTGAGTAGGAAAATGGATATTTCTACGGCCTGAAAACTGCACCATTTCCCTAGACACGCCCATCCGGCAGGCGAAATCCGCAAAACTCCACGATTTCTCCAGACACGCCTATTCGGTAAGCGAAATCCTGCATAAATACAGCAATTCGATATGGACGACGTTTCCAGAAAGGGAATCCTGCAAAATTACAGGAATTTCCCCCGTTTCGCTTCGGCTTGAAGCAAAAGGGCCTAAAATGATGTAGATTTGCAGCAATTCCTTGGGATGTGGACTCATTAAGCCGAAATTCCTGTAAAATAGCAGCAATTTCCTCCGCACGTCCAACCCCCAGGAGGCAACGATGCTTCCAGCAGGCCGATAATGCTTCCTGAAGGCGATGATGCTTCCTGAAGGCGATGATGCTTCCTGAAGGCGATGATGCCCCCGGGATCCGACGCGGTCGCTTGGATCCCGTAAAATCAGGCCATTGAGTAGTCTATGGGACTTTTCGCCTGTGATGGATCTCGTCTCCCGGTAGAATAAATCGACTTAAAACGCTCTGAGAGTCAAAGTTTTGATGAGGAAAATGGACCATCTCCACCCCTTCGCAAAAAACAGGGTTTTCCAACAGCCTCACTTTTGCAGGAATTTCATCAAATAGCGGCTTAAAGAAGAGAAATTGATGCATCCGCGCAGCATTTCACTGCTTCATCCCTCTTCCACCGGTTTGCAAGCGCCGCCGTTTTTCCCGCATCCACACTCTCTGTTAACTCGTCATCTCCATCATTTTGCAGTGCCTGTGAGGCATCCCCGTGTGCTTGTGCAGCCCGCCGCACACTACGGCATAGGAAGCAATTAACGGAACATCGCCATTTGTTGATATCATTTGGCAGGTTATCCGATCGAGCGCAGCATCGTCGCCATCCGGCGGGCGGCCTCTGTCAACTGCGGCGCATACGCCTCCAGCGTCTGGAGCGACATCCGGCTGACCGGGCCGGAGACCGACAGCGCCGCTGCCAGCTTGCCGCCGCGGTCGAATATCGGCACCGATACAGCGGCCGCTCCCGGCTCGCGCTCCTCGATGCTTACCGCGTACCCTTGACGGCGCACCTCTTCCAGCTGGTTCATACATGCCTCGCTGTCGACACTCGGCGGCCAAAAGGCATCCCGAAGCGCCGCTTCGCGCTCGGCCGGATCGGCGAAGGCAAGCAGCACCTTGCTCGACGCGCCGACGAACAGCGGGAGCCGCGCCCCGACCGGGGCCACCCGCCGGATCGCCTGGTTGCTCTGCACCGCCTGAATGCGAATCCGGTCCGAGCCGTCGCGCACATACAGGCTCACCGTCTCGCCCAGCCGGTCGCGCAGCGCCTCCATCTCGGGAAGCAGCAGCTGGGCGGCGTCGCCGACCTGCGTCAGGTTCGCGGACAGCTCCCATACCCGGTAGCCAAGGCGGTACTTGTCGCCGTTGCGCAGCACGAAGCCGCGATCCTCCAGCGTCGTCAGCAGCCGGTGCACGGTGCTCTTATTCAAGTTGACCCGAGCGGCCAACTCGGTCAAGCTCATCTCATACTGCTCCGTGAAGCACATCAAAATATCGAGCGCCCGTTCCACGGCACGGACGGTTAATTTTCCTCGTTCCTCCACGCCATCTCCCTCTTTCGTTCCATTGAGTGAAACTACGTTACATCTAGTATAACCCCCTTTTCCGATGCCGTAAAGGGACGGACCGCCGATCGTCACCCCGACCAATGACCCGGATTTCGACATTTTTTACACCGGGATTGCAATGTTACGGGACGATTACAAACACCTTACAAATCATGCACTTTTATTGACGTTATGCGGCTCGCGGCATACGATAGTAGTACATTTCAGAGCAAATGAAACGCTTTCAACAGAAAGCTTTTATTTACCAAAAACCAAGACTTTCGATCTAGTTAATGTCATTTTATGTCGATACCTCGCTTTGCGAGCTTTTCTCCCTTTCCCGCACATCCAGAAGGAGGTCATGCCCATGAGCACACCTGTCGTCACATCACCCGCGCTTCAACCGGAATGGATCGGGCCCTCGGGTCTGGCCCCTGCGGCCGCACGCCGCATCCGCCTGAAGCATATCGTGATCGCCCTGTCCTTGTCGACAGTGTTCGCCGCATCGGTCATCTTCCTCGCTCTGCACGGCTTTATCGCCTGGATGTTCGCGAACCCGCAGGTGCCTCCGCTCTTCTCCAATCCGATGGAGGCCAAGGGAATGCCTTACGAGACGGTGACCTTTCCGGCGGCCGACGGCCATACGCTCGTCGACGGCTGGTATATTCCTTCGGACTCCGCGTCGTCGCGCACCATCATTTTCAGCCACGGCTATGGCGCCAACCGCGAAGAATATTGGGTGCCGATGTACGATCTGGCCCAGTTCGCCCACCGGCTTGACTATAACGTCATCATGTTCGATTACGGCTTCGCCTCGGAGCAGCACAAGACAACCGCCACCGGAGGCAAGCTGGAGAAGGAGCAGCTGCTCGGCGCCGTGAACCTGGCCAAGGAACGGGGAGCCTCCCATATCGTCGTCTGGGGCTTCTCGATGGGAGCCGGCACTGCCCTCCAGGCCGCGCTCATGACCGAGGACATCGACGCGATGATTCTGGACAGCACCTTCCTGCTGGAGCCGGATACGCTGTACCACAACCTGAAGCAGTACGTGCCGCTGCCGAAGCATCCGTCACTCGATCTGCTGCGCTTCTTCTTCCCGGCGCTGAACGGCACCAGCCTGGCGCAGATCCCGTACAACGAAGTGAAGGCAACCAGCTACGAGATGCCGACGCTTATCATTCACGGGACCGCGGATACGAAGGCGCCGTACGAGATCGCCGAGCAGATTGCGGCCCGTCAGAGCAACAAGCTGTCGGAATCCTGGATCGTGCCCAATGTGCAGCATGAGCTCATCTACCGCACGCACCGCAAAGACTACCTCGGCAAGGCCGCCGCATTTCTGAGCACAGCCTACCGCGCCGATGCCGCATCGATGATCGCCCACCCGTAAGCCTTATGGCTTGCGGGTTTTTTGCGCTTCGCCGGCGCAGCGGGAGAAGCATAGGCCAACCCGTCGGCGGAATAGGCTAGATACAAGAGGTCATGGATGCGAGTCTCATTGACATGTAAAGGAGGGACGCTCGTTGGAGTACATATATGGATCACTTATGCCTGTCCGCGTGCTGGAAGAGATCGTATTTTGGAAAAAACAAGAGCGCGAGCACATCGAGGTCATTCTCGCCATCGTGCCGCAGCTTGAGCCGGAATATGTTCAAGTGCTCCGGGAATGGGAGCCTGTTTTCACCAAGACCGAGGAAGCGGCCTCGGCCTGGCTCCAGTTCATTCTGTCGCAAGGGGGAAGCACCCCTTCCGATACGATGCACAAGATCGAGCTGCTGCTCAAGGCATCCGTCTATCAATCCGAACAGTTCGTGAAGCATCTGGAGACGATGAAGCAGTATAGCCGTGCCGTACAGAGCGTGCCGCTCGCCCCGATCGTATTCGATCACATCGCCAGCGAATCCGTCTATTTCCTGAACGTCGTGCACGCTCTGAAAGACAAGCCGCTGTCTTCCTTCGCTCCGCCGGACGCACCGGGGGCGCACGCCGTGCAGCCGAAGGCGTTCATCCACGAAGCCCCGCCTGTCGACAGCGGCAGCAGCTCCGGAGCACCGGCAGAAGCGGAATATCCCTTGACAGCCTATGACAGTGAATCCGAAGAGGACTCCCACAGCCCGACAGCAACCGCCCCCCAATCGCCTGCACCGGGCATTCTGGCTTACATCGGTTCGGCTCAGACGCCCCAGGCGGCCCAGGCGGCCCAAGCGGCCCAGGGGATTCAGCCGGTACAACCGGTTCAGGAGCACGGCGAAGCCCGCAGCTCGCGCGAAGACGCCCCGTTCGGCAGCCTGCCGTACCGGGAGCTGCCGTATACCCTGCCTGAAGGATGGCCGGCTGGCCACCCTCAGCATCAGCCGCCGGTGCCAGAGTACTATCTGCGTGCGGAGCCGGCCTCCGTCCCGATCGGAGGCCACACGCTGCCGCCATTGCCGTATCCGTATGACGCCCTGGAGCCGTATATCGACGAGACGACGATGCGGGTCCATCACGACAAGCACCATCAGAGCTATGTCGACGGCTTGAACCAGGCCGAGCGCGCATTGGCGGAAGCGCGGCGCACCGGCCGCTTCGATCTGGTGACGCACTGGGAAAGAGAGCTTGCGTTCCACGGAGCCGGCCACTATTTGCACACGATTTTCTGGAATACGATGAATCCGGTGGGCGGCGGCCAGCCGACCGGGGATCTGCTGGACCAGATTACGCAAGATTTCGGGAGTTTCAAGGCGTTCAAAATGCATTTCTCCAAGGCTGCGGAGAAGGTAGAGGGCGGCGGCTGGACGATTCTGGTCTGGAGTCCGCGCAGCCGCCGCTTGGAGATTTTGCAGGCGGAGAAGCATCAGAATCTGTCGCAGTGGGACGTCATCCCGCTCCTTCCGATCGACGTGTGGGAGCACGCCTACTATTTGAAGCACAAGAACGAGCGGGCCAAATATATCGAGGATTGGTGGCATGTCGTCAACTGGCCAGCGGTCGACGAACGGTTCCAGGCGGCGCGGACTCTGGTATGGAAGCCGTACTAATGTCCGCAGAATCGTCAGATTCCCCGAGCGAGCGGCCGGAGCCGCATTTTCGATATTGCGTCTTCTCCCTCCCGTTCGGTACAATAGAAGAGGATACGCGAACTTACGTGCGGCCTTCAGGCCGCCTTTTTTTTCGTGAGGAGAGACTGCCCCGCCTGCGGGCGAGCAAGTCCTCACGACGCAGATAACCGACAGGGGTGAAGGGCAATGTTGAAACCGATACTCAAATGGGCGGGAGGCAAGCGCCAACTGCTCCCCGACATCCGCCGCCGTCTGCCGCGCCTCGACTGGTCGCAGGCGGCCTATTATGAGCCGTTCATCGGAGGCGCCGCGCTGCTGTTCGATCTGATGCCGCCGCGCGCCTGCATCAACGACGTGAATGGCGAGCTGATCAATCTGTATGAGACCATTCGCCGGGAGCCGGAAGCGCTTATCGACGCGCTGCGGGTGCACCGGAACGAAGAGAGCTATTACTATGAGGTCCGCTCCTGGGACCGGAATCCGGAGGAATACGCGCGGCTGGACGCCGTTACCCGGGCCGCCCGTCTCGTCTATTTGAACCGGACATGCTATAACGGCCTGTACCGGGTCAACGCGAAGGGACAGAACAATGTCCCCTTCGGGCGCTACAAGCAGCCGGATATCGTCCAGGAAGAGACGATCCGCGCCTTGGCGTCCTATTTCCAATCAGCAGATATCGCCATGACCGTCGGCGACTTCGAGCGTGCCGTGGAATCGGCGCAGGCGGGAGACTTCGTGTACTTCGATCCGCCGTACGACGTCTTGACCAAGACGGCCGCCTTCACCTCCTATGCGAAGGACGGCTTCGGGCGGGACGAGCAGCTGCGGCTGGCCAATCTGTTCCGCGAGCTGGACGGACGCGGCGTCTATGTAATGCTGTCGAACCATGCGACAGACTATATTCGCGAGCTGTACGACGGCTTCCCGCTCCATATCGTGCAGGCCCGCCGCAATATCAACTCCAAGGCGACCGCCCGCGGCGCGGTGGACGAGGTGCTTGTCATGAATTATCAACTCGAAGAATAAGGCCGGAACGGGGACGATTCCGGGAACACGAGGAAGCTCCAGGGGGGATGAAGGAGATGGCGGCAAGCCGGCTGCGGAAAAAAGATTCATCTGGGAGAAGCTATTTGACCGCTACGATATTTTGCACCAAGTGAACGCCAACGGGTATTTCGACATTACGAGCCAGCAGATTAACGGGCTGGAGCCCGGCGTGCAGGCGCGGCTACAGTGCAAGTTCGATTCCTCCGGCGAGCTGTCTCCCTGCTTCGCCCGCCATGGGCTCGGCATTTTGCCCGTGTCGAACGGCCATTACACGATTGCCCGCTTCCCGATTTTCCATCCGTTGGAGGACATCGAGAAGCTTCCGGTTCACCGGGCCTACTGGAGGTTCCCGGCCTTCGAGACGGTACAGGCCGACGGCAGCAGCTCCACGAGCGAAGCCAATGCGCTGCATACCGCCCATATGAGCGACATGCTCCACCGCTTCCGCGGCCTCGAACCGGCGGAGCCGCTCGAGCTGACCTTCAGCGGACGAATGCGGTCCCCCGCCTTCTCCTTCCATGTGGGGAGCTATCCGCATCCGCTTCAGGTGGAACGAAGCCAGCAGATGGAGATCGACGCCGGCTTCGAATCGAACCGCGAGATTCTAATTCTTGAAGCGAAGAACAGCATTCCGCAGGACTTCTGCGTGCGCCAGCTGTACTACCCGTACCGGGCATTGCGTTCGCGCCCCCAGCTGACGAAGCCGGTCATTCCGATCTATTTCTTATACTCGGATGGCGTCTATTATTTATTCGAATACAGCTTCCGGGATCCGATGCGCTATGATTCCATCGCCTTGGTGCGCGCAGGCGCCTACCGCATTGAAGGGGGGCTGTCCAAGGAGAGGGTGCTCGCCATCGCGGAAGCGACCCCTGCCGGCGCAGAGCCGGAGGGCGTGCCGTTCCCGCAGGCGAACTCGTTCGAGCGCATCATCAATCTGCTGGAGCTGCTGGCGGAGACCTGCCGCACGCCCGAAGGAACGGCCGTCCGCCTGACCGGGGAAGGCCGCGCCCTGATGCAGCTCACGGTGCAGGAACGGCATGAGGCGCTTCTGCGCAAGCTGTTCGCCAGACCGGCCATCCGCGACATTCTGCTCGCCAGCCTGACGCGGGGCGAACCGATTCCCGAATTGGACGCGATGAATATGATGCATCGGCATGGCATCGAGTTGAACCCGTCGACCCAGCACAGGCGCGCCCAGTCGATCCTGGCCTGGTACGGCTGGCTGGTGCGTCTGATGGGGTGAGGCCCCTCCATCATCAGCCTTCACTCCTCCCTTCCCTATGTACCAAAAAGCTGCCCTGCCGCATGGACGCCATTGCGGCGAACCCATGCAGCGCTAGGCAGCTTATATCTTCCTTCTTGCCCTTCCGTTCCGGTTCTTGCTTCAGGCCTGTGCCTGCCCTTCGTCCGCTCCCGCAAGCGCGCCTTCCAGCCAAGGACTCGGCCGCCCCATATAGTAGATATGGAGCTCATGCATCGCCCGCGTGCACGCCACATATAGCAGCTTGCGCTCGCTCTCCCGGCCGTAGCCTTCGTCAGATGCATTGTACAGCACGACGGCATCGAACTCGACGCCCTTGGCCAGGTACGACGGAATGACCAGCGCGCCCGCTTCGAAGGTCACCGTCTCCTGATGAACGAGCCGCAGCGGCATGAGTTCCCGAAGCGCCTCGTACGCCTCGCGGCTCTCCTGAGCCGTCGTGCAGAGCAGAGCGACATTGCGGTGCCCGGCGGCAAGCAGCTCACGCATCCGCGCGGCGACCCGGGCGTTCAATTCCTCCCTGTCCTGCATTCCTGTCAGCGTCGGCGCCGGACCTTCGCGCTCGAACGTATCGATCCGCTCGCCGCCTGGAATGATGCGGCGGGCCAGCTCCATAATCGGCCGGGTCGAACGATAGCTGCGGGTCAGTTGGAACGACTCCGTCTCCTCGGCCGGGAACACTTCCGCCAACGCCGGCAGCGGTACCGCCGCCGCTCCTTCGGCATGCGGGTAAATCGCCTGATCCTCATCCCCCAGCACCGTGAACCGGGCACGAGGGAACAGGCGCTTGAGGAAATGGAGCTGGAAGACCCCGTAGTCCTGGCCTTCGTCCACGAAAACATGCCGGATCGACGTATTCGTATGGAAGCCTTCCAGACATTCATTCAAATACAAGTATGGCGTCGCATCCTCTACGGCCATCTCGCCCCGGTTCATCCGTTCGGCCGTCAGAGCACAGATGTCGGCCCAGCGCTCAGGCAGCCCTTCTTCTCCAGCCAGGCTGGCCGCGATGTCCGGACTGGCGAATAATTGCGTGTAGATGGCCGGCATATCGACGAAGCGGAATCGCTTGATGTCCGCGCGAAGCGGCTTGAAGCGCTCATTCACGATCTGGCGGGCCAGCCATTCACGTTCGCGATCGAAGTCATCGAACGTCTCCTCCGTATATCTGTGGCGGCGCTGCAGCTCCTGGAACGCCCTTACATAATCCTCATTGTCGAGCAGCTCGATCTCTTCCTCCACCCAGTCCGCCTTCCGTTCCCGGCGGGCGGCGGCGACCAGCTCGCCCCGCAGCCATTCCGCTATCTGGCTCAGCCGGTTCGGGATCGACAGGGACGCGTCCAGCTCATAAAATTGGCGCAGCATCGCTTCCCCCGATATGAGCGTCCGATCCTGGAAGCGGAGATCGCGGAACCGCATGCCTTCCTGTCCGAGCCGCTCCACATAGCGCCCGAGCACCCGGAAGAAAGCCGCTCCCGCTTTATAGCGTATCCCTTCCATTCGCGCCGCGTATTCCGGTTGTTCCCCGGCGCTCAGCGCATATTCCATCTGCTCGGCGGGGTGCTCCAGCCGGAAGGAATCGGCCAACCGGTATTCCACATATTCCTGATACGTCGTCTGACGCATGTTCCGTTCCCCCAATTCCGGCAGAACGGTCGAAACATAGCGGTTGAACATCGGATTCGGCGAGAACAGCACGATCTCATCGGCCTGCAGCGTATCCCGGTACCGGTACAGCAAATACGCAATCCGCTGCAGGGCGGTCGACGTCTTGCCGCTGCCCGCCGGGCCGGTGACGACCATGAGCCGCTTCTGCTCATTGCGGATGATGCGGTTCTGCTCCCGCTGGATCGTCGCGACGATGCTTTTCAGATGGGCGCTGGACGGCCGGCTGAGAATCTGCCGCAGCAGCTCGTCGCCAATCGTAAGCCCCGTATCGAACATGCCCCGGAACCGGCCCTCCGTGATGATGAATTGGCGCTTGAGCCCCATCTCCCCCGACAGGCGGCCGACCGGCGTCTCATAGTGGGCCGGGCCCGGCGAATAGTCGTAATACAGGCTGGACACGGGCGCCCGCCAATCATAGACGAGGAAGTTGTCGTCCTTGTCCCGGAACGAGCCGATCCCGATATACACTCGCTCTGCCTCCGCTTCCCCCTCCTCCCGGAAATCAATCCGCGCGAAATAAGGGGATTGCGCCATCCGCTTCCACACATCAAGCTGCTGAGCCGCATGCAGATGCCTGCGCTCGCGCTCGGCCATTACTTCCGCCTGCTGCTTCAAGCTGGCATGCGTCTCGATGGCTTCATTCACGTCATCCAGATTGACCTTGACGTCGTCCCAGAACTCGCGGCGGAGATCCACGACTTCGCGCTTGACCGTGCCCATCTCTTCCTGCAGCGGAATGATGCGCTGCTCAATCTTCTCCATTACCTCGACAGCCCGCGCTTCCTCCAACTGCCACTCCCGATGATTCGGGTCCATCTGATCACCCGCTTTACTAAAGATTACGAATTTGCGGCACCGGGTTGCTTAACCAGTTGACAACACCCCGTGCGTTATGATATTATATATTTGGGTAAAAATATATTTGTTCATCATAATATTATGCCGCACCTGATATCGTACCACAGGATGGATGCGGCTGCAAGCGATGGACAAGCTATTAAGCATGCTTTATGTTACATAGACAACCTATTTTTGGTGATGTTTCAATGCAAAGCACGACCGGAGGAGATGATCTGCCCCCGGTCTTTTTTATTGCGGTGATTTCCGAGCTTATCGAACTTATGCCTTACGATCGGATGAACGGGGGTTCAAGCCTGCATGCAGCAGCATCAACGCGACACGTAATCGGCGGTGCGGCTCTCTTCCGTTACCGGAATATGCTTGAAGGCAGCGAAGTCGAATAAGCCCATATCCGTCAGCTTCAGCTCGGGTATGACGGGCAAGCATAAGAAGGACAGCGTAACAAAAGGATTGAACTCGTCGGAAGCGCCAATCCGCGATAGAGCCTGATGGAGCTGTTCCATATGACGGAGCACCTCGGCATAATCGCCGGTCGACATTAAGCCTGCTACTCGAAGCTCGATGGCGGCGAGCACGACGCCGTCGCTTGCGACGACCAATCCGCCCTCCATATCGCGCAGCGCCTGTATGGCGGTCAGCATATCCCGATCATTGCTGCCGGCCACGACGAGGTTGTGGGAGTCATGCGCCACGGTAGAGGCGATCGCTCCGCATTGAATGCCGAACCCTTTGACGATCCCCAGTCCGATGCAACCGGTATGGTGATGCCGCTCGAACACGGCGATCTTCAATTGATCCTTGGCCACGGAAGGGCGGAAGCAGTCATCCTCCACATCTACCTCCTCCACGAGATGCGACGTAATGAGGCTGTTCGGATTGATGCCGATAATATGGCAGCGGCGCTCTCCCTGCAGCCGGATTTGCAGATCCTGCTCCGTTATCTCTGGCAGATGAACCGACTTCAATAGTCCAGCCGGGATTGCGGCCGCTTGCGGCTGCGGCCCGGTATATTGGCCGTTCTCGCCCACCAGCTTGCCGGCTTTGTACACCTGGGCAATCGTCAAGCGCTCCAGATCGTCGAGCAGCAAGAAGTCGGCCTCATACCCGGGGGCGATTGCGCCTTTGGTCTGCAATCCGAAGCATTCGGCCGCATTCAGGGAAGCCATCTGGATCGCTTGCAGCGGATCAAGCCCGCAGCGTATGGCCAGACGCGCATTATGGTCGACGCTGCCCTCCCGCAACAGCTCGTCCAAATGCTTGTCATCGGTGCAGAACACGCAGCGGCGCGCGTTGCTGGCGGTCACGGCCGGGATGAGCGCTTCGACATCCTTGGCGACCGAGCCTTCGCGAATCATGACATACATGCCCCGCCGGAGCCGCGCCTTGGCTTCCTCAGCCGTCACGCATTCATGGTCGTTGCGAATGCCGACCGCCCGGTATACATTAATCGCCTCTTCATTCAATCCTGCGCCATGACCATCAATCATTCCGCCATGCCGATGCGAGGACATCAATTTGTCCAGCATGCCGTCATCGCCGCGGCGCACGGATGGATAATCCATCACCTCGGCCAATCCCAATACCCGTGGGTGCGCGTAGAATGCGTCCAGGCTGGCCGCATCGAGCTTCGCTCCAGCATGCTCGAACGGCGTGCACGGAACGCAGGATGGCAGCATGATGTATACGTCCAGCGGCAGATTCTCGGAAGCGTCCAGCATATATTGAATGCCGTCCGTCCCGGACACATTCGCGATCTCGTGCGGATCGGCAATGACGGATGTGACGCCGTGAGGGAGCACGACGCGAGCGAATTCAGCAGGCGTGACCATGGCGGATTCAATATGAACATGCGTGTCGATGAAGGACGGGGCGATATAGCGGCCCTCCGCATCGATGACGCGTGCGCCTTCATAGCTGCCGCCGATGCCTGCAATGATGCCGTCCACAATCGCGACATTCCCTTCGATAATGTCCAGATTGAAGACATCGACGATCTTTCCGTTCGTTATGACAAGGTCAGCTGGTGCCGTTCTGGCGGCTGCGGCAATCCGCTTGCTCCAATGTTGCTTGCTCCAATTCATTCGATTTCACATTCCTTTTCTTTTTATAGGATGATTGCGCGATACGGGTACAACAAAAAAACTCTAGTCCAGCAACTAGAGTTTGACGGCAAGGAGCAAGAAGAGCCTATCCTTGCGGGGATCATCCCTCGTGACAGGCATTCTCTTCCTCGTAGTCAAACTATTTACGGTAGTTTGGTAGAGACGGTTGGACCCTATTTCCAAAATTATACGAAGAATACGATTCAATTCTCTACATTGTATCGGCCAGCCCTATTCCCGTCAATGGATGCATGCGAAGTAAAAAGATGCCTGACCCAATAACCCGCTTAATCCAAAAGAAAGGGGATGTCCCAAAAGTAGTATTTCACTACAGTGAGACAGTCCCCCCATTGATTCTCAAAGCTCGACTCGCCGAAAAACTGCAAAAATTCACCTTTCCTTTATGACATGTACTCCGTTACAGGGAATCCTGCAAAACGGCATCAATTTCATACTATCCAATCGATAAAAGAAAAAAATCGTTGAAAATAATGTACTTTTGCAGGAATTTCATCAAATAGCGGCTGAAAGAGCAGAAATTGCTGCATCCACGCAGCATTTCACTGCTTCATCCATCCTCCGCCGTTTTGCGCGCAGCCGTTTTTCTCGCATCCACATTCTCTGTTAACTCATCACCTCAATCATTTTGCAATGCCTATAAGACACTCCCGTTGGCTGCCGTGCATCCTGCTAGAACACACGGCTTAGCAATCAAGATTCGTTTTTGGCAAAATAATCGAACAGATCCGCCTGCGCTTCCTCCAGATAGACAAGGCGCGGCTCGCGTTCAATTTTAATCTTCAGCCGCTGCGCCGTCTTCTCGAACAAATCCAGGCCTTCGTTCGACCGGATAATGAGCTTTTGCGGGCGAGCCCCTTTCTCCTCGATTAACTGAATCATATGATCAATGAATTCCTGCTCGTAATTTCCTTCATAAGCGACATGGAAGCCGACCGCGCTGCGGGCCAGCCGATCCACCCACAGGCAGAGCCGCGGGTAATACGGCCGCTCGGCCTCGCCCTGCACCGCGACAGGTGCGAAGAAATAATCGGTCTCCCACTGCCCCCGCTTCTCCGGAATCCGGCGCACGAGGTCCGTCAGCTTCGCGTCGTCGATGTATTCATACTTCGCCGGGCGCTTCAGGACGAACTCGGGATCGCGCCACCCTTCGCTCCATTCCCCGTTCTCCTGCGCGCGGACCAACAGCTGCCCGGAGACTGGCGGCACGAGCAGCTGCTTGTCCTTCTTGCATCGAGCAGCCAGCTCCACCGCTTGCTCCAAGGCGTTCGCCAGGAAGCGGACCTGCTTCCGGTCAAGCGTCCATGGTACAAGCCCCGGGTCATAAGCCCGGAACAGCGGCCAGGCGTTGCGTCCGCGGAAGCGGAAGCCAAGCTCTTTGATTTGCGCCAGATCCTGCTTGTCCAGCTCGGTCCGATCCTCGAACGTCACCATGATACATTTTTGCCGATTCAGCCAACCATAACGCTCGTCCCGCTCCAGCATCATGTCCTGCAGGCTCTCCAGCCCTTCGCCGCCGCGGAACATGGCCAGGCCGAACAACTCTTCGTTCGATCCCATAATGGTGCAATATCCGACCTCTCCATCCTCCGGGTTGCATACGCCGAAGATCTCGGAGTCGGACACCCACTTCCAGCTTCCTTGCTTCTTGAAGGCTGCCGCCGCTTCATAGAGGCGATGCCATTCCGCCTGCTCTTCAGTTAATTCCACCGCTTCTTCGCTGCGTTCCGTCAGTTCTACATCCGTCTTTGTCATAGAATTTCCTTCGTCCTCCTCTTCCATGCTGCGCTCTGCCGCAAGCGCGCCTCAAGCACTACACGCCCACGTCCCTCTCAACCGTTCCTATAAAGCCAAGCAAAAAACCCGCCCCTTTGCCCGGAACGGGTTCCATTGGTTCTGCTCAAACCCTAAAGCACCAATTTACTGCTTAATCAGTGACAAAAATTCCGCGCGCTGCGCCGCATCGTCCTTGAAGCTGCCCCGCGTCGACATCGTAACCGTCTTGCTGCCAGGCTTCTTGACGCCGCGGGAACACATGCACAAATGCTCGCCCTCGACGACAACCATCACGCCGTGCGGCTTCAACACTTCTTCCATAATATCCGCAATTTCCGACGTGACCCGCTCCTGCACCTGCAGACGGCGCGTGACCGCTTCGACCAGCCGCGCCAGCTTGCTCAGGCCGGCCACCTGTCCGCTTGGAATATAGCCGATATGCACCTTGCCGAAGAACGGCGCCATATGATGCTCGCACAAGCTGTAATACGTAATATCCTTGACGATAACGAGCTCCTCATGGGCTTCGTCGAAGGTAACCCCGAGCACGTCGCGCGGGTCGACCTCATACCCGCCGAAAATCTCTTCGTACATGCGGGTGACACGCGCCGGCGTCTCCTTCAGTCCTTCCCGATCGACGTCCTCGCCGATCAGCCTTAAAATTTCTTTTACGTGATGTTCGATCTGCTCGCGATTTTCACCGACTTTTGAATTGACATAGTCTTTCAAGCCAGCCATAATAGTGCCTCCTCCCGCCTGCCGTGCCCATGGACGCGGGCAGTTCCGTTATTTCATTTTCTCTTTTTTTGCTGCATCATTTTCTGCGCTTGCTGCATCTGCTTCGCATTCAAATTATAGCCCATTTGCTTTGCCATTTTTTGCAGCATTTGCGGATCCGATTGCATCTTCTCCATCTGCTTGCGCAGGTAGAACACCCCGCCGGCAAAGCCGATAATGACACCCACGATGAGTGCGATAATCCCTACAACCCAAATCATCTGCTTATGGTCACCCCAACAAAAATTAGTTAGATGAGGTCATTCAAAAAACCGTCTTTCGAGGAAGCGCGGCTTTTGAACACTCACTTCGATCTATCCGTGAGAAGGCATGGCTTCGCGGAACTCGTCCGCCATTATGATAGCATGTCCCTTCCAATATGACAAACGAATGGAATCTGTCTTGGAGTCGCCCTGCGGCTCATTGCCCGCAAGGAATGCCCTCGAGACGGAGCAGGGTGATTTTCTTGTCCATGCCGCCGCCATACCCGACCAGCTTGCCGTCGGCGCCGATCACGCGGTGACAGGGCACGATAATGGAGAGCGGATTGCGATTATTCGCTCCGCCGACGGCCCGCACCGCCCCCGGATTGCCGATCGCTTCCGCGATCTGCTTGTAGGACCGGGTCTCCCCATAAGGGATGTCGGTCAAGGCTTGCCATACTTGCCGCTGGAACGGCGTCCCCTGGATATCGAGCGTCAGATCGAACTCGCGGCGCGTTCCCGCGAAATACTCCTCCAACTGCCGCTTGGCCTCCTGCAGCCGCTCCGGATGGCGCTGCAGCACGACCCGGCCGTAGCTGCGGGCCGCCCGCCGCTGGAGCCCTTCCGCCACCGACAACGCGTCCCCGAACTCGATCGCGAACAATCCGGTCGCGGTCGCGGCCAACGTCAGCGGCCCGATCGGGCTCTCCATCTCCTGCACATACAGCGGCTCTTGCTGAGCTTCAGCGCGCTCCTGCGCTTGCATCACGGCTTCCTTCACCTTCGGTTCCTCCTCACGGCTTAGCGCCGCCTTCAATATGCGCTTGGCATCCGGCCCGCCGATCTGGCCAAGCGCCCACGCCGCGGCGGCACGGATGTCCGGCCGCTCATCGTTGCGCAGCAGCCCTTCCAAGGCCGGGACGGCCTGGCGCTCGCGGAAATTGCCAAGCGCCGCAATCGCGTTGCGCTGGATCGGCTTCTTGCCGCGCCACGCCGCCGCGCTGCTGCCGAACTGGGATTTGAATTCCCGGTTCGACAGCGATAGCAGCGGCACAAGCAGCGGCTTCGCCTGCTCCGGATCGGGCTGCATCTCGGCATGATGGGTCCAATTCAGCCCGCGATTCTTCGGGCATACGATCTGGCAGGTATCGCAGCCGTACAGCCGGTTGCCTATCTTGACCATCATCTCATGCGGCAGCATCTCCTTCGACTGCGTCTGGAACGAGATGCAGCGCTGCGCATTGAGCTGCCCGGGCCCGACGAACGCTCCTGTCGGACAGGCATCGAGGCAGCGCGTGCATTCCCCGCAATCCTCGGTCAGCGGGTGATCCGGCGGCAGCGGCAGATTCGTAATCATTTCCCCTAAGTATATCCAAGATCCCCACTTTGGGGAAATAATCGAGCAGTTTTTGCCGCTGAAGCCGATGCCGGATCGCTCGGCGACCGCCCGGTCGCACAGCTCGCCGGTGTCGACCATGCTCTTCAGCTGCACCTCCGGCACCCTCTCGCGCAGGAACTGCTCCAGCCGCTGCAGCCGGTCCCTCAGCACATGGTGATAGTCCAGTCCCCATGCGGTCCGGGCGAACATCCCCCGGTACGCGCCCGGCTCCGACTTCGGACCGCCCTCCAGCTTGGACGGATAAGCGACCGCGATCGCGATAATGGAGCGCGCCCCGTCCAGCAGCAGCGCAGGCTTCGTCCGCTTGTCCAGGTCCGGCTCCTCGAACCCGGACGCATATCCTTGATCGATGGAATGCTGCAGGCGCGCCTTCAATTCGGTGAACGGGTCTGCCGTCGTGAACCCGACCTGGTCGATGCCCATGGAAGGCGCCGCATCCATAATCTCCTGCTTGAGCCGCTGCCAGCGATCCGCTTCCGGACTCGCCTCGGCCCCCGCCGCTTGGTCTGTCCCGTATGGTGTCCATCGTACCGTGTGCTTCTGTTCCGTCATCCCGTTCACCTCCTTCGATTGATGTCACGGCGCGGATCCGCGCCGCTCTAAATGCAGAACGGCCCCCTAGCTCCGGGTACCGGATTCCCCAGAGCAGGCGCCGCTCCTGTTAAGGTCTGACTTCCCTGCATTTCCATTCATCCCCTGCCGCATTCCTAGCTCCGCCAGTCTGCTGCTTGCAGAGGAATCCCCTCATTCCGGCTGGATCGCCTGCTTCCAGTCGTCGTAGTACCGGCGCACCTCATCGTCCCAGAACGGAGGCTGGCGATGCCGAATCCGTTCCAGCACCGCTTCGAGGCCGGCACTGATCTTCCGCTCCACCAGATCAGGATAGTGGTATACATGCCGGTTCTGTTCATACTCGTCCTGGTCCACCACATTGACCTGGCCGCCGGGCATTTGAATGACGTCCAGATCGTAATCGATATAGGTGAAAATGTTGTCCGTACGGTATGGCGGCGAGGCAATATTGCAGTAGTAGCGAATGCCGTGATCTTCAATCAGCGCCACCACATTGAACCACTGCTTCGGAATGAGGAACGTAACGGCAGGAATTTTGCTGTTCCACTGCTTCCCGTCCGCTTCCCTGATCGGAGTCTGGCTGTTAATCAGCACGAACATTCCTTCAGCGGCATGCTCGGGATGCACGAGCGAGGAGGGCACGATCCAGTTCTCCAGCCACATCCGGTGCAAATGGCCATCGTGTTTGAAACTTTTCACAAGGGCTTTCTCATAACGTTCCATGCGTTTTCCTCGGCTTTACTTCATTTCTCTTCACTTATTATTAATAGAAAAGCATATCTTCACCCCGATTGCAACGGTTGTAAAGATATGCCTTCCCATTCGGCGACAAATGTTCAATTCAGAGACAGCTAGCCGGTAACAATCCGAAGCTGCTTCAATGAACGCAAGACATGCTGGGCCCCGTATCCCAATGCCTCGAACCAAGGCAATACGAATTCCGTATGCTCATCCGCAGCAATCATAATGTTGCGGACCTTGCGCTGCTGGAATTTCTGCTCCATTCCGGCGACAAGCGCTTTGCCTACGCCTTGGTTGCGGAATTCCGGGTGCACCGCCAGACGATAGTAGTACCCGTTGTTGCGATCAATGGTGCCGATAGCCAGCCCGACCATGATCGTCTCCCCATTCGGGTTCTCCTGTTCCGCGATGATCACAAGCTCTCCATCCAAGGACAACTGGCGCGCAAAGGCATCCAGGGTCTTCTCACAGCATTCCTCGGACAGCGATTCCTTCAATAACTGAGTAGCCGGCAAATAATCCGCCAAACGAAAGGATCGAACGTTCATGTCTTACTCTCCCTCATCCTGAGCTTGGTGTAAAATATACGGTTCTCTTCTCTATCTGTGAACAAACAGTCTACGCCAACGGACATCCATTTTGCTCTCATATCATTATATATAGTATTTACAAATACGACAAAAATCGCGAAATTCCTTCTTTATCATTCAGATTCGCGTAAAAACGCCGAAAAAACACGGTTTTTCTCGTGTAAGCGTTTTAAATAAAGCGTTTACATTGCTTTCGGGTCCATAGGTATAAATAATTGGCAATTGTGCCAATTTTGTGACGAATCTTGTGAGCGCCGGCGCTACGTTTGAAAGCATCCTATATTGGGTAAGGATATAAAGTCAGGCCCTATGACAAAGCTCTGACTTTTGAAACATTTATGTTGATTTATTAGCCCGACTCATGGTTAAATGAGAATATATCACTTACATATTTTTTGGGAGGAATGAACGAATGGCACATCAATTACCAGCTCTTCCGTATGCGAACAATGCACTGGAGCCTCACATCGACGAGACGACGATGATGATTCACCATGACCGTCACCACAACACGTATGTGACGAACTTGAATGCGGCATTGGAGTCTGCGCCTGAATTGCAATCCAAATCCGTTGAGGAACTCATCTCCGATCTGAATAGCGTGCCTGAGAGCATCCGTACGGCAGTCCGCAACAACGGCGGCGGCCATGCGAACCACTCCCTGTTCTGGGAGACGATTGGACCGAACGGCGGCGGACAACCATCCGGCAAGCTGGCGGAAGCAATCGACAAGGAGCTTGGCGGATTTGACAAGTTCAAGGAAGATTTTGCAAAAGCGGCTACGACTCGCTTCGGCTCCGGCTGGGCTTGGCTGGCAGTCGACAAAGACGGCAAGCTGTCCGTATCCAGCACTCCGAACCAAGACAGCCCGCTGATGGAAGGCAAGACTCCGCTTCTCGGCCTGGACGTATGGGAGCATGCCTACTACCTGAAATATCAGAACAAGCGCCCGGACTACATCGCTGCGTTCTGGAACGTCGTCAACTGGCCGGCAGTTGAAAAGAAATACGAAGCAGCTGCAAAATAAGAAACGAAAATAAGGGACAGTTCCTCGGGTCTTGTCAGACCCGGGGGACGGTCCCTTTTTGCATGTCCATATCAAGACCGTTCCGTCCGCTCCTTCCGGCGCCAGCCCGCCCGATAACGGTATACGGCATAGAATCCAGCCGCCATCGCCGCGCAGAGAAGCAGCACAGCCGGAATCTTCATGCCGTCCTCCAGCACCTGCTCCCCGATGAAGGCAAAGACCAGCATCACCGGGAGCTTGCCTGCTGCCGTAGCGAGCAGGAAAGCGACGAACGGCACCGACACGAGCGCCGCATACACGTTGATCGCGACAGCAGGCAGCACCGGAATCATACGGGCGATGAAGACGGATGTCGCCGGGCGATGTTCCATCGCGGCGTTCAGCTTATGCAGCAGGGGAACCCGATCCAGATAGCGCCTGCCCTGCTCCTGCCAGCCGTGCCGGACCGCGAGGAACAGGACGGCCGCTCCCAGCGTCGAAGCGGCTGTATTCATCAACCCGCCAAGCCATAGTCCATACGCGGCTCCCATAATGCCCCCGACGACCCCGAACGGGATGACGGGAAAAAGAGAAGCGATCGCCGCCAGGACGAACATTTGCACGGCGGTGGCCGCATCGCGGGAGGACTTCAGGCTCTCTATCCACTGAAGCAGCTCCTCGCGCCAGAACCAGATTCCGGCCATAGCCAGCATATAGATGGCGGCGGTGGCCCATTTCCCCATGCCTTCACCTCTCTTTTCTCTCACTGTACAAGCCCTTGGTTCATTTTATTGCAAAATCTCCGCATAATCTATTTCTCCCCTCGTATTGCTGCAGCATGTCCCACATCGCCTTCACCGGCGGCGACATCCACCTTTCCTTGTGATGGCAGCGGTAAATGTACCGCTTCAGCTTCCGATCCGGCAGGCGGATGGCGATCAGCGTCCCGCTCGCCGCCTCCTGGCTCACGGCCCGTTCCGACAGCAGCGTCACGCCTTGCCCATGGATGACGGCCCGCTTGATCGCCTCGATCGAGTTCATGTGCAGCCGCGAGGTCAGCTTGATCCGGTGAGCGTCCGCCCATTCGAGCATGATGCGCCGCGTCGCCGATTGGGTATCGTGGAAAATAAACGGCTCTGTCCCGATCCGCTCGGCCGTCGGCGCTCCTTCCTGCGCCAGCGTATGCCCGGGCGGCACGACGAGCACCAGCTCGTCCTCGAGCCAGACCTGCTGATGGAGATCGTCGGCCTCGAACGGCTGCGAGGAGATTATGCCGATATCGAGCTCATGCTGCCGCAGCCTCTCTTCGATGGCCGGGGCCGTCTGAATCTCCAGATGCACGGTAACGTCGGGGTACTGCGTGGCGAAGGCGTTCAACACATCCGGCAGCAAATACGCCCCCGGCACATGGCTGGCGCCGATCCGCACCGTGCCCCGGCCGCCCTCCGTGAACTCCCCCATGACATGGTAGGTCTCCTCCATCAAGGCATGGATGCGACGGGCATAATGATACAGCGCCTCGCCCGCTTCCGTCAGCACCAGCTTCCCGCTCCGGGACTCGAACAGCGGCATGCCGAATTCGTCCTCCAGACTTTTCAGATGGAATGTGACGGTCGGCTGCTTGACGCCCAATATTTCGGCTACCGCCGTAATTTTTTGATATTTGGCCAGCAGCGCCACGATCTGCAGCTTCATAATGTTCACGGAACCGCTCCTCCCTCCGTCAAGTCAACGCCATGCTCCCATCATAGAGAAAATCTATGCTATGCGAAAGATATTAACAAAAACTTTAACTATACCTTTACATCACGAAAACATGAGCATGAACATCCGCCTGTACAATGAGGCTAATCGAAGGTAAGAGAACGCAACGCAAGGAGGCACCATCTCATGGATGTTCATATCGAGAGCTTGAACAAGTCATTCGGCAAAGCGCCGGCTCTTGAGAACGTATCGCTCACGATTCGGTCCGGAGAGTTCACGACGCTGCTCGGCCCTTCGGGCTGCGGCAAGACGACGCTGCTCCGCCTGATCGCCGGACTCGAGACCCCGGACAGCGGAGACATCCGCTTCGGGGAAGAGACGATCTTCTCGGCAGCGAAGCGGATTCATAAGCCGGTTCACAAGCGGGGGCTCGGCATGGTTTTTCAAGATTTCGCCCTGTGGCCGCATATGACCGTATTCGAAAATGTCGCCTTCGGGCTGCGTGCGGCCGGACGCACCGCCGGCTTGAAGGACAAGGTGCAGGAGGCGATTCGCTTGGTCCGCCTCGCCGGCTTCGAGCAGCGGCGCCCGTCTCAACTGTCCGGCGGGCAGCAGCAGCGGGTGGCCTTTGCCCGCGCCATCGTGACCGAGCCGCAGCTCATTCTGTTCGACGAGCCGCTCAGCGCGCTCGACGCCGTGCTGCGGGAGGAGATGAAGGCGGAGCTGATGGCACTGGTCCGCGCTCTCGGCATGACCGCCCTGTATGTGACGCACGACCAGTCCGAAGCGATGTCGATGTCCGATCGGATTATCGTCATGCGGGGCGGGAAGATCCTTCAGGCGGCAGCGCCCGAGCATATTTACCGCGCTCCCGCCGATCCGTTCGTCGCCCGCTTCGTCGGCCGATCGAACTGGATTGACGGTGAGCTGGAGATGTTCCGACCGGAGCATGTGCGCTGGACCGGTACCGCACACGATCGCTCCTGGAAGGGCAAAGTGATTCACACCGGCTATATGGGAGAACGGTACGAGATTCATATTGAAGTGGAGGCACACGGAGTGTGGACGGCCTACCACCAGGAACGGCTGCCTGTCGGCTCCCCTGTCACCGTATACGTCTCCCCGCAGCATATCCATGGCATGAACAAGAAGGAGGACATTGCAGTATGAAAAAGAACGGACGCTTCTCTCTGCGCATGATGTCGTTAGTGACCGTGCTGATGCTGGCCTGGCTGACCGCCGCTTGCGGCTCGGCCGCGCCGTCCGCCCAATCCGGGGAATCCGCGCCCGCCGCGCCGCAGGCCGCGAAGACAGACTCCGGCGATAGCGGCAAGCTGGTGATTTACACCGCTGGACCCAAAAATTTATCCGAAGCGATCAAGCAGGGCTTCGAAGCGAAGACCGGCATCGCGATCGAGCAGTTCGAAGGCACGACCGGCAAGGTGCTGGCGCGGCTGGAAGCGGAGAAAAGCAACCCGGTTGCCGATGTCGTCATCCTCGCCTCCTGGCCATCAGCGATGGGAATGAAATCGGCCGGCTGGACCCAGAGCTACAAGGAAGCCGCCGGCGCCGACAAGCTGTACAAGGGCTGGATGGACCCGGATTATCATTTCTTCGGCTACAGCGCATCGGCTCTCGGCATTACGTACAATACGAAGCTCGTTCAGGAGCCGCCGAAGGACTGGTCCGATTTCACCGCGCCCGCATGGAAGGGAGCCGTCACGATTCCGGACCCTTCGCTGTCCGGCTCGGCGCTCAACTTCATTGCCGGGTACTTGAATGACAAGGGCGAAGACAGCTGGTCCCTGTTCGAGCAGCTGCAGGCGAACGGGGTCGAGATGGCGGGCGCGAACAAAGAAGCGCTCGACCCGGTCATTACCGGGGCCAAGAGCGCCGTACTGGCCGGAGTCGATTATATGGCCTACAGCGCCAAGGCCAAGGGCGAGCCGGTCGAGATGGTCTATCCTGCGAGCGGAACCGTCATCAATGTGCGTCCGGCCATGATCTTGAAGGATGCGCCGCATGCGGACAACGCGAAGCAATTCATCGATTACTTGCTATCCGATGAAGCCCAGAACCTGGTCGCCGACGCCTATCTGCTGCCGGGGCGCCAGGACATTCCGGCCAAGGATCGCGCAGGCGTGGCCGATATTCCGGTGCTGAATATCGATTGGGACTGGATGAATGCGAATAGCGGCGCGATTAGCGCGCGCTTCCTCGACTTGTACAAACCATAATGAAACGGAGACGCCGATATGGCAACAACACGATGGAACTATAGAACGCTCGGAGCGGCCCTTGCCGTTGTCCTGCTGGCGGCGCTCATCGCCGCTCCGCTCTGGATGGTCCTGCTGACGAGCATCCGGACCGGAACGGCGATCGATCTGACGGCGCCGTTCCGGGTGATGGCGAACCCGCAGCTGGCGCAGGTGATGTGGAACACGATCCAGCTCGGGGCATGGGTCGTGCTCGGCGCCACCCTGCTGGCCCTGCCGATGGCGATCCTGTCGGCCAAAACCTCGATCGGCCGCCACGGCTGGCTCGATGTCGTGCTCATTATCCCGTTCATGACCCCGCCTTACATCGGGTCGATGGGGTGGATTTTATTCATGCAGCGCCGCGGCTTCCTGGAGCAGCTGCTCCCGTCCGCCGAAGCGGTCACCCCGCTGTTCTTCAGCCTGTTCGGCATGGTCGCCGTCATGAGCCTGCATCTGTTCCCGTTCCTGTATTTGATTCTGCGGAACGCGCTGCAGCGGATCGGCACCGGCTACGAGGAAGCTGCAGCGCTGCACGGCGCAGGCTACGGCTATCGGCTGCGGCGCATCGTCCTGCCGCTCCTGCTGTCCAGCTACGCCATGGGAGCGCTGCTCGTCTTCGTCAAGACGATAGCCGAATTCGGCACGCCGGCCACCTTCGGCCGCAAGATCGGCTTCTATGTCATGACGAGCGAGATTCACAACTATATTTCCAGTTGGCCGATCGATTTCGGCAAGGCGACATCCCTGGCTTCCCTGCTGCTGGGCGGCTGTCTGCTGTTCTGGTACATCCAGAGCGTCATCACCCGCCGCTTCCACTACCCGACCGTCGGCGGCCGAGGCGGGCGCGATACGGAGCAACGCCTGACCGGCTGGAGGAAGGGAGCCGCCTGGGGCTATGTGGCCGCCTTGCTCGCCGCGTCCATCGGCGTGCCCTACTTCTCGATCCTTGCCGCCTCGCTGCAGAAGCTGCGCGGCAACGGTCTGGCCTGGGACAACTTCACCCTGGCCCACTATGCGGAGCTGCTGCGCCCCGGTTCCCCCGGCATGCAAGCCTTGGGCAACAGTGTCGGCCTGGCGCTGCTCTCCGCGTCGATCGGCACGCTGCTCGGCCTGTTCCTGGCCTTGATCATCGGCTCGGCCTCCACCGCCGCACAGCGCGTGACCGACGCCTTCAGCCTGCTGCCGAACATGGTCCCCGGCATCGTCCTGGTCGTCGGGCTCATTCTGTTCTGGAATTCGCCCTGGATGCCCTTGCCGCTGTACAACACCTACGGCATGGTCGTCCTGACCTACGCGGTGCTGTTCCTGCCCTATTCGGTGCAATATATCAAGTCCGGCCTCGGGCAGATCGACCGCTCGCTCCTTCAGGCCGGCCGGGTGTTCGGCGGCACCGGAGCCTACATCTACCGGCGCATTCTGCTGCCTCTGCTCGTGCCGGGCATGCTGGCCGGCTGGATGATGAGCTTCACCATCTCCATCCGGGAGCTGGTCGCTTCGCTCATGATTCTGCCGCCTTCGATGCAGGTGTCGGCGACCTATATTTTCGCCCAGTTCGAACAGGGCGAAGTCTCGCTCGGCATGGCGATGGCGGTCGTCTCGCTCGGCTTGACGACGATTCTGCTTCTTGTATTGAACTACTTCGGGGCGGACAGGAAGTGATGGACAGATGTTGAATGTGACAGTATGGGGAGGAGCGGGCGAACACGGCCGTTCCTGCTATTACATACAACATGACGAATGCGCCGTGCTGCTCGACTGCGGCGGCAAAAAGGAGGAAGGAGGTGTCTATCCCCTGCTTGACCCGGACCGGATTCATGCCATCGAGGCCGTGTTCCTGTCGCATGCCCATGAGGATCACTCGATGGCCCTCCCCCTGCTGTACCGGTCCGGATATGCCGGGGAAGTATGGACGTCCAGGGCGACCGCGTCGCAGCTGCCCGCCTATTTCCAGGCCTGGCGCAGCTATGCGCAGAGCACCGGCGCGAAGGTCCCCTACGGGGAAGAGGATGTGCGGCTCATCCGCTTCCGCTACGTGGAAGACGAAGCCCCGCCGGGAGAATGGTTCGCCGCTTCGCCCCAGGTCCGGGCCTGCTGGGGGCCGAGCGGCCACGCGCTCGGAGCCATCTGGCTCCTGCTCGACATCCGGGGCAAGCGAATTTTCTATTCCGGCGACTATTGCGCCGAATCGCTGCTGCTGAAGGCGGAACCGCCGGGGCCTTCCTGCTCCGGCCGCACGCTGCCAGCGGCAGAGAAGGTGGACGTCTCGATTATCGACGCTGCCTACGGCGAAGATGCAAGGCGGCAGCAGGAACTGCTGTCCCAACTGGCCGCCAAGATCGAAGAAGTGCTCCAGCGGGGCGGACATGTGCTGCTGCCCGTTCCGCTGTTCGGCCGCAGCCAGGAGCTGCTGCTCTGGCTGCATGAGCGCTTCCCCGGGCAGCCGCTGGCGGTCGAGTCCGCCATCGCGGACGCGGCCGGCATGTACCGGCAATGGCCGGAATGGTTCCAGGCCGACGCCGTGGAGCGCCTGCAGCGCTGCTTGCGCTCTCCGCTGCTCACTCTCGTCGGCAGCGATGACGAGCGGATGCGGGTGCTGGAGGGACCGCCGCGGGTCATTCTCGTCACCGACGGCATGATGCATACTCCCGCATCGCGCTTCTATTACGAGCAGCTCAACACCCGGAAGCGCAACGCCGTGCTGTTCACCGGACACCTTGGCAGAGACAGCTTCGGAGCGGCCGTCGCGGCCGGCTCCACCTGCGAGGTGCGCCGGTTCCGCTACAAAATCCATCAAGGCTTGCCCGATGTGCGGCATATGATGGACGCCATACCGTCCACCGCGACGATATTGGCGCATGCGCCCAAGGAAATGACCGACCGGCTGCGGCACAAGCTTGGCCAGCTCGGCTACCAAGGGCTGTATTCGTTGCATCCCGGATGCTCCATCCGGATATAACCTGGAACGGAAAGGTGGAATACAGATGTCCAACCGAATTTCCCTTCATCACCGCGCTTGGATCGGGATCCTCGCGGTCCTCATCGCGTTCACTTCCTTCGCAGCATCCGCGGCGCCCGCTTCCTCCGCAGCGGCACCGCAGCCGATGACGCCCGATTATGAAGTCAAACTGTTCCTGGATCCGAGCCTTGTGCTCGATGCCAATCACGAGCTGACTCCCGCTGTCCGGACCTATTTCCAGACAGGGGCCGCCGAGAAGATCCGTGTCCAGTTCCTGGACACGAATGATCAGCGCATCAATCAAGAAGGCTGGTATGTCCGTCTCCGCAAAAAAGAGAACGACGCCAGCAACAAATTCGAGCTCGTGTACAAGAAGCGCTATCCGGTAGAGAACGGCAATCTGAATGCGGCTCTCGCTCAGGCGGCCAGGGACGGCTTTACCGCGGACGACACAAATTATGAGGCGCAGGTCGATTGGGGGTACACCAAGCAGACGCTGAGCATTTCCCGCAAGAAAAAAGTGAAAAAAGACGGCTTCAGCGGCATAGCCTTGCCTGACCTGCCGACCTCCCGCACCTGGGCGATAGATGAAGCGCCCGGCAAATTCGTCAATTGGAGCGCGCCGCAATGGGGCGTGAACCAGCTTCAAGCCGTTCAGAAGCTGTACGGTCCTGTTAACGCCACCCGCTCCAGCGGGCTGTGGGACGGCGACAAAATCGACATTGAAGTATGGGCGATTAAAAATGAAGCCGGCACCGGCTTTGATTACATCGTAGAGGCCTCCTTCAAGGAAGCGGACGGCGCTGCGGCCGCCGCCAAAAAAGCGGCGCTGGAAGCCGACCTGGCCCAAGCGGGCTGGCTGCTCCCGGTCGACCAACTGAAGACCCAGCTTATTTTGCAGCGCTATTAAGCCGCAAGGCCAGCCTGATTTCTCCAGGCTGGCCTTGTTCCTTATAAAATATGAGACAGACACGCGACCGGCGTACATCCGGTAATCAGCTTTTCCCCGTCGCTGTATCCTTCTTCCCTGTCCTTCAGCTCCCGCACGAGCAACTGCCGCCAATACGCTGCACGGTCCTGGACGGCGGCATCGCCGATCGCATTGTGAAGCTCTTGCGGATCATGGACGAGATCAAAATACTGCTCCACGCCGGTCTGGGAATACCAGATAAACTTCTCCTTGCCGTTCGTCACCCAGTGCGTCGAAGCCATGCCTTGGGCATGCTCGCCGTGCAAATATTCGCGCCATTCCCGCTCCCGGCCGCGCGCTGCCGCAAGCACGCTCTTCCCGTTTACCCCCGCCGGCACCGGCACGCCTGCGGCATCGAGCAGCGTCGGCATAATATCCCGCATCTCGACGACGTCCTCGACGACCGTGCCCCGCTTCAAGCCGAGACGGTTGCCCGGATCGTTCACAATGAACGGCACGCGGGCGCTTCCTTCATACGGCAGCGACTTGCGGAACAAATTATGGTCGCCCAGCAGCTCCCCGTGATCGGACGTGAACAGGATGACCGTATTCCGCAGCTCCCCGTATTCGTCCAGCACTTGCAGGAAGCGGCCGATCTGATGATCCAAGTGCGTAATCAGCGCATAATAGGCGGCCATCGCCTGCTTCAGCCTCCGCTTCGGCACAATGCCGCGGGACGTAATCGGGCTGAGCCCTTCCCGTGCTTCATCCGCCGTGTCCGCCCAATCCCCGACCGGCGGATCCGGAATCTCCTCATCCTTGTACATATCGAGATACGCCTGCGGCGGATCGAATGGCGGATGCGGGCGCACGAACGACATCCATAGGAAGAACGGCTTGCCTGGATCACGGCGCCGCACAAAATCGATGGACTGCGTAACGGTCCAATTGGTCGGATGCAGCATCTCGGGCAAATGCCACGGACGGGCCACCGTCGAAGCATTGCAATCGAGGCCGAGGTCGGTCAGATCGGCTCCTGGGACGCGTTCTCTTAGCCAGGCTACATAATCATCCACTTCATCGAAATGAGCCTGCGATGGCGTATTGCGGTTCCGGTTATGATGCAAATAGCCGTCATGCAGCACGACGTTATGGAAGCCAAGCAGATTGCGCGCCGGATAGACATGCATTTTCCCGACACACTGGGTATGGTAGCCTGCGCTCGCGAATTCGCCCGGAAGCGTCGTCTCATAATTCCAGGGAACGCAGTCCCGGTAACCTACCCGCCCATGGGAGGTCTGTGACTGCCCTGTAAAAATCGCCGCCCGCGCCGGAACGCACGACGGCGTCGCCGTATAGGCGCGATCGAACCGGACGCCTGTTCGGGCCAGCTCATCCAGGTTCGGCGTCTCCACCAGCGGATGCCCGGCGATGCTCAGGCAATCGAAGCGCATTTGATCCACCGTGATTAGCAGAACGTTCGGACGCGTCGTCTCGTTGACTGTCATCGTTCATTCTCCTTTACCTAATAAAAATAAGTTCAATTGTAAGCCCTATCATTCTGTCATCATTTTACCACAGCGAATGAAAGATTGGTCATCCCCCTCCTTCCCCCACTTCCAAACCAGTCCAAAACAAGCTTTTTATTGGAAATAACGCCCTTTGTCTTTTAACTTTATTCCATTTTGGATAAAAGTCAGTTATACTAGCAGAAGAGACATAGCAAAGCATTTCAGTCACAAGAATGGAGATGAAGCGATGAGCGACACTCCGCTCGCCAGAAAATCACCGGGTTATCCCGCACTTCTTTTGCAATTATTTATTACGTTTCTCAAAATCGGCCCGACCACCTTCGGCGGCGGGTATGCAATTCTGCCGGTCATCGACCGGGAAGTGACCCAGAAGCGCCAATGGCTCGAGGCGCAGGAAATGGGGGAAATCACTGCCTTGTCCGGGGCCGCCCCCGGGGGGATCGGCCTGAACGTTGCCGCTCTTGTCGGCTACCGGATTGCAGGCCTTCCCGGTCTCATCGCAGCCATTACGGGCATTGCCATGCCCACCGTCCTCATTATGCTCGCGCTCGGGATGACAGCCGCCTGGTTCCGCACCAATCCTTACTTGCAGGGAGCACTTGCGGGCATTAAGCCGACAGTCATCGCCCTGATCGTATACGCGGCCTTCCGCATGGGGAGAGATGCCTTGCGCCACGTCTTCGGCTGGACGGTCTCCTTATTGTCCGTCGCCCTGCTGCTGTGGACTCCGTTCAATCCGATTGCCGTGCTTGCCATCGGAGCGGCTGCCGGCCTCGTGGCGGAATGGTTCCGGCACCGCAGACTACGGCGCCATAAGGATCCCTATGCCGCCTCTTCGCTCCATCCGCCTTCCTCCTCCCGGCAGGTCAAGCAGGAACAAGGATAGACGATCAATCCCGAATCGGCCAGAAAGAAGGATGCAGCATGCTATGGGACTTATTTTGGACGTTTTTCAAGCTGGGCTTCGTGTCGTTCGGCGGCGGCTATGCCATGCTGCCGGTGATCGAGCATGAAGCACTGAGCCGCCAATGGCTGACCGCCTCACAATATACGGAAGCCGTCGCCTTGGCCGGCATGGCTCCCGGGCCTATCGCGATGAACAGCGCCGTATATGTCGGCTATACCGCGGCGGGATGGCCGGGCAGCCTCATGGCCGCGTTCGGCATCGCGCTGCCGTCAGCTATCATCATGTTCGCCGTTGCCACATTTTTCTATCGCGTGTATGATAATCATTGGGTGCAGTCCGCCTTGGACGGAATGAAGCCGGCTGTCGTGGCGCTGATTGCCTTGGCGGCAGTCAACATGACGCGTGGCGCAGGCTACCTGGACGGCTGGACCGTCAGTTCGGCCTGGCCGGTCATTTTGTTTATCGCAGCCTTGTTCGCACTGATTCGGCTTCGATTGCATCCAATCACGGTCATCATATTGTCTGGAATAGCGGGGATGGTAATCTATGGATAACGCATTGGAGCAACGCATCCCTTCCAAAAAGGGAAAAGAACTGTTTCAACGAATCCGCCGGGCGCCGGAAATATCGAAAAATGATTTGGTCAGCGACAGCGGACTTACCGTCAGCACGCTGACCCGTGTACTGGATGAGCTCACAGCGCTCGGCCTTATTGTGGAGAGCGGCTTCGGCGCCTCTACGGGCGGGCGGCGTCCGATTCTGTACCGTGTTCGTGCGGAGTACGGCTATGCCTTCGGGCTCGACATCTCCCGGACCTCGTCCCGGCTCGTCCTGCTGGACACGGCCGGACAGATGAAGGCGGTCCACGTCATCGAGATGAACGAACAGATGACGCCGGATCGGCTAATCGAGCGGGTAGCGGCTCATATTCATACATGGATGGACGAGTACCGGCTGAATTCGGATACGGCACTCGGTCTTGGCATCGGCGCTGTCGGACCGCTCAACCGGTTTGACGGCGTCATTTTGCAACCGGAGTACTTCCCTGCGCCCGGCTGGGAGAACGTCCCTATCGTCGCCGAGCTGGAGCAGCGGCTGCAGCTGCCCGTGCTGCTGGACAATGGCGCGAATACGGCCATCCGGGCCGAGGCCTGGGCGAACCGCTCCATGGACGTGCGCCACATGCTGTACGTTCATGTCGGGATCGGTCTCCGCTCGGCGATGATGTCCGACGGCAAGCTCATCTACGGAGCCGTCGACATGGAGGGCGCGCTCGGCCAAATGATCATTCAGGCCGACGGCATCCCTAACCGTTCCGCGAACGGCAATTACGGCTGCCTTGACTCCTATGCCACCATCTACGCGCTGGAGCGCGAGACGAACGCGATGCTTCGCATCGGCCGGCGCAGCCTGCTCGAGCATATCGTGCCCCGCGGGGAGCCCGCCGCGTTCCCGCATATTATCGAGGCGCTGAAGAAGCACGATCCGCTGGTCACCGAGCTGGTTACCCAAGCGGCAACCTACTTCGGCGTCGGGCTTGCCAACCTGCTCAATGTACTCCATCCGGAGCGCGTCGTGCTGGGCGGACCGTTCATGAATATTAACGATCTCTATTTCTATACCGCGACGCAGACAGCGATTCGCAAAACCTATCATTACCCGCAATATCAAGTCGTCTTTAGCAAGGGCAGCTACGGCGAAGAAGCCCTGGCCGTCGGCGGAGCGCTCATGGTGCTGGATCAACTGACGGCGCCCATCTCGCCTTCTCCGGCGATGCACATATAGTACAATGCACGTAAGCATGACACTGCCTTGCGGACTCGCTAGGGAAGCGGCCGCATGACGATCTAATACACCTAGTAGAGTTCACTTAAGCCGACACTGCCTTCAGACACTAGAGTGCACATCTGCACATCGCATACACGGAAGACGCAGAAGAGCACAAATACAATATAGGCCGTAAAATATGATTTGCAATCGTATTGTCCAAGCGATTTTATTTCAGCCAAGGAGGCGAGCACGATGACTCCAATCAACCAACATCCAGACGGTTCACCGCGGCCTTGCTGCGCCGCAGCGCGCGGCACCTCCCTCTCGGCAGAACCGGCAGCCGGGGATCGCCTGAGCGGACAAGCCGGCCCCGATTGCTCCGGACTCCATGCCTCCACTTCTTCGACGAGCATGGACAATACTGCAGCTGCCGTCCCGCCGGACGATTCTGTCCAGGACGCACGGCAGCTGCTGGCCAATTGGGACGGAGAAGCTGCGTCGCGCCCGTCCCGGGACACCTTCATCCTCCTGGAAGGCGGCACCTTCGCCATGGGCTCGGAGGATGCCGAATCGTTCCCGGCGGACGGGGAAGGACCGATCCGGGAAGTGACGGTCGGCCCCTTCCGGATTGCTCCTTATGCCGTCACGAATGAAGAATTCGCCCGCTTCGTCGCGGCGACGGGCTATGTAACCGAAGCGGAGCGCTTCGGCTGGTCCTACGTCTTCCATCTGCTTGCTCCCGATCTGGAAGAGAAGCACGTCATCGGCCGCCCGCAGGGAACCCCCTGGTGGCTTGGCGTCCGCCAGGCCTGCTGGCATCGTCCGGAAGGCCCCGGCAGCAGCGTCGCCGAACGGATGAACCATCCCGTCATCCACGTGTCATGGCATGATGCCCAGGCCTACTGTGAATGGGCCGGCACGCGCCTCCCCACCGAGAGCGAGTGGGAGTTCGCCGCTCGCGGCGGACTGGAACGCAGACGCTATCCTTGGGGAGATCTGCTGAAGCCGGACGGGGAGCATCGCTGCAACATATGGCAGGGCAAATTCCCCGTCAAAAACAACGCCAGCGACGGATACATCGGCACAGCTCCCGTCGACGCCTTCGAGCCGAACGGCTACGGGCTGTACAACGTCGCCGGCAACGTATGGGAATGGTGCGCGGATTGGTTCACCGCGAACCCGGACGAGCGCGGCCCTGCCGATCAACCGCGCGGACCGCAGACAGGAACGGAACGCGTAATGAAGGGCGGCTCCTACCTGTGTCACAAATCATACTGCAACCGCTACCGCGTCGGGGCACGGAGCAAAAACACCCCCGACAGCTCCACCGGCAACCTCGGCTTCCGCTGCGCAGCCGACGCCAACTGATGCCTTTTCACGAAAGTGCCCTCGCTGTCTCAGAGAGTCACACCATTAGCCGGAGGCCTTTGCCTCCGGTTTTTTACGCCGCTCACTTAGCACCCCCGTCCCTCCCAGGTCACTTCCGTTCTCCTACCTACTGGCACTCCCGCTGTCCTCCTAGGTTCCTTCTCAGAGAAGGACAATCGTTCACCAGAAAAAAATGAGCCTAATTCATGCCCTAAAGATTGCTTAATGAAATAGCCTGTCTAGCTATATGGGTCACTTGTAGGATTTCTCTCGAATTTTAGTTAGAATCACATTGGCTGCTTCTACTGCACCGCCAGCATTCTGAAAAGTTTCTGACAGTTTCTGCGCATTTTCCTGATATGTCCGATTCGCGAACACCTCAGATACCGCTGTTGCCAAATCTTTTGGCTTCTTTCCTTTCAATTTTAATCCTGCACCCAGTTCAGCAACCCGATCAGCCACTACTCTTTGTTCGCTATGTTGCGGAAATAAAACCATTGGAACTCCAAAATACAGGCTTTCATTCGCACTATTCATGCCGCAATGGGTAATAAATACATCTGCTGTCTGTAATACCGATATCTGATCCACAAAGTTTTTCACAGTGAAATTTCCTGGTATGGTGCCAAGAGAAGAAATCTCAGTTTTTTCACCAACTGACATCACAACATCATAGTCCGTATCTGCAAATGCCTGGATAAGGTTTTGGTAAAAATCTTGATTTTGATTAAGTATAGTCCCAAGGGAAACGTAGATTATTTTTCTATCTTTTTTATTATTCTGTACCGGCGGAGACTGCCTGATGGATGGTCCGACAAAAGCATATCGCTCAGAAAAGGTACCCGCCATCGGCTGGAATTCTTTCGCAGTATAAACAATGGTGTCCGTTTCATTATTATTTTGAATAATCGAGACAAAATTCTCTACTTCATACCCATGATCCTTTAACAACTGAATTTTTTTGTTTATTCGGGGCAAACCCACGATCATTCTCCATAATTCTATGAAACCCCGCTTCATCAGTTTCGCTGTATACTGATTAAAAGCAAAGGTAGTAGTCGAACAAATATATGGAATTCCTAGTTTTTTTGCAAATAATTTTCCCCAAAAGCATAAAGAGTCGGATACAATACAATCCGGCTGAATTTCCCTTAATTCCTTACAAACCTTTTCATCCAAAGCAATGGTCGTATCGGCAACCATTTCAATCAATGCTGCAAAATCTTTGCCAACCTTACGATTCAATTCTTTATGTGATAGCTGGGGCAAGAATTCATCACAAGCAATAAATGCAGCGCCAGCACCTTCTATTTTCCCCTGAAATTCTAGAAAGGAATAATACCAAACTTGATGTCCTCTATTGACTAACTCGGTTACCACCGGAATGGTCGGATTGGTATGACCATGTGCGGGTATCGAAAAAAATACAATTTTGCTCATTCTGATTCATCTACCTCCCGCTCAGCTTTTTGGATCATCTCTACAAATTCCATGAAATTCTCACTTTTTAAGAGAGCAATTCCTTTTGTCGCATCTTCTCCCAAGACAATCAGCTTATCACCAGCTTGAATCTGATACATTTCGCGTGCCTGTTTGGGAATCACAATCTGTCCCCGATCCCCTACCTTCACAACACCAAAGAACTGCTTCCCCTTGGGACCGATCTGATTCGCCTCTTCTTCACTCATATTCCGGGATAATTGATCCAAGGTTACTTGAAAAATATCAGCGAGTATCTTGCATTTAAAAATATCGGGCAAGGCATCCCCGTTTTCCCACTTTGCTACGGTCTGTCGTGACACGTTTACCTTCTCAGCTAATTGTTCCTGACTCATTTTATGCTTTTTACGCAAAACACGAATATTCATACTAATCATATTTTTCATCTCCCTATACGTTTAAATATATAGAAGCTCCAAGTGTGAAATCTATCAACAGTTTGCAACATTTTTTGTTAAAAATTGTGGCAACGTACTCATACATTCACTACAACTTATTACGTTCCAGATCGATCGTTCTTTAAGTATGAAAAGGCGTCCTTATGATAACGCCATTACTGAAACTACATTTAAGGTAATGAAGACCGAATTCATTCATCAGACGAACTTCCAGAGCCTTCAGCATCTTGCGTTGGAGCTGTACGACTACGTAAATTGATATAACAATCATTTACTGTTGACACTCCACTATTGCTCATTACCCTTAACGCTGCCTCGTTCGAATCATTTTCACAGCAGCCGCCTTACCCTACGCGGTCATCACCTTCGCCACACCCGGCCATAAGCACATTACACCTCAGCACCACCCTGGCCATGCGCGAGCTTCGTACCTGACCACGTCTAATCTCACTAGTTGCTTCACGTCAGCAGTTCCTTTCCCCTGTACTTCCCTTTTTGATTTTCGCAGACTTTCCTTTTTGCTTTGCCCAGAATTTCCTTTTTGCTTTTGCCCAGAATTTCCTTTTTGTCGAATCGAGCAGTGCCTATATTTATGTCCTTTTGTCCATTATCCCCTCCACTCAAGGTGACGCAATGGGATAGTGACGCAAAGGAAATTGAGAGCTATTCGTCTCAAAAAAGCATGCTTGTTGTCCAAGAAACGCACCTTACATCTATTAATTCGCTTCCGCAGGCTATTTATTAAGTGTTTGAAATCCTTCACATATTCTGATACTAATCGTGGACACCGCAACCCAAATTTATTGGATTAATTTTCAAAAAAGCACTTGAAATAAGAACGTTAGTTCGGTATAATAAAAACAGAATATACGTTCTCATTTTTTCTTTTGGAGGGGCAGAGACGGCATGGGCGTCTGGGAGTCGATTAATAGCGTGGAAGAACTGCTGCAGCTGTTACATAATGAAGCCGAGATCAACTCTTTCTTGTTTCGTATGAAATGGCCCTCTGGCTTTGTATGCCCGCGTTGCCATCATGGCGAGGCTTATGTCATCAAGACTCGTCGGCTGCCGCTCTATGATTGCCGCGCTTGCCGTCATCAAACCTCGCTTACAGCAGGAACGATAATGGAGGGAAGCCGTACGGCGCTGTGGAAGTGGCTTACGGCGATCTGGATCGTCTCCCGTACCGATATAACAATCAATGCAGTTGAACTTCGCTCCCTCATTGAAGTGACTTACAAGACGGCTTGGTCAATGCTCCATAAGATACGAACGGCCATTAACCGTGCCGACGCTGCTCAGCCGTTGAAGGGGGAGGTCCATGGCATCGTAGCTTTCTATGGCCGGCCCTTTTATTCCCCTATCCTTCTCCATGAGCGGGAGTGCCCGATTATTGTTGCTGAGTCCGGCAGTGTGGAATCCGTCAATTCAGATGCCGGCAATCCAGCTCCTGATATCGAAATGGATGATCAGGGAGCCCATTCCCGGAGGATCAAGATGAAGATAGTTGACCGTGTGCATTGCTCGGGCAAATCGCTCTTGCGCACAGGCAGTGATGAATTCGCCAAGCTTCATGCTCATAGCGATTCTACCGTCTCCATTATTCGCTATAACTTCCATGTCAAGCGCAACAGCTTCCTGTACCAAACATTCAAACGTGCCTGGCAGTGGATGAATAATACGTTTCACGGCATCGGATCTACATACCTCCAGTTATACTTGGATGAGTTCTGTTTCCGCTATAATGCCGCAGCCCGTGGATTATCATCGTGGGGCTATTTATTGCGTTCATGCTTATCGTTCCGTGAAGCGAGTGTTTCGAACACCTCTTATGTATTTTCCGCTGCATAGCGGGTAGTCCTCCCCTGGCTAATGCTCACTGGGTTCATCTGGCCGATACTCAACTTTTCGAGTTTGATCAACGATCGACTCTGCCGTTACTTCTTCTGGACGTTTGATCTGTTGCAGGGAGACCGGTCAGCGGAGTTGGACTTCGGTGTGACAAATGGTGCGCTTCTATTAAAAACAAAGAGAGTTTTTTATGATGGGGCCCATTTCCCGGCGATACGCGTTTTTACATGGCGGTGACTGCCTGATGGTGGTGACTGTGTGCATAGGTGGTGACTGTGTGCATAGGTGGTGACTGCGTGCATGGCGGTGATGCGTGCATAGGTGGTGACTGTGTGCATATGGTGATGCGTGCATATGGTGATGCGTGCATGGCGGTGATGCGAAGTGGTGACTGTGTGACTGCAAAATTAGAAATAACTTAGGCTTAGAGAGATTGAAGGCTGCAGTTTTATTCTCCCGAAAACTTTTCAGTTGATGTAATTACGACGCAGCAAGAACTGCGGTGCCGCTACGGTGCCCTTTTTATGAGTGGATGGGATAATGACCAAAAGAACTTTAAACCCTACTATCTTGTGCGGCATCTTCAACTCAGGATATTCAGCTATCCCAGTACTTTTTGCTGTCTACTGTATTATCTTGTACATGCTGCACGCTACTGCACTACTGTCTTTTGCATTTACTTTTGTCTTGGCTTGCTAAACTACTTCTCAGCCAATACTCAGCCGCTTTGTTCGGTTGCAGCCTGCTCCATGTCAAAATACCCGGCGGCCCTCTTGAATAATAATCGCATTACTCGTCGTGCAGGGATGCCGGGCGGCAGTACCGTATCGGTCGGTTTTCAGTACGGGAAATATGACTATATCTATTATTAACCGTTCGAGAGACGAATTACGTCGAGCAGCGGGACATATTGATGGGTGGCTTCGTGGACGAGATGGCTGTCGGTCACATGGTCAATGAACAGTTTCCCGTCCAGATGGTCCATCTCATGCTGGATGCAGCGGGCCAGGAGGTTTTCTCCCTCCAGCGTGAATGTCTCCCCGTTGCGATCCATGCTGCTGATTTTGACGTACTGATATCGCTTTACGCGGCCGTAATACCCCGGATAGGACAGGCACCCTTCCATCCCGTCTTCTTCCCCCTCGGCCTTCAGGAGCTGCGGGTTAATCAATTCAATCAGGCCGTCGCCGCAGTCCATGACGAGCACGCGCCGCAGCACGCCGATTTGCGGCGCGGCCAGGCCTGCCCGGCCGGGGCGGGCATAGAGGGTATCTTTCAAATCATCCAGCAGCGCCAAAATCCGGCGGTTCACCTCGGTAACTGGACGGCATATTTTGCGTAGTATCGGATCTCCAAAAGGAAGGATTTCTCGTTGAGCCATGAACACACTCACCCTCACTTCAAATCGAAAAGGCAGGATGACGTCTGCCGTCGGCCTGCCTTTTCGTAATGGTGTCTATTATAACATAGGTTCGCTGCGGAAATAAAAATGCTATCCGTTCTGTCTTCGCTCGGCGAAATAAGCATGCAATAGTCGTAAAAATAAGTTCGGGAACGCCAATCGCTCCATCTCTTCCGGTCCGATCCAGGCATATTTGCCGCCAGCAATTCCGCTTGATGTATCCTCTATTACGCAACGGTACACGCGCATCTGCCAGTGGATATGGCTGAACGTATGCTCTGCATCGGTCCAATGCCCGATCGGCTTCAGCCGCACGCCCTCCGACTGCATCCCATGCCGCAACGCCTCCATCGCTTCTTCCTCGCGCAAGTCGAGCAGCCCTCCCGTCTTCGGCGCCAGCAAATGGGGCAGTTCCCACATACGCGCCAACAGTCCGGTGTCCGGGCGCTGGCGCACCAGCACCTTGCCCGCATGCTCCCCTGCGCCTTCCACGATAGCTGCATAGCGAAGCTCCGGCTTCGGCGGCTTCGCCTTGGTCTTCACCGGCAGCATCAGCTCCTCGCCGGCAATCCGTCCGGCACAATGCTCCATGACCGGGCATGGCAGGCACGCCGGGGATTTGGGCATGCAGACGAGCGCGCCCAGCTCCATCAGCGCCTGGTTGAATTCCGAGGCACACCCCTCGGGAATCAATTCCTGCGCCAGATGCTCCATATGCGCGCGGGTGCCGGCCTTGGCGATGTCGTCATGCAGGCGGAAGTAGCGCGATAGCACCCGCATGACATTGCCATCGACGGCCGGCTCGGGCCGGTTGAACGCGATGCTCATAATCGCACCCGCGGTATACGGCCCGATACCCTTCAAGGCCGAGACCTTGGCCTTGTCGTCCGGGATGCTGCCGCCGTATTGCGCCTTCACTTCGCGCGCGGCAGCTTGAAGATTGCGGGCTCGCGAATAGTAGCCGAGTCCTTCCCATGCCTTCAGCACCTCTTCTTCCGGTGCTTCGGCCAGCGCCTCGACCGTCGGGAAAAGAGCGATGAATCGCTCGAAGTAAGGCTTGACGGTCTCGACGCGAGTCTGCTGGAGCATAATTTCCGATACCCATGTATAATACGGATTCGAATGGCGCCGCCAAGGCAGATCCCGCCGGTTCGCACGGTACCAACTCAGCAGCTCCCGGCTGAAATAACGCTTTTGTTCGTTCATGACGGCCTCCCGTTCTCGTTTGTTAAAATTAAGGATATTACTTTTTAACGATCTTAACGATAAACAACCTTACGCATTTGTTCAATCCCTTCCCCCGCTTTTTTGCCCCAGTCTGATAGGTCTTCGAACAAGACTCACACAAAATAGAAAGTAATTTTTCGAAATCACCAACAAAACGAAGTCATTATGTGATATATTTGTACACATCGTAATATATCCAGGGAGTTTTTATTTCGTAACGATGGAATATCGCTGTTTTTTCGACAAAATAATTCTCCTTGGCCTCCGTTTATACTATCTTAGAAAGGAGATGCGTTCGTGACTCTCTTTGCTTTTGAAATGCTGCTGATTTCCGTCTTCGCCGGAATCGTCGGATCCGTGCTTGGGCTTGGCGGCGGCATTATCGTCACTCCCGCATTGACGCTGCTGTTCGGCGTCGACATCAATCATGCCATCGGAGCCAGCATTATCTCCGTCATCGCGACGTCCAGCGGCTCTGCCATCGCTTATATCAAGGACCGGATTACGAACCTCCGCGTCGGCATGTTTCTTGAAATCGCGACGACGGTGGGCGCGATTACCGGTGCTTTTTTGGGGGCGATTATCGCGCCTGACTGGCTCTATGTCATTTTCGGCTTGCTGCTGCTGTACTCTGCCTTGGCCATGCTGAAGAAGGCCAAGTCCGATCTGCCGACCGAAGTCGAACCCCATCCATTGGCGACAAAGCTGAATCTGCACAGCCATTATTATGACAAAGCGATTCAGCAGAAAGTGCACTATACCGTGGCCAACCCATACGGCGGCTTCGGCGTCATGTATGGCGCAGGCGTCATCTCGGGCCTGCTCGGCATCGGCAGCGGCAGCTTCAAGGTGATGGCTATGGATCTGTTCATGAAGCTGCCGCTCAAAGTATCCAGCGCAACCAGCAATCTGATGATGGGGGTAACGGCAGCGGCCAGCGCCGGCGTCTACCTGTTCCGCGGCGACATCGATCCCGTCATCTCCGCTCCAGTCGCACTCGGCGTCTTGATTGGAGCCACCCTGGGCACGCGCATTATGCAGCGCTTGAAAAACAAAACGATTCGCAAGCTGTTCGTGCCGATACTGGCCTATGTCGCCATCCAAATGATTATACAAGGGATAGGTGGTCAAGGATGAACGAACCGAAGGATAAAGAGAAGCAAATGCTTGATGTCGAAGCCGCGGTCAGCTCGTTTTTGCGAATCGGCGTCCTGACGAGCGCAGCTGTCATTGTGACCGGACTCATCATGTTCCTTGTTACGGGTGTGAGCGGCTATCCGGAGGGCGAATATCCGACCACCGTCACGGCGATTATACAAGGCATCGCCGCCGGCAGAGCCTATGCGATTATGATGGGCGGCTTGCTGCTTCTCATCATGACCCCGGTCGTGCGGGTTTTTATTTCGATTTTTGTCTTTGCCAAAGAGAAAGACTATATGTATGTCGCTATCACATCGCTCGTCTTCGTCATACTGCTGATAAGTCTGGCGTTGGGCAGAGCAGGTTAACGAACTTCAGGAGGTGTTCGCATGTTCTCCTTCGACGATATCCCCGCTTCATCGCTCGATGAGATTGATAAGATGATTTTATCGGCGCTGCACAGCAACAGCCGGATCTCGTATACCGATCTGGCCAAGAAGGTCAACCTGTCCCGCGTGGCCGTGCAGGCCCGGGTACAGGCGATGATGGAAGACGGGTTGCTGGAGAAGTTCACGATCGTCATCAATCCGGAAAAATTGGGCATCCGGGTGTCGGCTTTTTTCAATGTCGAGGTGGAGCCCCAATACTTGATGAAGGTCGCAGAGCAATTAGCGAATGAGCCCTGCGTGACGAGCCTGTATCATATGACGGGCCCGAGCAAGCTGCATATGCATGGACTGTTCGCTTCAAACCGGGAAATGGAGCAATTTCTGCAAGAGAAGCTGTACCCCCTTCCCGGTATTATGAGCGTGGAGACGCAAATTTTGATCAAGCGCTACAAGAGCCGGATGGGCATGAAGCTGTAGGCCAGTTGTGAACCTTCTGCAACATTGCGGCGGAAAGCTTGCTTTTTGAGGAATTCCTTTCCTATACTGAGTACAAGATCATAGACAATTCGGAAAGTACGGGAAAGGAAGGGTTCCATGCGCACACGCAAATTATCGGCGCGCGCCGCGGCATGCGGAGCGCTGCTGCTCGGAATCAGCATGCTGCTCGCCGCTTGCGGCGGATCGTCGTCCGCCTCTACGCTGGAAGGGCCGGAGGAAGCCGTCGCCGTCTACAAGCAGCGCTGCATGCAATGTCACGGCGATTCACTGCAAGGCTTGATGGGGCCGGAATCGAACCTGCAAAAGGTCGGGGAACGTCTGTCGAAGGAAGACATCGTGAATACGATCAATAACGGGGGCAGCCGCATGCCTGCGCAGCGCAATATCGATCCGGACGACATTGACAAGGTCGCCGAATGGCTGGCCGGCAAGAAGTAGCGAGGCACGGCTCAAGCCGAGGTCGAGGCACGGCTGCCGGCCGGACAGGCAGAACGCAGACGGAAGCGTAGGAGTACGATCCTGTCTGCGTTTTGTGTTGATGGCGGTCACGAGGTTGGCGCGACCGGCAACGTAAAGGTCAGCATAACGCCGCCATCGGTATTGGCAATGGAATACCGGCTCTGATGCCGGTCAAGCAGATGCTTGACAATCGACAGGCCGATGCCGTTGCCGCCCCCCTGGCGGCTGCTTGACGCATCCGCGCGATAGAATGCATCCCACACGTGGGGAAGATGCTCTTCCGCAATCGGTTGGCCTTCATTCCAGACGTCAATCCGGACGAAGCCGGGCTCATCGCCGCTCTGCACCCGGATGTCGATCCGCCCTCCCTCCGGGGTGTGGCGAATCGCGTTCGTCAATACATTCGTCACGATCTGCTCCAGCCGCTGAGGATCGGAGCGCACCATAACCTCATCCTCCGGCAGCCAGTCCAACCGGAGCACCCGCCCCGTTGCAAACGGTTCCACCAATTGCAGCACGTACGCAAGCGTGGAGCGCAGCGGAACATTGCTCCACCAGAGATCGAAGTGCCCGCTCTCCAGTTGGGACAGATCCAGCAGATCCTTCACGAGGCGGGACATCCGCTCCGCTTCGTTCACGATGACCGAGGCGTACTTATGCCGCTTCGCCCCTTGGCCTACATTGTCGCGAAGCGCTTCCGCGTAGCCTTGGATCAGACTGACCGGCGTCTTCAGCTCGTGAGATACGTTGGCGACGAACCGCTTGCGCAGCAGCTCCAGCTGCTTCTCCTTCTCGATATCCCGCTGCAGCTGCTCATTCGCCGCCTGCAGCTCCCCCATCATGCCGTTCAGCTCGGTAGCCAAATAGTCGAAGGTCGTGGCCAATTCTCCAATCTCATCCTTGCGCTGCTTCATCTCCGTACGCGCGGAGAAATCAAGGCGGGCCAGCCGCTTCGCCATCTCGTTCAGCTTGACGAGCGGATGGGAGATCATGCGCGTGAACAGAAAAGCGAAGCCAAGCAGCAGCACGATCGCCGCCAGGAAGAAGTAGCGGTAGAACCCGCTAAGCAGCGAGGACGCATCGGAGACGGGCTGCAGCGTGGATACCGTTATCATATATTGCTGCTTGCCTCCATTGTCCGGCATGGGCGCCATCGCGGCCCACACCCGTTCATTCTGATTCCCGGTCATTCCCCGATCGTAGAGCTCGACGGCAATCCCTTCCCGCAGCGGCTTGCGCAGCATGTCCTTCAGCTTCTCCTGCAGCACCGATTTCAAACGCAGCGTCTCCGGACCGAACCACTTTGTAGGCTGGACCGGCATACCCGGAATCATGCCTTCTCCTGCATGCGGCTCCTTCCCGTCCATCTTCGCGCCCGGAACCTTCCCGTCTGGCACCTTCACGCCCAGCGCATTGCCGGAAAAGGAGGACGGTCTTGCCGGCGCCGGAAGCGTAATCTCGGAGCCGGGCAAGGTCGGATACAGCGAAATATGAAAGTCGCTCTCGACACGTATCGGAACGGCAGCTTGCGGCCGGCTGCCCAGGAAAACATTGACCGTTCGCCCATCCTTCACGACAACCCCGGTTAAGGAATAGTGCTCCATGTCGAACGATGCGATGCGTTTCATCCATACGGCATCGACCTTGTCATCCCCCAGCTCCTCGTACATGCTGCGGAATTCCTTTTCCAGTTCATTGGCCCGTACCCTCAGGGAATACGGCTCGAAGAACATCAATTGCAGCACCATGAACAATGCCGTGAATAAGAAAAAACCGACTGCCGTCGTCCAATACACTTTTTTCGCGAGGCTCCAAGTGCGTTTTTGTTTTGTCATCGGTATTTGTATTCATTTCCTCCCACGGTGATTATCCGTCGCCACGCATTGGAATTTACCCCCATTATGGAGGAAGCCCCATGAGATTGCAATATACGCCTGTTTACACCAAAGAGCCCCGCCCCCCTGGAACGGGGAACGGGGCTTCGCCCGCCGATGCGAAGCTATGCGACGGCCGAGCAGGCCGCCAGAGGCCGGTGTCAGCCGCCCTCTTCCGGCAGCTGCTCCACGATCGCCTGCGCCGAGGCGAGGCTTGGCTGATGGGAGATGCTGACGTGAATGCGGCAGGAGGCGCCGGATAGGCCGAGCCGGCTCCAGGCTGCCTCGCTTAGACGGGCATGCGGCTTGCCGAGCGCATCGGACAATACTTCGATATCCAGGAAGCCGATCATCGGCCCGATTCCGGTGCCAAACGCCTTCACGACGGCTTCCTTCGCCGCGAACCGTCCGGCGACCCACTCCGCACGTCGCGCTTCCCGCTGCGCGAGCGCCTCCCGCTCGCCTTCAGTCAAGATCCGCTGCAGGAAGCGCTCTCCGCTTGAGCCATTCAACAGGCGGGCAACCCGTTTCAGCTCCAATATGTCATGCCCTATACCGTAGATCACGAACCTCTTTCCTTTCTTTTCGGTTACACTTGAATGTATATAGAGAGCATACAACTGAGAAGCCGTAAGAAGCAAGCTTACCTCCGGCATAGCGGGCTGGTGGTGTTGCATCCGATTCCGCATGGCCCGTTCGGTTCCTGAGAGGTTGGTTCCTGCGAGGCTGCCGCGCACATGTTGCCGTCTACTCGCTCACCCGCCATTTTACCAGCTTGTTAATGACGAACAAGGTGACGATGCTGTAGGCGAGCAGGACAATACAGTTCCACATGACGCCGTCGGTCCAGCCAATCAGCAGGACGGTGCGCATCGCATCCGCCGCGTAGGTGGTCGGGAACAGATACGACACCCACTGCAGAGGCAGCGGAAGCTGTTGAATATCCATCATGACCGGGGACAGGAAGGTAATGAACATCATGAGCACCTGGCAGATCATGTTCGTCAGCTGGTGATTCGGCGACCAGAAGCCGAGGCACACCCCGATGCCGACGACGCTGGCCAGCGACAAAATAATGACGACCGGCAGTCCCCAAGATACCTGGAAGGCGATGCCGTAGCCAACGCTTCCGATGACGGCCAAAATGACCGTAGACGGCAGCGTGCTCATCAAGCCGCGCAGCAGATTGGCGATGACGAAGCTCATTTTGGAGATCGGGAGCGAAGCGTAGTACGTAAAGTGCCCTTGATGCTTTTGCCATGAAATCTCCTGGCCCATGCTGTTCATCCCCATCACGATGACCCCGAAAATCAGGTTGCCCGCAATGATCCGAGTAATCATCTCTTCGCTCGGATTGTCCGTGAAAAAGGTCATGAACATCATCGTCGTCAATGGGAACATCGTCGCCATCAGCAGCACCCACGCCCAACTGTCCCGGATGATGGCGAATTGAATGCGGAACAGGATGGACAGCTCGGTCAGCGCGCGGCCCGGACCTTGCAGCGGAGCGGATGCCGCTTCCGAATTCGGATGTGGAGTAATCGCCGGATTCATGCTCCCATCACCTCCTTTTCAACCTCTTGGTCAATATGAAAATAGACATCCTCCAGGCTTGGCGGCTTCACGGCATATTCCTCAATCGGCAATTCCGGAGAATGGACGATATAATCGAGCACTTGAGTGGCGTCCTCCTTGTTCACCAGCAGGATGAGCCGGTTCTCTCCGTTGCTGTGCATCTTCCCCCAGCGCTCCATCGCCCGCATCGTATCCTCGCGGCGTCCGAATTCCGTCGTCAGCTCGAACTTGAGGCGCTGATCGACCTTCTGCTTCAGCTTCGCGACCGTATCGTTCGCCAGCAGCCGGCCGTGATTGATCACCGCGACCCGATCGACGACCTGCTCCGCCTCGAGCACATTATGCGTGACGAGAATGACGGTAGCGCCCTGCTTATTGCGCTCCTTGATCAGATTCCAGACCAGCCGCCGATTGGCCGGGTCGAGCTCATTCGTGGGCTCATCCAATATGAGTACTGGCAGCCGGCCGATCATGACCGTCCCGATGCCAACCATCCGCCGCTGGCCGCCGGATAACTGCCGCAGCAGCTTCCCTCCCTTATCGGCAAGCCCCATAAGTTCCAGCAGCTCCTCGGCCTGCCGCTCGGCTTCCGCCTTGGCCATCCCCCGCAGCCGCCCGGTGAATACGAGCGCTTCGCGCGCCCGGAGCGAGGACAGCACATGCGGCTCCTGCGAATAATAGGCAACCTGCTGCGCGACCCTTTTCGACTGCTGGCTGACGTCGATTCCTTCGTACCGCACGGAGCCCGACGTCGGCTTCAAATGTCCGATCATTTGCTTGATCAAGGTCGATTTGCCTGCGCCGTTCGGGCCGAGAACACCCAAAATCTCGCCCTCCTGCACCTGGAGCGAAATGTCGATATTCGCTTTGACCTTTCCCTTTTTATAGAGCTGGTTCACTTGTTCGACCTCATACACTACCCGATTCACCGCTTCTCCCTCCTCCTTCTTCTATCTATGAGCATACATGGCGCTCCTCTTCCCCTGAAGCGTCCGCCGCCTGAAATCGCATTCATGCTGCGGAATAATTTATGTCTCGGTCTGGAGACCGAGGAGCAGAACAGGCCATGAGCGGCCGGTTCCACGGTACCCAAAACCTATCCGCCGCGGGAGCATCCCCCTGCCGTTTGCCGATAGGTATTGTCTCTATTTTCATCATTTGTTAACCTTATATTTAGATTATACGGTTTACATTCAAATGCAGAGAAGTTTACGGACTTACCGAACACGAAGGAGATGGGTTCCATGGAAAAGAATCTGAAGCGGGAATTGCTTGACAAGGATCGGGCGTATGTATGGCATCCGTTTACGCAAATGAAGGATTACGCCAATCGCGATCATGTGCTGATCGAAAAGGCCGAAGGCCTCTTCCTCTATGATGCGGACGGTCGGCGGTATTATGATACAGTATCCTCCTGGTGGTGCAATCTGCATGGGCACGGCCATCCGCGCATCAAGGCGGCGATTCGCGATCAGCTTGACGCGTTCGACCACGTCATGTTCAGCGGGCTGACGCATGCGCCGGGCATCGAGCTGGCCGAGCAGCTCGTGCGCCTGACGCCCGAAGGGCTGACGCGGGTGTTCTACTCCGACAACGGCTCGACGGCCGTCGAGGTGGCGCTCAAAATGTCGTTCCAATATTGGCAGCATACCGGGCGAACGGAGAAAACGACGTTCGCGTACCTGGACGGGAGCTATCATGGCGACACGTTGGGCGCGGTGAGCGTGGGCGGGGTCGATCGCTACCACGCGCTGTTCCGGCCGCTGCTGTTCCACGGCCACCGCCTGCCGGCGCCCGATCTGCGGCAGGCGCGCACCGCGGGAGCCGATGGCGAACGCGAGGTGGCGGCTCGGGCGCTCGCCGCGGTGCGCGAGCTGTTCGAGCAGAAGGGCGACACGATCGCAGGCTTGATCGTGGAGCCGATGCTGCAGGGAGCCGGCGGCATGATTATGACGCCGTCCGCCTATCTGCAGGGCGTGCGCGAGCTGTGCAGCCGCTACGGCGTCCACCTCATCGCCGACGAGGTGGCGACGGGCTTCGGGCGAACGGGCGTCATGTTCGCCTGTGAGCATGCCGGGGTCAGCCCCGATATCCTGTGTCTCAGCAAGGGGCTGACCGCCGGCGTCATGCCGCTCGCGGCGACGCTGTGCCGCGAGGAGCTGTACGCCGCGTTCTATGACGATGACGCGGCGAAGACCTTTTTCCACGGCCACAGCTTCACCGGCAATCCGGTGGCGTGCGCCGTGGCGTTGGCTTCGCTGCGCCTGTTCGAGGAGGAGCGCGTCCTCGAACGGGCGCAGGCTACCATTGCCGCGCTGGCGGACGCCCTGCGCGGCCTGGCCCGCCTGCCGCATGTCGCCCATGTGCGGCAGCTTGGGCTCGTGGCGGCGTTCGACCTGTACCTGGATGCCGAACGCCGCCAGCCCTTCCCGCCCGAGCGGCGCATCGGGGCGGCCATGTACGAGGCGGGCTTCGAGGAGGGACTGATTCTCCGCCCGCTCGGGGACACCCTCTACTATTGGCTTCCATTGTGCGCCAAGCCGGACGATGTCCGCGACATCGCTGCCCGCACCGAGCGGGCGCTCCGCCGCGTCCTCAGCTAAACGCAAGACGGGCGGGAGCTTGTACATCCGCTCCCGCCCGCTCTATTATCCCTGCCCGCTACAGCCTCATCCGAGTCAGAGTCCGGATGATCAGATACCCGAGCAGAAAACAGAATCCGGCCCCAATCAAGTATCCCAAGCGGCCCGGGTAGACAAGACCATAACCGATATTGCCGCCAAGCAGAGCGGCGCACAGGACGAAGCCCCCAATCAGCACCTTCTCCCCCGAAGGAAACAAGATCAGCTTGCCGTTGTTCTCCAGCGGATTGCGGTTATACAGGACAAGACCCGCGACAAGCAGCAGCAGAGCGGACACGCCGACGAATCCGTACGGATACCGATCGATTTCTTCGGTAATCCACCCCAGGACATTGAGTTTTTCCCATACGGTCCCGCGCAAATCCATACGCTGGTAGATCGGAACCAGAAAGAAAACATAGGCAAGCTGGTGCAGCATCAAAACCATAAACTCATAAATGCAGAAAAGAATGAGGGTCAGCACCGCCTGGGCGGTCCAGCTGCCTGTGAAGGAACCGATGAACAGCATAAACGTATACACCGACAGGACGGCAAAAATAACATGGAACGCGTACTTTATGAAAACCATGACGTGAAAATGAGAGCCGACGGGAGATGCCCACAGCATGACGGCGTACAGCACGGTGATGACGAACACGGACGAGATGATATAAGCGGCGCCTACCATCCATTTCGTGCCATAGATAAGCCATCGCGGATAAGGCAAGGCGAACCCCAGCTCGCTGATGTGGCTGCGCCGTTCGTAGCCCATCTGCCACAAAGCCAGCAAAAAGCAGATCAGTGCAAGACCGAACTGGAAAATGGCATACTTTTCGGAAAACGCCCAACTCACCGCATTATCCGTGTCTCGGTCGAATATCGAGGCGTTATGCTGGATATACTCCGGCGTCTGGAACCACCATTGCTGCATATGTGTGAACAAGACGGCAAAGAATCCAAGCAGCAGCATCAACCCGAGCAAGCCCCATGTCTGGCGAATCTCCTTCCTCCACAGCGGCCGGACAAACCAATTATGCAGCACCCCCGTCACCTCCCGACTTCCATGTAAACCAATCTTCCAGCGAGAGCGGGAGCTCGTCTATCAGCATCGGTTCCTCCCGCTTCAACGCCTCCAAGGCCGCTTCCGATTCCACAATCACCGTGTACACCCGGCCGACCTGCTGGAGGACGAATACATCCGGCTCATAGAGCCAGGCTGGCGGCTCCGGCTTGCCGAACACGATCTGCAGCTTCTTGATTTGCTGCCGCAGCTGCTCCAGCTCCCACACTTCCTCGGTCCGTCCTTCCCGCAGCAGGACAACCGTATCAGCGATGCGGTCCAGCTCATCCAGCATATGCGATGAGATGAGGATGGAAGACTCTTCATCCAGCGATCCGACAATCAGACTTAACAGCTGCTTCTTCGCTACCGCGTCTATCCCGTTCGTCGGCTCGTCGAATAGAATCAGCCGCGCTTTCGTAGCCAGCCCGAGAGCCGCGCTGAACAGCATTTTCATGCCCTTCGACAGCGACCGTACCCGCTTGTGCAGCGGGAGCTTGAATTCTTCCATTGCCTCCGTAAAATAAAAAAGATCAAAATTCGGGTAAATTTGCGCGTACCAGCTGGCGCACTCCCGAATCGTATACGATTCCAGCGCCGTCGGCGCATCCGGGACAAAGACGATATCCCGCTTCAGCTCCGGATAGCGGTGAACGCTAATCCCGTCAAAAGCGACGCTGCCCTGATCCGGGCTATAGATGCCGACCATCGTCCGCATCAGCGTCGTCTTGCCGGTTCCGTTCCGGCCCACGAGCCCGACGATGCGCCCCGGCTCGATGCCGAAGCTGACGCCGCGCAGGACGGGCTTGCTGTCAATCGATTTATGTACAGCCTCCACTTGCATCATGATTCTTCCCTCCACCATTCATGACATGCCTGCTCCACCATGTCCAGCAGACTGGACGGTTCCAGTCCGAGATGCTTCGCTTCCAGGGCGATCCGCTTGACGTCCTCTCTCAGCTTCTTCTTCCGTTCCTCCGCCATGCCGGGAGAAGCCGCTTCAGCGACAAACGTGCCTTTGCCCCGCATCGTCACAATCACCCCTTGCCGTTCGAGCTCCTGATAAGCCTTGCTGACCGTATTCGGGTTAACCAGCAGCATGGCGGACAGCTCGCGCACCGAGGGCACCTTCTCTCCTGCTTGCAGCGCTCCCGTCGCGATGAGCGCTTTCATCTGGTCCACAATCTGCTCATAAATCGGCGAAGCGCTCTGCTCTTGCAGACGAAACATGGACACCCTCCCTTTCTGCTGATCGAACCAAAAGCAAAAGTGTACTATCACAACTAATACACATAGTACACAAGTATAGAGATTCCTGTCAACATGAAAATGACATTCTGCTCCAATTCAGGGGTATGGTACAATGGGTAAAAATAAGATGGAAGGCAAGGAGGTTGGCTAGATTGAAGTATGCATTCACCTGTTCAGGGCAGGACGGCCGCATCCTGCGCGGGGACGTATTTCTGCCTGCGCAACCGCAGCGCCCGGCAGTGCTTCTCATTGCTCACGGGTACAAAGGGTTCAAGGATTGGGGAATGTTCCCTTATGCAGCGGAGGAGATCGCCAATCGCAGCGGACTGCTTGCGATAACCTTTAATTTTTCGCATAATGGCGTCGGCCCTTCGCTTGACCGCTTCGATCAGCCGGAGCGGTTCGCGATCAATACGTACGGAGAGGAGCAGACCGACCTTGCCACGCTGCTCGATTGGGTTCGATCCCCCGAATTCCCGGAATGGCTGGCTGCCCAAGGCGGAAGCTTTTCTTGGTCGAAGGAGATGCCGCTCTATCTGCTCGGCCACAGCCGGGGCGGGGCAAGCTGCCTGCTGTATGCGCTGGAGCATCCGGATCATATCGCAGGCGTGCTTACGTGGAATGGCGTGACGAATATGGATTTATTCTCCGCGGAGCAGAAGCAGGAAATGCGGGACAAGGGGCAATCCAAGGTCATTAACGCCCGCACGGGCGAAGCTCTTCCGTTGTCCCGTCTGCTGCTGGACGACCTGGAAGCCAATCGCGATAAATATAACCTGATTCATCGCGTCCGCGATGCCGGCTTCCCTCTGGCGCTCATCCAAGGCTCGGACGATCTGCCGGGCTTTCGCGACGGCTCGGCCCGTCTGGTCGCCAGCTATCCGGAAGCGGAGTGGATTACGATCGAAGGGGGCGGCCATACGTTCAACACGGTTCACCCGTTCCAAGGCACGACACCGGAGCTGGAGGCCGCCATTGAAGCAACCGTTCAGTGGCTGCAGGCCCGCTAATTTTTACACATAGACAGGAGTTGCTGTGTACTTATGTTGACCCCGCGCCAGCTCGCTGTATCGGTCCTGACGACGATAGGCGGCCTTACCGCTGCCTATCTGCTCGGTCTGCCGCATATTGCCGGCTTTGCTACCGGCTTCCTTGTGCTCGCTCTCTGCTCGCGCAAGCAGGGCCATCCCTGGCCCGACCTGCTTCGCTATATGCGTGCGGGCGCCCTCCATACGATGGAAGTCGTCTGGATTCTGCTTATGGTCGGCCTGATGATTCCGGCCTGGACGATCAGCGGAACCATCCCTTATCTAATCGAACAGGGACTGTCCTGGATCCATCCGGCCTGGATGACCACGCTCACCTTCTGGTTGTCCGCTCTATTTTCCATGCTGCTGGGCACCTCGACAGGAACATTGAGCGCAGTAGGCATCCCGATGATGGGAGTCGCAGCGGTGGCTGGCGTGCCGCTGCCCCTTATGGCCGGGGCACTCGTATCCGGTGCGTTCGTCGGGGATCGCACCTCCCCCTTCTCGAGCGCCCACCGCTTGGTCGCCGATTCAACGGGAACCCCCGTCAAGCTCCAGGCGAGGGCCATGCTGCCCACAACCCTGCTCGGCCTCGGCGCGGCTACGGCCGTCTTCGCCTTGTTCGACTGGACGGGAGCATGGATCGTTCCGGCCGAGGCATTGCAGATGGAAGCCTATCGCGATGCCTTTGCATTTCACCCGCTGCTGATCCTGCCCGCTCTCGTTCTGGTCGCGGCCATCTTATTACGGGTTACAACGCGGTACGCCTTCCTGCTCTCCATCGTGACGGCAATCATTCTCGGCACCTGGCTCCAGGGCCACGATCCGCTGACATGGTGGAACGGCCTGCTGTGGGGATATGACCATGCCTCGCTGCCCTCGCTGCATACGAAAGGCGTGCTCAATATGGTCGATCTCGTCCTGCTGATTGCGATGGCCGGCGCCTTCAACGGCATCCTGGAGTCGACGCGCACCTTGGAGCCGTATATGGCCTCCTTTTTGGGCGCGAAGCCGTCCCTGCCCGGGGCCACGGCGCGCATCGGCTTATTCGGCTTCATCTTGGCGCTTGTCTCCTGCACGCAAACTCTGCCCATCATGATGTCAGGACGGAGCGTGCTGCCGCTGTGGGCCACCCGCTTCCCGCCAGCGCAGCTCTCCCGCATCGTCGCCGACACGGCGCTTGTCTTCGCTGCCCTGATCCCGTGGAATATGCTGGCCGTCCTCTGCGCCACAATTCTAAATGTGCCTGTCCATCAATACGCGCTCTTTGCCGTCTTTCTATGGATACTGCCGCTATGCACGTGGCTTATCTCCTTCCTGATTCAGCGGAAGCGCACGGGCTTGCCAGGCACCCAAACACTATCAGGCTGAACGAACAAGAATGGCCGCCGACGGGGCGTCACGGCTAAGACTGCCGCCACAGCGGCTCTTCCCTTGGTCAGGACGAATCCTTTCTGGGTCGGGCAGCTCTGGTTTCGGCCGTTTCATCCCCGTCGTTCCGCCACCGTAGTTCCGTCCTCGTCGTTCCGTCACCGTCGTCCTTCCGCCGTCGTCCCGTCGCCGTCGTCCCGTCGCGGCTTACCCCAACTCCTTTACGCCGCTATCCCCTCTGCTCATACCTGCTTACCGGTTCGCCAGCTTCCAGGGTGATTGTTGGGAGGTATTCTTGGGGGGATTGGATATTGGACAGCATCTCTTTTTGGGCCTTTTCGTCACTATCCCCATTGCTCATAATACAATTGCTGCTTCACGATATTGCGGTGCTGTCCGGTTCGGTTAACGGCTTCTCTGACTGTTGACTATGTAAGTTCTTCAATTCGGAAGATGACGTCTGATTGGGGGGAATGCCAGGAAGTATGTTTTCTGCTCCTTTTCCAAAACACGGTCTCCTTCATATTTCACCGCAAGCAAGCTGTTCCTCTATTCTTTTATGAGTCAAGGGGATCGTGAGCAAAAGGCCTTGAAAACATACTTTTCTCCCGCCCCTGAAAGAGGTGTCTTCATTATTCAAAGTAAGCAGCTAACCCGACATCAAGCAAAAAAACGCCGTTTCAAACTTCCCCCTGTTCTGGATAAGTTCAAAGAGCTGCTGAATAAGCGAGTATGCAAGAGAAGTATGCTGTCTCTAGAGGGCGTTGTGGGGATAATAACGGAAAGTGAAGCAGCCACCATATGCTAAGGAGAGCCAGTATCCTCTAGCCAGAGGGAGCAAGCTCTGCGTTCGGCATAGCTTCCTTGCATGGTTTATTAGATATAAAAAAGACAAGCACGATTCATGTGCTTGTCTTCTTCGTTCAAACGCGAATATGGCAGGCTTAGGCCTCGCCTATTTTGTATGACGGTTAGATGCCAGGAATCGGGGCGCGTTTGTGCTCGGTTTTGCGATAATGCTGTTCGAGCTTCGCTTGAACGTCGGAGGGAACCGGTTTGCCCTCCAGGTAGTCGCTGTTGTGCTCGTAGGAGACACCCAGCTCTTTCTCGTCGGTCTGCCCCTCCCAGAGGCCGGCGGTCGGCACTTTGTCGATGACGCTGCGCGGGACGCCTAGCCGTTCGGCAAGCTGGCGAATCTGGCGCTTGTTCAGGGAGGACAGCGGAGTGATGTCCACGGCTCCGTCGCCCCATTTGGTGTAGAAGCCGGTCAACGCTTCGGATGCATGGTCCGTGCCGACGACGATCAGGTTCAGGTCGAACGCCAGCGCATATTGGGCGACCATCCGTATCCGCGCTTTGATGTTCCCTTTTCCAGGAACGCTGATATGGCGCGGTTGACCGAGTCCCTTGAAGCCTTGCTCGACCTCAAGCGCAACCTCGTTCACCGCTTCTTCGATGTTGGTCTCGACGGTATGCTTCAACTGAAACGCTTCCGCGACGGCATAGCTGTCGGCAATGTCAACCTGCTCCCCATAGGGCTGGAACACGCCCAGCGTCATGTACTCCTGGCCGGATTCCGCAGATAGCTCGTCGGTGGCGCGCTTGCACAAGCCGGCGGCGACTGCGCTGTCGATTCCGCCGCTAATGGCGATCAGCAGCCCTTTCGCACCTGCGTTGGTCACATACTGCTTCAAAAAATCAACACGTTTGCGGATTTCGGCATCTACATCGATTTGGGGCTTGACTCCGAACCGATTGATGATTTCCTCTTGTAGGCTCATCTGGATATCTCCCTTCGATCCATCCTGTTCACGATCTGCTCGTATTTATGGAAACATCCCCGCATCAGAGCAACGCGGGGATGAGACTGCGCATTAGCGGCAGTGGCGATCAAATGCTGCTGTCAGATCCGCTGCAATCTGCTCGGCAGAGCGGTCTTCTACGCTGTGGCGTTCGATAAAATGGACCAATTTGCCATCCTTCATCAAAGCGATCGATGGGGAAGACGGCGGATACGGCGCAAAGTATTCGCGCGCTTGTGCCGTAGCTTCTTTGTCCTGCCCTGCAAAAACGGTGAACAAATGATCCGGCGTCACTTCATGCTCCAACGCTTTGCGCACGCCTGGACGGCATTGTCCCGCTGCACAGCCGCATACGGAGTTCACGACTACAAGCGCGGTTCCCTTCGCCGTCGGCAGCTTCGCTTCCACCTCTTCCGGCGTCCGCAATTCTTCGAAGCCAATCGATGTCAATTCGTTGCGCATCGGCTGCACCATATCGCGCATATATTGCTCAAAAGACATAGACATTCTTCACTTCACTCCTAACCCGAAAATAGTTACCCCGATAGACGTCACCAGATAGTGCTATCGTTAATATTTTAACCATTTGCACAGGAGTAAAGCAAGGGAAAGCCGTTCCTTCCGGAAACGGCTTTCCCTTATCTTGCGCCGTTAGCGCTTATGTGGACGGACGGTTCGGTCCTTCCAGCTTTTTGTCAACCGGTATTTTACCGCGTGTGTCGGCAGTCCGGTTGGCTTGTTCCTGCTGCTTTTGCTCCTTGGAATGACTCTCTTGCATCTCCATAGGCCTCCTTCATGCAGTCTCGCATCTAGTATGCGCACCTGCAAAAAAGCCTATCCTTCCTCCATGTCCGCGGAGCGCTCAGGCGATGTATCCGCCCCCGTCTCCGTCTCCATCCCTGTCTCCGTGTCGGTCTTCTCCCGGTGCCGAACAACCATATATCCGGCAGCCAGCAGGACAACGCACAGCCATTGTTCAGGGGCGAGCCCCATCCATATCGTCTCATGAGTCTTCAGAAAGCTGGCAAGCATGCCGAACGCCCCTACGGGGACGAAGGTCCACTGCGCATCCGACAAGCTGCCGGGCGGACGCCGCCTCATCCATATTCCCGCCAGCAACAGCAGGGCGAGCATCGATTCGACAGGCGGCAGACCTCTTGGGAAGATGCCGCTTGGCATCGGCAGCGTCGTATATCCTGGGGCCGCGCTATCCTGCAGCGCGTACAGCCAGCCATAAGCCGCGAGGAATGCCAACAGCCCATAGGCGAGCAAATCCGACAGCACCGGATACGACAAGCCGTTCCGTCTCACGTATACGGTCGTCCAGACGATGAGGCCGAGTACGAGCAGCATATTGCCGTTCGTAGACATTCCGCTGAGAAATAACAGCGTGCGCGGCTGTTCCCACAGAATCGACGGTGCGTCCCACAGGAAGCCGAACTTCGCATTCAACATACAGATGAAGGCGACCCCGTAGGCCCAGTCTGCATAGCGGCGACTCAATCCCTTGTCCATGCGGACCCGGAGCGAGATGACGAGCGCCGCGATCAGGAAGGACGCGAAGCTTGCCAGCAAATCGCCGTTGATCGTCAAGCTGCCGATCTGGATTACGTTCACACGCTCACCTCCCTCATCTATGATAGCTGACGACTAGAGCGCGTTCAACGCGTCCTGCGGATGATGTTCCTGCTCCCGCTGCGCTTCTCTTCGCCGCTTCGGATCGAGATGGAAGGTGACCACGAACGTGGTCCCTCTCTCCGACGTATCAATATCAATTGTTCCTTCATGCCGTTCGACGATGCTCAAGCAGAGCGGCAAGCCTAGTCCGGTCCCTTTCGACTTGGTCGTATAGAACGGCTCGAACAGCTTTTCTATGACGGAGTCCGGAATTCCTGTCCCGGTATCACTTACAAGCAGCTGCACGCCTTGAGGCACGGCACGGGTCGAGATCGTTAATGTCCCCCGCTTCTCCATCGACTCCATCGATTCCAGCGCATTGCGCGACAGGTTCAGAATAAGCTGCTTCATTTCTTTCGTATCCAAGTACAGCTCCGGAATATTCTCGCCCAATTGATAGATGATCTCCTGGCCGCGCAGATTGGCATCCGCCCACAGCAGCGGCGACAGCTGCTTTATAATATCATGCAGATGGACCATTTCCTTCTCCACGATACGGTTTTGCGCCAGCGCCAGGAAATCGTTGATGATCCCGTTGGCACGGTCGATCTCGTCCATAACAATCCGGTAATAGTCCTTCATATTGTCGGGACTCTTCTCCTGGATTAATTGCATGAACCCGCGAATGACCGCCATCGGGTTGCGGATCTCGTGCGTAATGCTGGCAGCCATCTGGCCGACCAGATGCAGCCGCTCCATGTTGCCGATCTCGGCGCGCAGCTTGGACAGCTCAGTCACATCATGTGCCATGCCGACCGCACCGACAATCTCCCCGGTCTCTTGACTGTAGATGGACTTCGCCAAAATGTAGTAATCCCGTTCACCAAGGCGCGCGACTTCGCCTTCGACGGCCCCTTTTTGCAAAGCCCATTGCAGGATAATGAACTTATTCGGCTCATCTCCCATCTTGTGCAGCAGATCCCTCAGTGGACGCCCCATTAATTGAGCCCTCGTCACGCCGGGAACCTGCAGCTGGATCCCTTCGATCATCATGTCGTTGATAGCGGTGATGCGGGTATCCGCATCGATGGCAATGACGCAGAGCGGAGCCGTATTGAGAATCTGCTTGAGCTTCTCGACCTCCTCCCGGTATTGACGGGAGACGATCCGATATCCCTGCTGCAGGAACGTCTTCTCTCTCGTGCCTTCCATCATATACAGCACCAAGCACGCGGTAAGCAGAAACACGATGCCGAATAAGACGATAAAGGGAGAGCCGAGGGCTCCGACAGCGGTCTCAACCGGAGCGGTCCAGAGATACGCTGCGTAGACAATGCTGTAGACGAGCATACCGAGCAGCGAGAAGGAAATAATGATGGCAAGCCGCATTCGCAAGCCGGACTGACGGAATTTGTTAATGGTAATAAACAATAGCGGGGTTAAATAAATCAGGGCATCTCCCCATTGGTTCCCCGCCGGTTGATATAGTGGAAAAGCGATAATAAAAATGGTATAAAGGGCCACCATAACCAATCCGATGCGGTATCCGCCGTATAGCACGCCCAGCATAAAAGGAATCAGCCGAAAATCGAATGGCTGCGAAGCCTCCGCATGATGGAAGGAGAACAGGATGCACAGAAACACGGAAATCACGGAAGCCGATCCGACAGCAAGCCGAGTCAGTAACGGTCGCGCCGACCGAATGGAACATAGCTGGCAGGAGAACGCCGGTATACAAGCAATCAGAACTTGCAGAAGGGTTTCCTTCAAAGCGATGTACATGATTTCTCTCCTCTGGCATGTTGTGGAATGCATTGATTAAAACATAAATGGCCAAGTTTGACAATGGAGCAAACCGATCTTTTAGGCATTTTTCTACATAATGCGATACAATAAGGGACGAAACGACGGTGAAGGAGTATACGACATGAAAGAGACCGATATTATAGTTATCGGCGGCGGACCGTCAGGATTGATGGCCTGTATTGCTGCTGCGGGTGAAGGCGCGGACGTGCTGCTGATCGACAAAGGGGACAAGCTGGGCCGCAAGCTCGGCATTTCGGGCGGCGGACGGTGCAACGTGACGAATAATAAAGATTTGGATGATCTGATTCGGCATATTCCGGGGAACGGGAGATTTTTACATAGCGCGTTTTCTCATTTCAATAATCAGGATATTATCCGCTTCTTCGAAGGACTCGGCATCGCGTTGAAGGAAGAGGATAACGGCCGGATGTTCCCGGTGTCCGACAAGGCGAAGACCGTGGTCGAAGCGCTTATCGGGGAAGTCCGCAAGCGGGGCGTCTCGATGATGACGAACCGGCCCGTGTCTGAGGTGCTCTACGCGGGCGGCGCCGTGGAAGGCGTCCGCCTGTCGGATGGCACTATCATCCGCGCGAAGTCGGTCATCATTGCGACGGGAGGCAAGTCCGTTCCCCGCACAGGCTCTACCGGCGATGGCTACCCTTGGGCCGAAGCTGCCGGACATACGATCACCGAGCTGTATCCAACGGAGGTGCCGCTAACCTCTCAAGCTTATTTTATCCGCGAGAAGCTGCTGCAAGGCCTGTCGCTTCAAGATATCCGTCTTACGGTGTGGAACGCCAAGGGCAAAAAGATCATTCAGCACGATGGAGATCTCCTCTTTACGCATTTCGGGCTGTCTGGGCCAGCCGCGCTCCGCTGCAGCCAGTTCGTCGTCAAGGAGCGGAAGCGCACCGGACAGGAGACGGTCCTGCTGACCATCAACATGAAGCCGGAGCTCAGTCCGGAGGAGCTGGAGCGGCAGCTGATGGAGCGGTGGAGCCAGGAGCCGAAGAAGGCGCTCAAAAATGTGCTCAAGCACCTGGTACCCGAGCGGATGGTGCCCATCCTGCTCCAGCAGGCCGGCATCGAGGAGAGTGTGACCCGCGATCATATTCGCAAGCAGCCGCTGCAAGAACTGTGCCGGCTGATTACGTCCTTCCCCGTCAAGGTGAACGGCACCTTGTCGCTGGAGGAAGCGTTCGTCACGGGCGGCGGAGTCAATTTGAAGGAGATTGACCCGCGCACGATGGAGTCGAAGCTGATGAGAGGACTCTTTTTCTGCGGCGAGATTCTTGATGTGCATGGCTATACGGGCGGCTATAACATTACGGCCGCATTCGCTACCGGATATACAGCCGGGAAGCATGCCGCCGCCCTCCAATAAGCAACAAAGCGGCTCCACTCCCTGTCGCCGGGGAGCGAAGCCGCTTCTTGCGTTGCCCTAGATATGAATCCCTCCAGGGAACTGGTTCGTATCGTCATTCCAGCCCATCGCGTCCTCTTCCCGCGCTGCGAGATCATCATGACTCGATGCGGCCAAGGCATACCGGTCGTCGTCTGCCCAATCCTCATTGATCACATGTGCCGGGATCGGAATGAGATCGATATTATAGGCATCATTCACGATTGCGGATTCGGTCATATCTCCTTCTTCCACAAGCGTGCCGCCGTGAGCCTCGGCAATCTCCATCGCCGAGGTCAGATCTCTTTTCTCCACATGAATATGAAGTTCCGTGCGGTGATCGCCGTCATAGACCGGCTCATAACCGAGTTCTTCCAAGGTGTCGAAGGCCAATCGGGCACTCGCGGCATCCGAGAACCGGAACCGGATAGCGGCTGCTTCCATGTCTTGCCCTCCTCTTTCTCCGCTTTGGACATAATATGCCCGCAAGACCGGAATCTCATCCGTTCATCGGTTCACGCCCCAGAATGACCGTGCTTCTCTTCCTTCGTCTTCTGCTTCCAGCCTTTCATCTGCACGATGACGGTTCCGAGCGCCCCGGCGGCCAGTCCGCCCAGCAGCGCCATGCCGAGAGCCATAAGCGGCGGCGCAATGAACAGCCCGCCTGCCAGCGCCCAGAGGAAGCCAGGAACAGACGCCAGCACTTGAATCATATGAGCCGCCGCCTGCTGCAGATGCGACGATCGGAACGAGAACATCGAAGGCACATCTCCTTCAATGAATTCCCTCCAATATAAGCTCAGCCAATAGCTGAGTACGCCGCACAGGACGGGAACGATGAAATAATACAGGCCTGGCAAAGAATTGACGCAGGTAACGGCAGCGAACAACCCAATCCCGACAAACCGCAAATAGAACAAAAAATGATTGCGGCTGCGAAGCAATGACTTCACAGCCAAAGAGCCGATGACCTGTCCGCCATGCTTCCGCTTCATGAAATATCCCGAGCGCGGGAACAGCAGTCCCCGCTTCCGCTTGCGCCGCACAGGCTTATCCATGCTCTGCGACAGCAGCAGCGCGGTCAGTCTCATCCGTGCCTGGCTCTCCAGCTCGACATCGCGTTCAAAAGCATGGGTTACATGCAGGCGATACCGGATAAACGGCGCGGCCAGGATACAGAGCAGCAGCGCTCCGCCCAACGGCAGGAATGGATGAATGGACAAAATGTAGACGAGCCCGCAATAGGCGGCAATCACGACAGAGCCCGCCAACAGACCGAGCCCCCAACGCCGCCAGCCGTGCCATTCCGTCTGCACGCGGTTGCGAAGGCATGCCGATAATATGGATAAGGAGGCGTTTCCCGCGCCCAAAGCCGCCAATTCCCCGGCAGACAGGCCGTAGCCCTTCATCAGCCAAGGGGCCGCCACAACTCCGATAATGCCTGTCATCACCACGCTGCGGACCGTGTACGTCAGCAATCCGAAGGCGGCCAGCCGGCTCCACCATGCTTGTTTCTGCCTAAGGAACAGCACGTCGCCCGCTTCGCTCCAGGTATGAAGCGTTCCGGACAGCACCGGCAGGAGGAACGGCAGCAGCCATACTTCCCTCGGCAGCACAATCCAGTCCGCCGGCAGCGGAAGGGTCCACCAATCATAATAAAACTTGATGCCGAGCAGCAGCGCCGGAATGGCGATATAGAGCCACACGGTCCAATCCAGCGCGGACCGGAGCGCCTTCCATTGATATGCGGCATTCGTCGACCATCGGTACAGAGCGAGCCTCCACGGCCCGGAGACCGGCCGCTTCAAGTCAGCACCTCGAAGCAGTCGAACAGCGTTCCTTCCGGCAGCCCGCTCGTTCCCCGGACCTGATCCAACGTGCCGGAGGCGACAATGCGCCCCTGATGGATCAGCACGAAGGAATCGCAGACCCGCTCGGCCGTATCCAGCACATGCGTGCTCATCAGGACGCCGGCTCCCCGCTTCCGCTCCTCCTCCAGCATCCGGAGGAAGCGCCGGGTGGCCCGCGGATCAAGGCCGACGAACGGCTCGTCCACGATATATAAGGAAGGCTTGAGCAGGAAGGCGATAATCAACATCAGCTTCTGCTGCATTCCTTTGGAGAAGCTGGTCGGCAAATGATGCTTCACTTCGGTTAATTGAAAGATGCTCAGCAGTTCCTCTGCCCGCTCCCGGAACTCGGCTTCCGGCAGCTCATGGGCGGCGGCAGCCAGCTCCAGATGCTCCCACAGCGTCATCGAATCATACAGGACGGGCTGCTCCGGCACATAGGCGTATGTCCCCGTTCCGTCACCGATGCGAATGGCCCCTTTGACCTCGCGCATAATGCCAAGAATGGACTTGATGGTCGTGCTCTTGCCGGCCCCGTTCGGCCCGATGAGTCCGACAAGCTCCCCTGCATGTACTTGAAAGGAGATGTTGCGTATCGTCGGATCTCCTTTGTCATAGCCCGCTTCTTCGATACGTGTATCCAATACAATCATGCCAGCACCTTCTTCTGCTTGCTTGTTCTCTTCTGGCTTAAGGCACCAAGAGAACGATTTTCCCTACATTTTCATTACGTTCCATCCGCTGATGTGCTTCATTTATTTGCTCGGGCTGCCAGACCGAGTCGATGACCGGCAGGCACTCTCCGCGCTCCAGCGATGGCCCGGCGAAGCTCCAGAACGCCTTCGTCAATTCGCTCTTGCGCTTCGGAGGCAAGCCGCGCAGCGTGCTCCCGATGACATGCAAGCGGCGCAGCATAACGGACATGAAGTCCACCTCCACCTTCGATCCGCCCAGCGTCCCGATCAGGACCAGCCTGCCGTCCATCGCCATGCAGCGCACATGATCATTCCAATACGTGGCGCATACCGGATCCAGCACGACATTCACGCCGGCGCCTTCCGTCCAGGACAGCACCGTCTCGGCCAACGGCTCGGTCTTATAGTTCAAGACGAGCTCTGCTCCCAACGCCTTCAGCCGCTCGCATTTCTCCTCCGTCCCGGCCGTGGCGGCGACTCTCGCCCCCGCAGCCCGCGCGAGCTGAATCGCAGCCGTCCCCACGCCGCTTGCCCCGGCATGGATGAGCACCGATTCCCCGGCTTCCAGCTTCCCGAGCTGGAACAGGTTCAAGTAGGCGGTCAAGTAAGCCTCCGGCAGCGCGGCCGCCTGCTCCAAGGTGAGAGCCGCCGGGACGGGCATCGCTATATCGGCCGGGATGACCGCATATTGCGCATAGCCTCCTCCCGGAAGCAGCGCCGCCACCCGGTCTCCCGCCTTCCAGCCCGTTACTCCTGGACCGACGGCTTCCACCGTACCTGCCATTTCGAGGCCGAGTACGGGAGACGCCCCTTCCGGCACCGGATATTTCCCGCGCTTCTGCAGCAGATCGGCCCGATTCAGCGCCGTGGCATGCACCCGGACGAGCAGTTCTCCCTCACCGCAGGTCGGGACCTCCATCTCTTTCCATGTCAATTGAAGATCCGGTTCCACATGACAAGCCAGCATGTTTTTCGAATAGCTCATTCTTTTCCGCCTCCTCAGGTAAGCTCCTCTCCATTATTCACCGAATGGAGCCGAAAGATCTCGATCAAATTTAATATTCAAAATTTATTGCACTTTTTAGCCGAAAGTGTGATCTATGACATGTTGGACATCACCTTAAGCTTATACGATGAAGATGTAACCAGTAAAGCGAGGTGGAAAGGACTATGTCTGAACGGGCGCAACGCGACACCGATGAAGCCCTGCATTTGTTCCGCGTATTCTCCAAAGCTTTCAAGAGCGTCTCCGATCATGCCGCTGCAGGCTGCAAAAAACAAGGCTACAACCCGACCGACTTTGCCGTACTCGAAATGCTCTATCATAAAGGACCACAGCCGATACAACAAATTGGAGCGAAGCTGCTGCTGCAGAGCGGCAATGTCACCTACGTCATCGACAAGCTCGTACGCAACGGCCAGGTGCAGCGCCACCCATGCTCCAAGGATCGGCGCGTCATCTTCGCCGAATTGACGGAACAGGGCCGGGCAGAGATGCAGAATATTTTGCCGAAGCAGGCCCAGACCCTACGCCGGGCATTAAGCGGACTGACCTTGGAAGAGAAGGCCCAAGCGATACTACTGCTCAAAAAGCTGGGCATTCAGGCGGAAAAGCTCAGTCTTGTCACAAAAAAAGAGGGGTAAAACGAGAAGAAACGGCCGCGGTTGCGAATGCCGTTTCTTTGCTTGTTGCGAGTAATATTAAGCTTGTCCTCCCGCGGCTTCCGCGATGGCTCTCCCGTCCGCATATTGGGAGAATTGACGGAAGCGCGCCGCGAATTCCGCGGCAGGCAGCGGATGACTGATATAGTAGCCTTGGAAATGGTTGCAGCCTAATGACTCCAAGTAATGAAACTCCTCAGCCGTCTCCACTCCTTCCGCTATCACGGTAAGATTCAAGCTATGGCCGAGTTGAATGACAGCCTGCACAATCGATGCATTGACCGGATCCGCAGACAGATGCCGGACGAAGGAACGATCTATCTTCAACGTATGGACCGGCAATGTTTTGAGCCGCTCCAGCGAGGAGTAGCCTGTTCCGAAATCGTCGATGGCGATGTGCATGCCGCGCCGCTTCAGCTGGCGCAGGACATGGTTGGCTTGTCCGACATGCTTGTGCACATAGCCTTCCGTAATCTCCAGCACCAATTGCTCCGGTTCGAACTGTGTCTCCTGCACGATCCGCTCCACCATCGCCACGAAATCCTGATTCAAAAACTGCCTCAGCGACACGTTCACCGACATCCGAAGCGGCGGCATGCCCTGCTCCCTCCATTGGCGATGCTGCATGCAGGCGCTGCGCAGCACCCACTCGCCAATCGGAATGATTAAACCGGTTTCTTCCGCGACCGGAATGAACTGCGAAGGCGATATATAGCCTTGCTGCGGGTGCAGCCAGCGCAGCAGCACCTCGGCGGCGACGACCTTCCCTGTGCGATCTACAATCGGCTGATAATGAAGCGTCAGCTCATTCCGCTCCATCGCCTTATATAGCAAGCTTTCAAGCAGCATGCGCCCGGAAGCCAGATCCGGATGAATCTGATCGAAGAACATGTAGGTCTGCCCGCCCCGCTCCTTCGCCGCATACATCGCCGTATCGGCTTGCTTGAACAGGGCTGTCAGCGTATTCCCGTCATCGGGATAGAGCGCGATCCCGGTTGAAGCCGAGACGAACAGCTCATGCGCGTGAATGCAGAAGCGCTCGCGGAAATGCTGGAGGATGCGCTGCGCCAATTTTTTGGCCTCCTCGCGTGTTCCCTGCTCCAGTAAAATGACGAACTCATCGCCGCCCAACCGGGCGCACAGATGGGCTCCCTCCTGCTTCGACAGACAATGGAGCAGGCGCTGCCCGGCTCGGACGAGCAACATATCGCCGATCTTGTGGCCGAGCGAATCGTTAATGTATTTGAAGCGATCGAGATCGATGAACAGCAAAGCCAGGGGTGTGGCGTCTACCTCGGCCCGTTCCAGCGCCTTATCCATCTCTATCGTAAAATAATGACGGTTCGGCAGCTGGGTGAGCGGATCGTAATAGGCCAACCGCTGCAAGTGCTCTTCCGATTTTTCCAGCAGCTTCGTCTGCTGCACAAGATGCTCATTCATGCGGTGAAGCTCCCGGAACTGCGCGGTAAGCCTCTCGGCCATCGCGCGGAAATTCAACATCAGGGACCGAATCTCGCGAACGCGGCTATGCGGCCACGCTTGCCTCTCCCAGTCCGTGAACGTATCCGGATCAACGCTCGTCATCCGGTTCAACCCGTCAAGGGAGCGAATGAGAGAACGGCTGACCATAACCGCGATCCCCGCTACGATGCCCCACACGGCCAGCATAAGAGCCAGTTCCCAGACATAAGAAGAGAGAATCTCCGGCAGGAACGTATCATTCGGGAGAAAGGCGGTCACCGCCCCTGCCCTTCCGGCCTCGCCAAAGCGTTCCAGCACATAATAGCCGTCCTTCCAGCGGCCGGTTGCGTAGTGGTAGTTCTCCGTCCCCGGCAGGACACGATAGAAGCCGGCGACCCGGATCCGCTCCACTCCATCTCCCGATGCTAACATTTTGGGCAGGGGAAGGGCGGTTCGCACCGCTCCCGCCTCCTCATACAATCGATGCCGGTAGTCTGCCCACATGCGGTCGCTCCAGGCGAACATTTCGCCATGCCTGTCCGTCAATGCGAACTTGATGGCGCCGTCCAGCGACTCCTCCTTCAGGAGACTCTCCACCAGCGGTACGTTCGCCCATACGGCAGGCACACTCCAAGGCAGCCGCCGGCTCGATCCTTCCAGCTCCCGCAGCGCTTCCTCGGCCCGGATCGACTGCTCCTCCAAGCGGGCATACGCTTCGCGCTCCACTTCTGTCAGCAAGCTCATGCTGCCCAGCTTCATATGCGACAGGAAAGAGAGCAAGACCGCGGCCAGCGCCAGATGAATGATAACCCGCTGCAGAGAAATCGGCCGGTCGGCGCTGCGTACGAGGAGGCGCTGCCACGGCACGTAGGCAATCAGCATATCGGCGAGCATCGCATTGACGATGCCGTTGACAGCGGACATCATATATTGAAGCATGGCCTCTGTCCCGAACACGCCGGTTCGCATGAAGAACAGCAGCACGATTCCCGGAGCTCCGACCGCTAGCCAGAACAAGCTGTCCCAGAACAACAGCCTCCGTCTGCGGCGATAGAGAAAACCAACGACGGCAAGCTCCAATCCGATGAACGCCAGTATATCGATATCATATCCGGCGACATAGAGGACCAGTGCGGCCAGTCCGGCGAACGCCATCGTTCGGATTGCACCGAATAAGACGAAAGCCACAAGGAAGAAAGCCCCGCTCAGAGCAAATTCCACGCCGAACGGGAACTTGATTGCGACTTGGGAGCCGATGACCCCCAGCAGGATAAGCGAGATGTAAGCAAGACCCGTACGGCTTGAGTTCGGCAGTACCGAGGTATACGGCATAGAGGACGACTCCTTTGGCTGAAGGTAGTTCGACAATTCCCCTATATCCATTCGACACAAATCCATATTTTCCTACTTTATGCATAAAAAAACCGCCCCGTAAGGGACGGCATACGCTAGAGGCCACTCATTCAGTCGGTGCGAACGAATCCACCATCCACTTTGCGAATTTTTCTTTTTCTTCAAATTGCGGATAATGAGCGGATTGGTCGTACGACATAAATTCCTTTTTATTTGCATCAATCTGATCAAAGTATGCTTTGGCTGATTTCGCGGAAGTCATGTATTACCGCTCGACTTTGCTTGATCAATCGTGAAATTCAAACCATCCAATTCGCTGTCTAACGTATTGGCCATCTGAAGTTCAAGGGATTTTTTGGGACTTCATTTTTTATGTGGTTGATCTCGTCTCTCAGTAAAAAATCGATTTAAAACGCTATGCGTGCCAAGTTTTGAGTAGGAAAATGGACAATCTCTACCCTTCGTAAAAAACAGGGGTTTTCCAACGACCTGAAAACTGCACCATTTCCCTAGACACGTCTATTCGGTAGGCGAAATCCGCAAAACTACACGATTTCTCCAGACACTTCTATTCGGTAAGCGAAATCCTGCGCAAATACAGCAATTCGATATGGACGACTCTACCAGAAAGGGAATCCTGCAAAACTGCAGGAATTTCACCCTTTTCGCTTCGACTTGAAGCAAAAGGGCCTAAAATGATGTAGATATGCAGCAATTCCTCGGGATGTGGACTCATTGAGCCGAAATTCCTGTAAAATTGCAGCAATTCCCTCGACACGTTCAAGCCCCGAGAGGCAACGATGCCTCCTCTCCTGAAGGCAACGAGGCGATGATTCCTCCTGGAGTCGATGATGCCCCCAGGATCCGACGCGGTCTCTTGGATCCCGTAAAATCAGGGCGTTGAGAAGTATGTGGGAATTTTCTCCACTTCATTTTTTATATGGTGGATCTCGTCTCTCAGTAGAAAAAATCGACTTAAAACGCTTTGAGTGCCAAGTTTTGATTAGGTAAATGGACATCTGCACCCCTTCGTAAAAACAGGGGTTTCCAACAGCCTGAACTATCGAGTACTCTTGGCAGCATTAATGACTTCGATCGCTTTTTCCATATAGATATCGCGCCCTTCACGAAGCTCTTTAATCGTTCGCTTCACCGGCACGGTAGGCTGAATACCGACGAGATGATGCTGGCTGCCGTCTTGTTTCAATACTTTCTGGCCCGTCCAAAATATGTTGTATCCGCCCGGCAGTTCCATTCCATTTCCGTTTCCGTTGGCTCCCGCAGTCGGTTCTCCGACAATTTCCCCCAGTCGGTAATGTTCAACGACACCCAGTAACCATTCGGCTCGGCTTATAGCACCTCCATACGTAAGAAATACCATTTTACCCTTCAGTTTTGGCTGCGACGGTTCAACCGACATTCGATCAAGACGGAAACCTGCTTTTTCTTGATCCGGATATACGGATATTGGAACATATTGCGACGGGAGCTGAAGCGGGACATCCGTTAAATACGATAACAGGTCTTGCATAACATTTGGATAACCTCTCATATCAAAGATAATTCCTTTTGCCTTTTCTAACTCAGGTAGCCTATCCTTAAACATATCTATCGTTATATTGGATAAGTTGACGTAATAAATATCGTCAGCGACTTTGTCAATGGGCTCAGGACGGATAAAATCATCAACTTCCATAATATTTTTGCTTGTGTAAGAAAGAGAAATTTCAAATTTCTGCTCTCCGCGTTGAACCGTCAGTGTTGCTTCCTTTCCGATACTCCCTTCCGAAAATTGAGTTGCGGCGGTATAACGTTTCCACTGCTCGCTTCCGGCAATATATTTTTCCAGTTCTTTAAAATAAGCTGTGGCGCTTTTCTCATTCAGCTTTAGGATAATATCCCCTCGCCTAAGATCGATTCCTGATTTTACATTCGAAATGACTACTTGCTCCTCGATCCATTCGACACGGAAAGGGAAGTACGCCCGGTCGCTTGTCTGATTCTTAGGACCAAGCATACCGCTATGCCCGTCGCGGGTTTTCTCCAGCATTTGTTTCATCGTTTGCACGAACTGATCGGTTGTCTGGTCTTTCAAGCATTGCTGCAGCGCGTCGGTTAACGCTTGCTCCCAATCGACTTTCACAACATCGAAATAAGGGTAAAAATGCTGAAGAACATTCCAGGTAATGACGAAGTTTGCCAAGCGGACATTTGTGTCATCTAACGAAGCTTTCGCCAAATCGATTCGTGAAAGCTGCTGTTGCAGCTGTGTCAATTCTTGTGCCGATTTCGGCGTTGCGCCTAATGTACCTTTATCGTCTCTATAGAGAACGAGGGGAATGTGGGCGAATATACCCGGGGCGATCGGTTTGACAACCGTTTCTCCCGGCTGTAAAACGTGCTCTACTTCCGCCAATTGGTCCATGAGCTTAATCTCGCTGAGATCAGCGGACTGCGGCCGCTCGCTCTTGTATAATAGATCCAATTGGGGAATATCCATTTTGACGCCTTCGTGAAGCCACGCGGTCAAATTTTTGGCTTGTGCAGGCGGGCTGAGCCGAGTTGCGTTGTCTTGCTTCGTGAGGTTCATCGTCGGAGCGATCGGGTAGAAAAGCTCCTGCAATGTTGTTGTTAATTCATCCTTTGTTTTTGCAGCCCTTACTTTGCTCACCCCATGGATGGCAAAACGCTTCCAATCGATTTGGGTGTTCTCATCGCTTGGGTGAAAAAACCTTACATATCCATACAGCTTCGTAAATGCCCGAACGTTCATAAGCTCTTGATGAGAACTGCTTTCCTCTTCCTTCGCAAAAGCGGGTACCGCTGACATGAGAAATATGATTGCGGTTAAAACGATAAGACTTGCCTTTTTCACTTTCCATTCTCCTTGTCCAATGTTTTGATCGGCAGCTATGTATTCGTTACATGATTTACCGGACTATTGATTCATATGGCAACAACAACCTCCCTCATCCTCATTGTAACGGGGCATATTTTTCCAAGTAATGACCGCCAGGCCAGTCTATTATTAGACCTTGGCCCAGTATTTGGACTGGACCTTCACCTAAAACTCCGTCTTTTAGGCACAAAAAAACCGCCCCGTAAGGGACGGTCGAATCGATGCTATTTGCTGTTCAGCTTGCCCTTCGGCATCATCAAGGTGCAGCCGAGGCAGATGACGGCGACGGCCGCCATCACGAGGAACACATTCTCGAGCCCGGTCTCCAGGAACGTGCGCAGGCTGTTCATGACATCCGGCGCCAGTTGGCTCGCGCTCTCCGGGTTCAACAGCTTGTTCAGGTCATCATCCGAAATGCGCGAAGCGATGTCCGGCCCGGCTTGTCTGACCATGGACGCGATGCGTTCATTCAGGAAGGTGCCAAGCGCCGCGATGCCGATGGTCTGGCCGAGCGTCCGCACGAACGTGTTCAACGCCGTGGAAGCGCCGCGCATATTCCACTCGACTGACGACTGGACGATAATCGTGAACACGGTAATCGAGAACCCGAAGCCGAGTCCCGATACCGTCATCAGCGCGACAATAACCCACATCGACGTGGCTCCCGTAATGGAGGCGAGCCATATCGATCCGGCGGCAATGAGCGTCATGCCGAGGGAGGAGGTCAGCCGCGGGCCGCTCTTGATCAGCATGCGGCCTCCGATAATCGAGCCGATGAGCCAGCCGATGGACATCGGCGTCAGCGCCATGCCGGAGCTGGTGGCGCTATGCCCCATGACGCCCTGAATCCAGAGCGGCATGTACGAATTGATGCCAATCAGCACGCTGCTGACAAGGAAGCCGACGAGATTGGAGATGGCGATATCCTTATTGCGGAACAACTGGAACGGAACCATCGGTTCCTGCGCTGTTTTTTCGATCCGGCAGAACCAGATGAGGAACAACGCAGCCAAGCCGAGCAGCGCGAACATCCAGGGGGATGTCCAAGCAATGTTCTGCCCCCCGGTAATAATGGCGAACAATAAGGCCGTCATCCCGATCGAGAAGGTCGCCGCGCCAGCGTAATCGATCGGCTTGTCCTTCTTCTCCACCTTCTCATGGAACAGCTTGGCGATCATCCATACCGAAATAATGCCGAACGGCACGTTGAAGAAAAAGATCCAGTGCCAGGAGAGCGAATCGACAAAAAATCCGCCGACCAACGGGCCGACCAGGCCGGCTATGCCCCAGATGGAGCTGAACAGCCCCTGGATTTTGGCGCGTTCTTCCAAAGTAAAGATATCCGCCACGATGGTGAAGGTGGCGGGCATGACAGCGCCGGCGCCGATGCCTTGAATGGCCCGGAACAGAATCATTTGCGTCATATTGGAAGATAAGCCGCACAGCATGGAGCCGCCGACGAATAAAATAGAGCCAAAAATAAAGATCTTTTTGCGGCCGAACAGATCGGCCAGCTTGCCGAACAAGGGCGTCGAGATGGCCGTCGTCAGCAAGTAGGCGGAATAGACCCAGCTGATAAGCTTGAGTCCGCCCAGATCAGACACGATCTGCGGCATCGCGGTACTGACGACTGTAACCTCAATCGCCGCCAAAAATGTAGATAATAACAAGGCCAGCGTCACAAGCTTCCGTTCGCGCCCGGCCTGCATCGTTGCAGTGCTTCCCATTGCTTCATTCCCCTTCTCTCTTGCTCTCCGCTTCCATTCACATTGGTCCTGCATATCGTCACGCATGTTGCCGCTATCTGCTATCTTATCATGCCCTTGTCCGGCCCACGAACCAGACGAATTCGCTTAACGCTGTTCCGGCCCTCCGCTCCCCCGTCCGTCCGTGCCAAGCCAGCGCCCCGCTTCCATATAGACTGAAGCCAACTGCGGATGAGCAGTCTCATCCCAGATATCATCATGGGTGATGACGATCAAGCCACAGCCCCGCTCGGCCTGCGCTAGGCACCAGTCGCGTATCAACGCGGCGCTCCCGGCATCGAGACCTGCTGTCGGCTCATCGAGCAGCAGCAGGGCGGGCCGGTGCAGGCCGGCCAACGCGACGCTGAGCAGCCGGATGGCTCCCGCAGGCAGATCGTGAGGATGGTGGCAGCGGTAACGGGACAGGCCCGTTGTGCGGAGCAATTCCTCCGCCATCGACGCAACCGATTCCTCCAGCTTGGCCTCCGCCGGCGGCACCGGGGCGGTCAAGCGGCAGCTCCGCCAAGCCATGGCGGCCGCATCGAGCACTTCCTCTTCGACGGTACGGCCGAACAATCCGGCTTCCGGCTGCTGCGGCACATACCCGATCAGACGGGCCGCTTCATACACGGAGCAGCGCGGCAGCGGCTTGCCGGCCAGCCGGATCTCCCCGGACATCCGTCCCGCTTGCCGCGGCATGCCCTTCGTCAGGAGTTTGAACAAGGTTGATTTGCCTGCTCCGTTCGATCCGCGAAGAAGCAGGCATTGTCCCTGGTACAGCTCGAACGAGACCTCGCGAAGCGCCTGTTCCCGGCCGTTCAAGCTGGCGTTATCCTTCCGCCTTTTCCCGTACCGGAACGCTACGTCCCGTACTTGCAGGACGGGGGCTTTCCCTGGGTGCTCCCCAGGCAGCCGCCTGCCGTCCGCCCGGTCATCAGGGACAGCGTCGGCCCGCACTGACGGCTGCGCCGGCGTGGCGGCCCGCAGCTTGTCCAGTGCGGCCGCCGCTTCCGCTTCTTGCAAGCCGCCATCATAGATGATGCGCCCCTCCTCCAGCAGCAGCAGCCGCACATCGGGCAGGCGCCCGATCCAATCCTCCAGCCGGGCCCCGGCCAACACCGCCGTTCGCCCGGCCTGACGCCCTGCGCGAAGCGTCTGGAGGAGCCGCTCCCGGGAGGCCGCATCCAGATGGCTCCAGGCCTGGTCCAGGATGAGCGCCTCCGGCTCCATCGTCATGACCGCAGCGAGAGCCGTCCGCTGCTTCTCTCCCCCTGACAGATCCGTAATCGGCGCCTCACGCAGCGATTTGAGCCCGAACGCTTCGAGCTGCTCCTCCACTCTGCGCCTCACTTCATCCGCAGGCAGCCCCATATTTTCCGGAGCGAAGGCCAGCTCGTCCTCCACCGTGCCGAGAATGAGCTGAGAGTCGGCATCCTGCAAAGCCAATCCGGCCAATGCGGTCGTCTCGCCCTCCGGCAGCGCCGCCTTCCCCTGCAGCGTGCCTTCATGGGGCTGCATCACGCCAGCCAGCAGCTTGCACAGCGTCGTCTTGCCGCTTCCGTTCGCTCCGGCGATATAGACGATATCGCCCCGACGCAGCGTGAAGCTGCAATCGCGGAGGGCCGGCTCGTCCGCGCCCAAATAGGTAAAGGTCACGCGCTCGATGCGCATGACCTCTTCACGCAAAAATCCCATCGTGGAAGCCCCCTATCCCCGATGCTCGCGGCAGGCCTTCCCCAGAGCGAACGGGCGGACAGCCCGCGCGGGCGCCAACCGATCGCCAACCAGCTTCGTCAATGCGCCGCAGAGCGCAAGGCCGCTGAGACAGCGAATCACGAGCGTCGCAATCAATACCCACGTCTCATAATAAATGTAGCCGAACATGAAGGCGGAGACGACGAACCAGATCGGGACCGCCGCCAAGCCGATAAAGAGCATGGCCGGCCAATCGTAGCGCCGGTAACGGAACAGATACAGCAGCGGCTCGATGACGATGCCGTAGCATAGCGCGGCTACAATCGCAGACCAGGCGCCGTAGGCGGTGCCGAGCAGAATCTGCACGACGGCGCCGAGCGCGTAGGTCAGCATCGCCGCGCCCGGCTTGCGAATAATATAGGCGGCCAGCAGGCCGTAAATCATATATAACCCTACGATGGATGACGTCAGCATCGGCCCGCCCAACGAGTGCAGCAGCTTGTTCAGCCAGGACAAGCCGCTCGTCAGCACCCCGTTCGCCGCGGCCAGCAGGGCCATGAGAACCCATTCGCTCAAGGTCAGCGAACGCCATAATCGCGTGTTGGATGATGTCATCTGTGGTCAACTCTCCCTTATGGTCTCCCTAATGCGGAAGGATGCGATAATCCGGCATCCCATTTCTTCTTTACACGTTACAAGCCATGCGCTGGAAATGCAAGTAAAAAAGCGGGGCCTGCCTCTGCCCGGGACCCAAAGCCCCGGGACGGTACGGGTTGCCGGCCGCTTAGCCGTACCACCAGGTGGCGGCGGCTGCTAACGCCGAAGCCAGGGCCAGTCCGATACCCGGCGCCGCGAAGACGAGCCGGCGCCGATACGTGCGCGGGGCGGCGCCGAAGCGCTTCGCCTCCATCGCCGTGGCCACGTCCTGCACGCGGCGGAGCGTATGCGCAGCCGCACCGGCGATGACGCGCTGCAGCCGTTCAAGCCGTTCCGCCACGCTGTGCGGCGGAACGAGGCGGCGCAGGCGCTCAGCGTGCCGGATCCGGGCCGTCTCGGCCAGCAGAATCGGCACGAAGCGCAGCGCGATCGCTGCCGCGTACGCGAAGCGGTCCGGCAGCCGCAAGTAGCGTGACATGGCGAGGACGACATCGCGCGGCGCCGTCGTTCCCGCATAGACGAGCGATGACAGGAACAACGACATCGCCCTCAGCGTCAGCGCGGACGACTGGAGACCGGCTTCCCGCGTCAAGGTAAGCTTCCCTGCCGTCAGCCACGGCGTATCGCCAGGCAGGACCAGCCACTGGAACAGCATTAGCGGAAGGGCGAAACCGCCAATCCATACGCCCACCATCTTCCAGCGCTGCGCTGTCCACCCGCTTCCGGTCAGCGCGATGAGCAGAACGGCAAGGAACCAGCCGGCCTGCCACTCCACCTGCGTGCTGATCATGACGGCCAGTCCGGTGCTTAGCAGCCATATTCCCTTCGTCAAGGGGTCGATGCGAAGCAGCCAGCTCATAAGTCCTCCCCCCTTATCTTAGAAGCGCCCGCCGGGACGGGCTTCCAACCTTCCGAACCGGCGCAGACGCATAAAATCGTACGGCCCAACCCAACTTAATACAGATCGGGAAGACCTTATGGCGCTTTACCTGCCCGTCCACTGAAAAATTCAATTAGCATCATACCGCTTAACCTGAAGAAAGTAAAGACGGAGCAAGCGCGGCGAAGCCCTCTTCGAAGACGCGCAGCGTACGGAAAGGAGGCCACTCATGGCGGTGAAGGACATAGCGAAATCTCAACGCAACATGGTTCTCATCGGTCTCATAATGGGGATGTTTTTCAGTTCGCTGGAACAGACCGTCGTAGGCACGGCCATGCCGACCATTATTAAGGAATTAAGCGGATTCGCCATCTTCGCCTGGGTAACGACGGCGTACATGATCTGTTCGACTACCGTCATCCCGCTCTCGGGCAAGCTGGCGGATCTGTTCGGGAGCCGGTTTATTTATTTGACCGGATGGATTATTTTCGTTATCGGTTCCTTCCTTTGTGCAACCGCGGTCAACATGGGCCAATTGATTGGTTACCGCGCCATTCAAGGGATTGGAGGCGGCCTGCTTATGCCCATGTCCCAGACGATTATCGGGATGATGTTCACCCCGGCCCAGCGGGCGAAGTGGCAGGGCGCGTTCGGGGCCATCTTCGGGCTTAGTTCCATCGTCGGGCCTTTTCTCGGCGGCTTGATCGTTGATCATATTAGCTGGCACTGGATTTTTCTCATCAACGTCCCCTTCGGCCTGGTCTCGACCGCGCTCATTTTTATCGGAATGAAATCGATGAGCAGCCCACGCGACAAGAACAAAAAAGTTCACATTGACTGGCTCGGCATTTTCACGCTCATTCCGGGAATCGTGCTGCTGCTGTACGGCCTGTCGCTCGATCATGCAAAGTATGCCTGGACATCCCCTTACAGTCTGTTTATATTTGGCGTGGCCCTGGCGCTGTTCCTCGTCTTCATCCCGATCGAGCACCGCGCGGCCGATCCGATTATCGACATGTCGTTGTTCCGCAGCCGCGTCTTCAATGTCGCCGTCGGGCTCGGCTTCCTGGTCGGGCTCGGGATGTTCGGCGCCATTATGTTCGTGCCGATGTTCATGCAGGGCGTCCTCGGGGTCACGCCGACCCAGGCCGGATCCACCATGACTCCGATGATGATCGCGCTCATCATCGCCAGCGTGCTCGGCGGCCGGCTTGTGCTCAAGCTCCCTTACCGCACCGTTATGGCTTCCGGGATGGTGATCAGCGCCCTTGGCTTCTTGCTCATGTCCACCATGGGCATCCATACGACTCCATTCACGGCCTACGGCTTCATGATGGTGCTCGGCTTCGGAATGGGCCTGGTGATGCCGCTCATTACCATCGTCGTCCAAAACGCATTCCCCCGCGAACAGCTCGGTACCGTCACCTCGGCGACGACCTTCTTCCGTTCCATCGGGAGCACCATTGGCACGACGCTCTTCAACGTCATTATGAACGCCGATATCGCAAGGAACATCACCGCAGCCATACAGAACGCCGATCCGGTAACGCAGGCCGTCCTCGACAGGATCGGAACGGATTCGAACACCTTATATCAGCTTCTGATCAACCCGGCGATGCTGCCGCTCGAAGGCCAAGCCAAGATTGCCGTGCTCAACACGCTGAAGGAAGCGTGGTCGGCTTCCTTCTCATCCGTCTTTCTGACGGGACTCGGATTCATCATCGCCGGCATCGTCATCTCCCTGCTGATCGGCAGCGGCCGTATCTCCCGCGACGACCCGGGCCGAAGACGCCATCCTGCCAAGGAAGGGTCGGACCGGAATTCCGCCCAGCCAGCCTAAAGACAACAAGCTGCAAGCCATATCTCCGAGGAGAGTCCGGCCTGCAGCTTGCATTTTTATATGTCATCGAAAAAACAGGACATCACTCACCGTAAAAGGTATCGAAAAGAGTAATGCCAACAAAAAACTTCGCTTGATATCGCGATATTGTCTCCCCTGGCTCACCAAAAAAAGCGCCTCTCCAAGGAGAAGCGCCTTTCAACTCATCATATTCTTTACACCGGACCGGATTATTGCTTCCGCATATACGTCCGGTACCAGAGTCCGAACACGTAGAGCACCCAGATTTTGCGGGAGTAGTCGCCTTGGCCGTTGCGGTGGCGGCTGAACATTTCTTCCACCGCGCTCAGGTTGACGAGCGGATCGATGCCGCTCGCAGCCAGTTCCTCCCACATGATGCCGGCCCGCTCCGTACGCAGCCAATCGCGCATCGGGACAGGGAAGCCGAGCTTCGGCCGGTGGAGCACCGAATCCGGAATAATGCCCTCCATCGCCTTGCGGAGCGCGTACTTCGTCGTCTTCTCGGCAATCCGGTAGGAAGCCGGAATCGTACGGGCCACGTCGAACACCTTCCGGTCCAGGAACGGCACGCGCAGCTCCAGCGAATGCGCCATCGTCAGCTTGTCCGCCTTCATCAGAATATCGCCCGGCATCCACAGATTCATATCGATATATTGCATCCGCGACACCGGATCGAGATGGCGGGTGCGATCATAGTAACGGCGCGCGATATCGAACGGCTTCTGGTAGGCCGCTATCTCTTCCGCGCCGACGCGCAGCAGCTCGGCCTTTGCATCGTCGGTCATGATATTGGCATTGCCCAGGAAGCGCTCCTCCAGCGGAGTCGTTCCCCGCAGCAAGTAGTTTTTCCCATAGAAAGAGAACGGTACGGCACGCACCATCTTGTTCACGACGCGCTGCATTCCTTCCGGCATCCAGGACAGATAGCGCAGCGAATGCGGCTCGCGGTAGATGCGATAGCCGCCGAACAGTTCGTCCGCGCCTTCCCCGGACAGCACGACCGTCACATGCTCCTTCGCCAGCCGCGCAACCTCGTACAGCGCGATCGCGGATGGATCGGCTACAGGCTCGTCCAAATGCCAGATCGCGCGCGGTACCGCGTCGAAATACATCTCCTGCGTAATCATTCGATCATAATGATCGGTATCGATCTGCCGGGCCGTATCGCGGGCGATAATCGTCTCATTGTTCGGCCCCTCGAAGCCGACACTGAACGTCTTGATCGGCTCGATGGAACGCATGAGCGTGGACGTAATCGTCGAGTCGATGCCGCTCGACAGGAAGCATCCGCGTTCGACCTCGCTGTGCAGATGATGCTCTACCGAATCGCGCATGACGTGGCGAATCTCGTCGATAACCTGCGTAAGCGGACGATCGACCGGTTCGAACATCGGGTCCCAATATTTCTCGATAACAGGCTGCCCGCCCAGAGGAATTGTCATAGAATGAGCCGGCGGCAGCTTATAGATGCCGGCGTACATCGTCTCCGGATCGGGAACATATTGGAAGGTCAAATAGTTGTAAAAGCCATTCATATTGACCTGACGGGCCACGCCCGGCACGGCCAAAATGCTCTTGATCTCCGACCCGAAGGCGAGCATCTCGTCGTTCATGTAATAGTACAGCGGCTTAATGCCGAAATGATCGCGGGCCAGGAACAGCTCTTGCTTGTTCCGATCCCAGATCGCGAAGCCGAACATCCCCCGGAGATGGTGGACGCACTTCGTTCCGTATTCTTCATACAAGTGCAGGATACATTCCGTATCTGTATTGGTTTTGAACTGATGGCCGCGGCTGAGCAGATCCTCACGCAGCTCCAAATAGTTATATATCTCGCCATTAAAAATAATCCATACCGAATCATCCTCGTTGCTCAGCGGCTGCGCGCCTTCAGCAACGTCAATGATGGACAGCCGGCGGAAGCCCAGGCCGACCCGGTCGCCGATCCACAGCTTCGCATCGTTCGGTCCCCGGTGATGGATCAGGTCCATCATGCTGCGAATGATATGTTCGGATGGTTGTTGATCATGAAAATGATAGATTCCGGCAATGCCACACATCGGTTCCAAATCCTTTCGATCATTGCATAGATATATGCATGAAGTATGTCAACATATAGTTGGCGCTAGTCGGCACTTGCCGCAATCGCGGCATAGCTAGCTGGATATCGTATACTGGCCTTGACATTTTTAGACCCGTACTGATTCATTATATACGTTTTTGACGAAATGCGACACAGGCCTGGCGCCAATTCGCCACGATCTCCGGATTCGACGCGAAATGCAGATGCGTATACCCGGCAACGAGCGGCAGACCGGCCGGATGAACCGCTCCTTCCGGCTTCTCTCCGGCCCTTCCCCGGGACAGATAGGCCGGAGGATAAGCTTGCTTCGGCCCGGCCTCAGGCTCCTCGATCGTCGAATAATGGAACTCATGACCTCTCGCCGTGCCGCCCCGGAGCAAGAAGTTACCGTCCGTGCCGGTCACCTCCCGGTAACCCAGCGCGGCCAGCTTCGTTCCCATCCGCGTCTCGCCCGGAAGCAGACCGGCCAGCGGGCAGACTTCGCCGTTGACGGTAAGGAGCCGCTCCATCAGCAGCATATACCCGCCGCATTCGGCGAACGTCGGCATGCCCGCCTCCACGGCTTCCCGTATCGAACCGAGCGTCCGGCCGCATCGCGCCAATTGCTCGGCAAATGCCTCGGGGAAGCCGCCCCCGATATAGAGCCCGTCGGCATCCTCGGGCACCGGCTCGTCCAGGAGGGGCGAGAACCGCACCAGCTCGAAGCCTGCCTCTTCGAGCATCTCCAGATTATCCGCGTAATAGAAATGAAACGCGGCATCATAAGCGAGCGCCAGCCGCAGTCGCCGCTCCGACCCGCCGGTCGGCACATCCGTTCCGGCTCCTCCCGCCGGGCCCGCTTCATGCACGGACAAGGGGGCCGCGTCCGGCCGCTCCATCGCGCCGCCTCCGTTGACCGCCTCCTCCCGATTCGCCGCAGCAACCGTTGCAATCTGCAGCAGCGCCTCTATATCCGTATGCGCCTCGACGGCGTCGGCCATCCGGTCGAACAGCGTCTCCAGCCCGCCTCGCTCCACGGCCGGGACGAGACCGAGATGCCGCTCCGGCACCTGCAATCCGTCTTCCCGCAGCACATAGCCCACCAGCGGCACGCCGCACACCTGCTCTACCGCTTCCCGGATCAGCTTGCCATGGCCTTCGCTGCCAACCCGGTTCGCGATGACGCCAGCCAGGCGGACCTCAGGATCAAGCTGCTGGAAGCCGAGCACGATCGCCGCGGCGCTCCGCCCCATGCCTGACGCATCAATGACGAGCAGCACCGGGCAGTCGAGCTTCTTCGCAATCGAAGCCGCGCTCCCCTCATCGCTGTCGGCTCGGCGCCCGTCGTACATCCCCATCACGCCCTCGATAAGCGCGATATCCGCCGCGGCGGAATGGCGGAGGAAGGTCGACCTCATCGCTTCCGCTCCGCACATCCATTCATCCAGATTGCGAGAGTTTGCTCCGCATACGGCGGTATGATAAGTCGGATCGATGTAATCCGGCCCGCATTTGAACGGTTGGACCTTCCATCCCTGGCGGGTAAGCGCCCGCATCAGTCCAAGGGTGACCGTCGTCTTCCCGGTCCCGCTTCCAGTTCCGGCGATAAGCAGCCGGCGCGGCGCCTTCTTCGGATTACGCTCGATAAATGTCGAATGAGTTGAATGAAGTTCGGACATGGTGTCTTATCCTTTCGCATCTCTTTTTCCCCATTGTATAGAACCTCTACCGCGAACGCCAATCGTGACCGGTTAGGCGAGCGGCAGTGTCAGGTCACCCGGGGATGTGTAAATTGCCATTTTCCTGCACAACCTAGTAACATCGTCTCGACAATAACTGACAAGGGGAACACGCGGATATGATCTACATCTTCCTGGCCTCCACCCTCATCATTATCTTCGTTCTAATCGCATGGATTGTTCCGAGATATGCCGTCCATCAGATGACCCGCAAAAAACCAGCCACCTACGACAATTGCTTCGAGCTGCTGGAGCAGTATCGCGTCTTCACCAAAAAAGAGTTCGACGATTGCGACAAAGAAGAAATTTTTATTCGCAGCCACGACGGATTGAAGCTTCACGGCACGTACATTGAAAAGCATCCCTATTCCGATCGAATTATCATTATCGTGCATGGATACACATCCGCCCTTCCGTGGTCGGCCCAATTCATGAACATGTTCTTCAAGCTCGGGTACAATGCCCTTTTGATCGATCAGCGGCGGCACGGACAGAGCGAGGGGATCCGCACCACCTTCGGATTGAAGGAAAAGCGCGACATTGAAGCCTGGGTAGAATGGATTATCGGGAATAAAGGAAAGGACTGCACCATCGGGCTGCATGGCCAGTCTTTTGGCGGGGGCACCGTGCTGGAGTACGCAGCCAATCCTCATCCGCGCGTGAAATTCATCGTTGCCGACTGTCCCTATTCCGATCTGACAGAGCTCATACGCCATCAGGTCACCGTACTGAATCGCCTTCCGACCTGGCCCTTCATGAAGCTGATCGACATCCTGCTGGAAAGCAAAGCCGGATTCCGCTTGCAAGATGTCAGCCCGATCAAGGTAATGCGAACCTGCAAGCTTCCGATCCTGTTCATCCACGGAGCAGCGGATATATTCGTCCCGACCAAAATGAGCATCGATATGTACGAGGCCAAGCCCGAGCCCAAGGAACTGCTGCTGATAGACCAAGCTACCCATGCGGTTGCCTATTGCTATGACAAAGAACGGTATGCCGACAAAGTAACCCAATTCGTCATCCAACAAACCGGCCTTCCTACTGCCCGCGAAATGGAGGAAATCGATCCGAGCAAACACCAAGACTCGGCCTCGGTTCAACAGCCATATCCCGCATACCAAGCCCAAGAAGAAGCAGCGCATGCGTCCATTCATCGCGCCACATGATGCTTCACAGCCAAGCCAACCGGGGAGTGCATGCCCGACATGCACTCGTCCCGGAACCGGAACCCTCGGGGGCAGTCATCGGTTCCCGCCTTGTTCCAGGATGACCGCCTCTGGAAGACTCTCCTAGCCATGCTACTTGCGTACTCATCATCTCAATAGCCCCTTCCACAGCTGGCTCTTTCTCCCCTTTTGGGCACTATCCCATCGGCTCATACCACCGGGAGAACCTGTACATCAGCACGTTAAATATTCTTGGCCGCCTTCGTTCCCTCTAGATTAACTCAATAACTGCTCTAACCCTTGCACCTGCTTTCCTACCCAACTTACTCGTTCCTGAGCCGCTAGCGGATTGCCCCTCTGCCTCCGCAGACCTCCCATCTCAAGTCCTTTTAGTCAATATCCCATCGACTCATAACTTGGGGATGGCGGTACATCAACCCAGCATCCCCATGGTCATTAGTTCTTGCCAAATACTCATCTTTTACCGCACTACGTCCTTTGCACCTTACGAATGAAGGCCCATTTTCAAGCAAAAGCAGCGAATAAAAGCAGCCTGCATCTACATCCATACCGGACCGATTCATTCCTGAGTCGTTGGGAGATTGATCATAAGAGTCATGCACGCAGCTTCCTTTCTGAGCCACGGGGAGATTGCTCATAAGCACCGCACCCACCTGCTTCCCTTCCTGAGCCACGGGGAGATTGCTCATAAGCACCGCACCCACCTGCTTCCCTTCCTGAGCCACGGGGAGATTGCTTATAAGCGCTGCACCCACCTGCTTCCCTTCCTGAGCCGCGGGGAGATTGCTCATAAGCGCCTCACCCACCTGCTTCCTTTCTGAGCCGCGGGGAGATTGCTCATAAGCGCCTCACCCACCTGCTTCCTTTCTGAGCCGCGGGGAGATTGCTCATAAGCACCGCACCCACCTGCTCCCCTTTCTGAGCCGCGGGGAGATTGCTCATAAGCGCCTCACCTACCTGCTTCCTTTCTGAGCCGTGGGGAGATTGCTCATAAGAACCGCATGCACCTGCTTCCTTTCTGAGCCGCGGGGAGATTGCTCATAAGAACCGCATGCACCTGCTTCCTTTCCTGAGCCGCAGGGAGTTTGCTCGTAAGCGCCGCACTCACCAGCTTCCTTTCTGAGCCGCGGGGAGATTGCTCGTAAGCGCCGCACTCACCTGCTTCCTTTCCTGAGCCGCGAGGAGATCGCACCTAAGCGCCGCACCTACCTGCTTCCCTTTCTGAGCCACGGGGTGATTGCTCATAAGCGCCACGTGCACCTGCTTCCCTTCCTGAGCCGCGGGGAGAATGTCTATAAGGGATACAATCCCCCCTCTATTCGACGACTCTCCGTCCTCCAAAATAAAAAGCGGCACCCGCAAAGTGCGGATGCCACCTGTATTCAATATGTTAGGCCTGAGCCGGGGCGGATGCAAGCTGGAACAGCAGGCTGTCGTAATCTTCGGCCTTGAGGCTGTACATGGCTTCGGGAGCAGCTCCGCGCTCGGGATCGCATTCCAGTATGTCTCCATACCGGAAAACGCGGTCAAGGGCAGCCTGCACCTGGGTGGATTTGCCCTCTGCCTTCATGATCTGCATCAATTCGTAGTCACGGATGCCGCGCTGGAGCCATTTATAACGCAGGGATAGCAAAGGCTTGCCGAGCGGACCCGGGTAGACGAAATTCGTATCTCCGGCCTTCCATATTTCAGAACGGTAGGCGATCCGTTCCAGCGGCTTATCGGGCCAGACGGTATAGTTCCAGCGCAAAAAGCCATCCGTGCCAAGGCGCTCCGCGAACCAAGCGATGAGACGGCTCTCCAGCGGCGGGGAAGCCAGGAACGTATTCGGGCGGGCCGGGTTGCAGCAGACGTAATAGAGCAGCTTGCCCTCGATCGACGGACGCTGGTCCATCAGCCGCTGATGCTCCTTCACGACGCAATTGAACAAGGGCACATAATCGGATACGCCTTCCAAGCCTTTTTCCACAAACTCAACGTGGTTGATCGCAACCTTGTAACGGAAGGAAGGAGCCGCGCTGCGCAGCCAGGTCAGGCGGCGATTGAACAGATCGTACTCTGCCGGCTCGTCTGCCAAAATGCGGACGCGATCAATCCGGCCGGTCGTGACAAAGTGCTGCTCCAACGCCTGAACATACGCCTTCAAGTCCTGATCTTCCCGTATAAAGCGGTATGTTCCGCTCGCTTCATCGTAGTATCGAACCCTTACACCGTCGGGAGCCCCCTCGACAATGGCACCGTAACCCGATTCAGCTTCCTGCCAAATGTTCAACAGCCCGAAGACCTCAATCTCCTCGCGAATGCCATGCTTCTCTCCAAGCGCAATATATCGGTCCAGCGAGGAAAAATCATAATGGAAGGCTCCGTCCGCGCTTCTGCTGACGCCGACGATGCTGTACTCGAACAGATCGGACGGCTCGCGGTCGTTATGCGAGAATTGTCCGGACCACGGAATCTCGGATACGATGACGGTCAATGCCTTCTGCCCCAACTGGGCCATGCTCTCCAGGTACGCATCCAGCACGGAGAAATGCTCTTCCGTCCAGTACCCGGTATGGTATTTGCGAGCAATATTGGAGCTATGCTGCCACAAATCAAGATAAAACCGGTAATCGTGCGGCTCGGGCAGCGTGTCAGGCAATACGGTCCACCGGAAGTCGCATTCTCCTGCCAGCTGTTCGTCCTCGAACAACGTATGCGTGTAGATGCGCACCTTGCCTTCGTAGGTGCCCGGCTTCATCTTCTCGTCCGCATGCCATTCCACCCATACCGGCTGCACCTGCCGGGCTTGCACATGAATATGGGCATCCTCCAGCAGCAGATCGGCCTTCGGTGTGCCGTCATCATCTTCGATGAAGCCGATAAGCTTGATCTCCGGCTGTACGTGAACGCCCTCGGCCGTCACTTCGATTCGGGCGATGCGAAGCGCGCCCCCCTTCCAAAACAGCGCATCCGGCCGCGTCGTTAGCAGAAAAGGCTGATCATCCGCCACAAGCACCTGGAACGCGGCGCTGTCCCGCCTGCAACTGGCTATCTCATGCGGGGCACTGCCATCAGAAGCATGCTGGGTGTAATGGATCCATCCCTTCCATGTGCGCGTTTCCTTGTAGAACATATTTTTCAAGCCAATATACATCGAGTTCTCACTCCTCTGCCGCTCGCATGGTTCACGGCGCTGGCGAACCGCTGCTGCTGGAACTGAAATTGCGGTTGAACATCAACGTTTTTCCCATCATAACGCTTTGGCTAGAAAATCAACATGCAATATTTTGGCTATCTATATGAACGAAAGCCTATTTATTTCGACAGTGACGGAGCTGCCTCAAAGCGCAGCGGCTTCCCTTCCCGATGCAGCTCGAACACAATGATCTCATTCTCGCCCTGACGCAGAACCGGGGCCGGAACATAGAGCGCTTGCTGCGGGCCTACTTCCCAATAACGGCCCAGATTGAAGCCGTTCATGAAGACAACGCCCTTCTTCCATCCGTCCAGACGAAGGAAGGTATCTTTCGGCTCGTCCTCAATAACGAGCTTCGCTTCATAGAATCCGGGCTGCTCCTCTTCCCATGCCGCAGCAGCCGCCGCATCGAAGCTCAAGCCGGCCAGCGTCTCCAGCTCCAGCGAACGGACCTGCCAATGGAACAGGAACTGTCCGTTCAAGCGCACCCCGTGCGTTATGCCTTTGCGGTCGTACAGTTGAGGCCCGTAATTGACCCGGCCCATATTCTCGATCAGGATGTCCAGTTGAGCGCCGCCTTCTGGTATCGTGACCGGTATCGATTGCGGATTCCAGCGCTCCACGACGCCAACCAGCTTGCGATCGAGAAAGACCAGCGCCCGATCCCGCACATCCTGAATCGTTAACCGGCTCTCTGGACGCGGCCCGCTGACGCGAGTCGAATACATAATGAAGCCGTTGTTCTGGCCGTATTTCTCCATCGGTTCCGGACAGATGCTGTCCCGGACCTCCGTCATCGGCTCCAGCGTATCGAACAGCTTCACACGGCGGGTAACCGGGACGGAACCATAGTCCGCCTTCGGCGTATTCGCCGGCAGATCTCCTTCCGGAAGGGAGACATATTTGCCGATAACTTCACGGAATGCATGGTACTTCGGCGTCAAATCCCCGGCCTCGCTAATCGCCGCATCATAATCATAGCTTGTAACGGTCGGTTCATATTTATCGCTGTGGTTGGCGCCGCTGCCGAAGCCAAAGTTCGTGCCTCCGTGCACCATATAGAAATTAACGGAGGCGCCCATGCCGAGCATGTCGTCAAGCACGCGAGCCGCATCCTCCGCATCGCGGGTATGGTGCTGTTCGAACCAATGGTCGAACCAGCCGTTCCAATATTCCATGCACATAAGCGGCCCATCCGGCTGGTACTCCTTGAGCTTGTCGAACGCTTCCTTCGGGCGGGAACCGAAGTTGACGGTCGCGAGCACGCCTTCCGCCATGCCTCCCTGCAGCATATCATCCTGAGGGCCGTCCGAGGTGAACAGCAGCACGTCGACTCCGCGCTCGATCAGCATCGCCCGCTGCGCTTGCAGATAGGCCTGATCGTTGCCGTAGCTTCCATATTCGTTCTCGATCTGAACGGCAATAATCGGACCGCCCTTGGTAGCCAACAGCGGCGTCAGTTGAGGGAGCAGCGCATCATAATAAGCTGCCACCTTCTCCAAAAAGCGCGGATCGTTGCAGCGCAATCTCATGTCATCCTTCAACAGCCAAGCTGGCAGGCCGCCGAATTCCCACTCGGCGCAAATGTACGGGCTTGGGCGAACAATCACATACAAGCCAAGCTCGCCGGCGAGACGGACGAATTCCGCCACATCCGACATGCCTTCGAAATGGAACTCGCCCTCGCGCGGCTCATGCAGATTCCAGGCTACGTACGTCTCGATGCAGTTGCAGCCCATCGCCTTGATTTTGCGCAGGCGATCCTCCCAATAGGCCGGCACGACGCGAAAATAATGTATCGCACCGGAAATAAGCTGAATGGGGCGGTCTCCCATCGTAAATTGCCCTTGGTCATAAGAAAGCGTTGTCATTGGTTTCTCTCCTTCGCCGATATCATCCTGATAATACCTGCTCCTTCGATCTATAGCAGACCTTACCTTCATGATAGCGGTTTTCCTGCAAATGAACATGCAATTTTTTTGCCACCTGCATGCACAAATGTTGCAAAAAGAGACTTGCCCCGCTCATATCGGTGCAAGTCTCGTTCAAGTCCATTATCCCATTCGGCTTGAGGCTCAGCCTCGGAACACTTCCGTCTGCCGCTTCAAGCGGACTGCCTGTTCTCGCAGCACTTCCGAGGATGCCGCGATCTCCTGCATCATCGCGGTCTGCTCCTGCGTGGCGCTCGCTACCTGCCTTGTGCCTGACGCCATCTCTCCCACGACGACGGCCATCTGCTTCGTCTGCCCGAGGGTAGCTGCAAATTGCTCGGTCTGCTGTCCGACCGCCGATGCAATATCGCGCATTGAGGAGGATGCCCGCCGGGTTACTTCCGCAATCGTGTGAAGCGCTTCCGCGGCATCGTCTTTTTTTCCCGCTTCGACGCTCACCATCTCCACCTGTGCGGTAATGAGCCGAACCGCTTCTTCAACCTGGGACTGCATATGTACGATGCGCTCGTTAATGCTGCCGACGGCTTCAGCGCTCTGTTCGGCGAGCTTGCGCACCTGGGAGGCGATAACCGCGAAGCCGGCCCCCTGCTCTCCGGCCCGGGCCGCTTCGATCGAAGCATTCAAGGCGAGGAGATGCGTCTGATCCGCGATCTCCCGCACGGCGATGGAGATATCCCCAATCTGGGCGGCCTGATCATTCAGGCGTTCCACCGTCTGAATGGAGGCTTGGCCGGATTCCGCGGCATGAAGCATGCCGTCGATAATCGATTTGAGCATGTCCTCGCTGTCGGCCAGCGCTCCCAGCATGTCGGAGGTCATCCGCTCGGTGTCGCTTGCCTGGCGCTGCACGTCCAGCGCGGATTCGTGGATCCGCTCGACCGTCGCCGCTGATTCGGCCGTCCATTCGGCCTGCTGCTCGGCCCCCCGGTTCATCTCCTCCGCCGTCCGTGAAATATGCTCAATCTGCTCGGCGGCCGCCGACATCGCATCCCCCAGCATCTCCGTATTGCGCGTCGTGATCTCCACGCTCTGCTTAATCTCCGCAATCATGCTACGGAGATTACGTATCATCGTCCCGAATGATTCGACGAGAACGCGAATCTCATCATGAAACCGGTAGGCCGGAATGTCGACATTCAGATTGCCCTGCGCCGCTTCGTCAGCCGCCTTCGCCAACTGGGTCAGCGGCTTGACGATGAAGCGGGCGGCCAGCCAGCCAAGGAAGCATGTCCAGAAGATGCCAAGCGCAAAAATAATGGCATCATAGACCACGGCGTTCATATCCGGCGCCAATACCGGCTTCAAAATAAAGATGAAAAATCCGCTGGTCGCATACGTGACCGCCGATACGATCAGCAACCCCAACACCATTTTCGCCTGAAATCCGAATTTCATCTTGTCATCTCCCCATGATTGATGAACGGTATGGTTTGTCTCTACTCTTCGGATTCGTCCTTACTCGCGGTGAACAACAGGATCGTAATCAAGACAAAAGCAACGAGAGCCAACAACGGAATCGTAATCCAACCGAATAAATCAAGGTAATCGGAACCGCAAGGCACGCCGGTCCGGCAAGGCGAGATCTCCTCCATGCCAGGAACTTTCTGCACCATGTAATGATAAATGGACACCGAGCCTCCGATAATCGACAGCGGCAAGGTGTAGCGGAAAATCCCCCGGTCGCCGCGGTAAGCGGCAATCCCCAGCAGCAGAACAAGCGGGTACATGAAGATACGCTGTACCCAGCACAGCTTGCATGGCTCCCAGAGCAGAATTTCGCTCATATATAAGCTGCCGCCCGTCGCGATGACGGCGACGAGCCAAGCGAGATGCAAAGCATATCTTCGAATGCTCGACATAGCGGTTCCCCCAGTTCCGTTTATTTCGCCTGCTCCAAAGCTTTATCGATCATCGCTTTGAGGCCTTCATAATCAAGATAATCGCCGTTGAACTCCACACCGTCCACGAACACCGTCGGCGTGCCGTGGACCTGGGCCTGAGCCGCTTGCTGTTCGTCCTTCATCACTTCATCCCGCATCGTGCGATCCTGAAGCGCCTTTTCCAGCTGGGCCGTATCGAGATCCGGCACAGTACGCTGGGCGAAATCGACGAGGAACGGCGCGGTCGCCCAGTCTTTTCTCTCTTCCTGCTGCGCGCGGTACAGCTCATGATGGAACGACCAGAACGCTTCCGGCTGCTGGCGGAACACCTCTTCGGCCGTCTCGGCCGCCAATTCGGAGCCCGGAATGACGAGTTTATTCAAAAACGTGAATTTCACTTTGCCAGTGTCAATATAGTCCGCTTTCAATTGAGGGTATACGGTATCATTCCAAATTTTGCAGGCCGGGCACTTGTAATCGCCGAATTCCACTATCGACACGGCGGCATCGGCATTCCCAAGCGTAGGCTGTCCCTCGATGTTGAATTCAACCGGAGGCTGGTTCGCCATCTCTTCCTGCTTCATTTTCTCCCCTTGCTGATTCAATACATAAATGAGAACGGCCAAAACGACAATCGCGATGGGGATCATTAACAAAAAGGCGCGGTCATTTCCTTTTTTTCCTTTGCGCGAGCTTGAGGTCGCTCGGTGTTTCGTAGTTTTTGCCAATGGATTCACCCTTTTCTACTTGTTTCTTCCTTTCTTAACTGTAATAGATATACGGACAATTTTCCATTTGTTTTAATAATTTTCTCTTCAAATCTGTGAGGTATGTCACTGTTTGTTAACATAATAAATTAACTTATTGTTATTAGTTATAAAAATAATAGGATTCATATATTTAATCAATAAAGTAGTTTGTGCCATAATCAAGCCATACCGAAGCCAAAAAGGAGTGAGCTAGTAATGGCAGATGAGTGGTGTCCTGAACTGTATGACAGCAAGCTAGGGTTCGTGTCCGCCCATGGGCAAAATGTGATTGGCCTGCTCCAGCCAATGGCAGGGGAATCGGTGCTGGATGTCGGCTGCGGCACCGGAGATATCACGGCCCGCATCCGGGAGAGCGGCGCTCATGTGGTCGGCATCGACAAATCGGAGGCGATGATTGCACAGGCGCGCAGCAAATACCC